>NZ_JBEZIB010000004.1:0-303172 GCF_040650855.1 Streptomyces sp. NPDC048606 | reverse complement strand
CCCGGGCCTGAACAGCACGAGCGAAACCTCCGACGACGAAGCTACATGCCTGAACCGAGTCCCGCTCACAGAGCTCGTTTACGGGACAGCCCTTACTCGAACACCGGCTACGTCCTGCTCGACATGATCATCGAGAAGGCCACCGGTCACCCCGCTCACCAAGAGATCAAGAACCGCATCCTGCGACCGCTGGGCCTCGACCAGACCCGGTGGATGGGCACCTCGCCCACCCTGCCCCGGCCCCATGTCGAGGCATACCAGCTCTTCGGCCCCGGTTCCCGGGTGGATGTCACCGACCAGATACCGGTGGACTACGCGAACCTCTCCTGGGTCACGACCACTCGGGATGAGAACCGATTCTTCCGTGCACTGCTCGACGGCCGCCTGCTACCGGCACGACAGCTGGCCAAGATGAAGCAGACCGTCCCCGTGAGCGCAGAGGTCCAACAGCTGTGGCCCAAGGGCCGATACGGGCTCGGCCTGGTCGAACGCCCCCTGGGATGTGGAGGAACCTACTGGAGCCACGAGGGCGGGGACGGCGGCTACATCACCCTCAACGGCGTCACCGATGACGGGCGTCGAAGCGCTGTGGTCTCCATGTCCGAGGCCCGAGGCGACACCATGGAGCACATACTGGAGCAGGAGAACGCGGCCAGCGCCCTGATCGACCACGCGCTGTGCGCCACGGCCCCCAGCACCCCGTAAGCGCAGGTGCCGTCCCTGCGGGCCGAGAGCCCGGCGCGGCGCTCCGGGAGGCTGTGTCAGGGGGTGTGGATCGCGGTGAAGCGGGTGTTCTCGGACGTGTAGACCATTTCGTGGCGGTACGGGTCGGGAGGGGCGGTCCGGCCGGTGCTACCGTCCCGCGCTCCGCAGCGGCCGCGAGCAGGTCGAGGCCCTGCGGCAGATCTTCCTGCAGAACCACTGGCTCGACGAGCAGGAGCGGCTACGCCGACGCGAGGCCGACTCCGCCGGCCTTCCGCCCTCCGGCACCGCGATCGTCTCGCCCTAGACGTGACGGCCCGGTCCGCGCGCCGCGGCGACACCCGCTGGACGGGCTTCCTCGCGCACGTCACCGAGACCTGCGGCGAAGGCGCCGTGAACGTGATCACCGACGTGAACATTACGAACGCTGTGATCGGCAAGACCCTGTCGGTGGTCCTCGACATGCTCGGCGGGCGCGAACTGCTGCCGCAGGAGCACAACGTGAACGGACCGCCAGTCCCGCACCCCAACCGCGCGGCAGGACTTCCTCGACCGGCAGGCATCCCCCGCCCCCGCTCCTGGCGCGACGCCGCCCACCCGGCGGGCTGACACGTTTGCCCGGCGACCCTGGCCGAGGTCCCTCTCGGGAATTGCCTCCGGGCCCCGACCCTTCCTCCCCTGGTCGAACGTCCTCGAATCAGGGCGACGATGCTCCGGACAAGGGCTCTCCCGAGACCACCGACAGCGTCAGCCACTCGGGTCCCGACGCCGTCGGCGTCCCTCCAGCAGGCCGCGCGCGGTGTGCGCGCTGAACAACGCAGCACCGGCGGTGAGCGCGAGGGGAATCCAGGTGATCAGGTTGTATGGCCTGGAGGCCCCATCGATGCGGGGCGCGGCCACGCCCTTCGGGTCGACGGTCAGGGTGACCTGGGATCCGACGTGCAGCGGGGTGTGCCGCGCGATGCCCGTCAGGTCCTGGCCGTCGCTGGTGCGGACGTCGACAAGAGGGCTGGACGCCTCGTCGGACGCGTCCCAGAGCCGGATCACCACCGCGTCCACCTGCCGGCCCCTGTCGTGCAGGCTCTGCTCCTGCGCCATCAGAACCCGGCCGGTCAGCAGCAATACACAACTGGCCATCAGCAACCACCAGGCGCGCCCGGCCGCCTTCCTGCCCCGGGCCTCTTCACGGATCGCGTTGCCCACTGGAATCGACCCGAGCACCAACAGCCCCGATGACACAAGGACGACGGCCTCAGGACTGATCCAGTGGTACGCGACCAGGGCCAGCAGCTCGGAGATCGCCACGATCACCAGCCACCCCGCCGCGGCCACGGCCACGACCGGACCCCACCCCATCGCGTGCTTCATCCTGGCCCCCGCCGAACCTACGCGACACCGCGAACACGGGAAACCCTGCCCATCCCGCACCGCCATCAAGCCCACCCGCGCACTGCGATCAGCGCCTTCGGCTACCTCCGGGCCGTCGAGGCCGGTGACGTCGAAGCAGCCCGGGAGTTCACCGGCGCCGAGCCTTGGACGGCCGAGCTGCGCGTCGACGTCGTCGAGCGGATCGAGGAAGATCATCCGTCAGCGGTTGACTTCGATGTTCGTCAGGACGAGCAGAGCGCGCAGGAGGCGGGTGGCGCGGGCGGGGTCGGGGTCGGTGCGGGGCTTGGTGAGGATCCGCCGGTTCTTGCGATGGGCGAGGCCGTGCTCGACCGGTGCCCGTGCGATCGCGAGGGCGCGGCCTGCTTCCTTCCGGTCCGGGGTGCGCTCGTGAGTGCGGCCGGCCGGCCGGGGTAGACGGCTGACCGGCCCGCCCATCGGCGCGGCCAAGACCCAGGAGAGGACACGATCAGCGTGAGCGACGCCGAGCACCGGAAGCAGACCCCCGACGGAGCGGCCGAACTCCTGGTTCGCTGCCTGGAGAACGAGGGCGTCGAGGTGGTGTTCGGCGTACCCGGCGAGGAGAACATCCGTTTCACCAACGCCCTCGCCCGCTCGGAGAGGATCCGCTACGTCCTCACCCGGCACGAGCAGGCCGCGTCCTTCATGGCGGAGATGTACGGCCGGCTCACCGGCTCGGCGGGTGTGATGTCCGCGACGCTGGGGCCCGGCGCGATCAACCTGATGCTGGGCGTCGCCGACGCCATGACGAACAGCACGCCCGTCGTCGCGATTACCGCGCAGGTCGGCAAGGAGCGCAACTACAAGGAGTCCCACCAGTTCGTGGACCTGGTGAGCATGTTCGCCCCGGTCACGAAGTGGTCGGCGGAGGTCCCGGCTCCCCGGGCCATTCCCGAGATGGTGCGGCGCGCGTTCAAGACCGCGGAGTCCGAGCGGCCCGGAGCCGTCTACCTCGCCGTGCCCGAGGACGTCGACGCGGCGACGGACGGCTCGGACCTGCGGCCGCTGCGCAGGAACGTCGTGCAGCCCGAGGCACCGTCCCCGCAGCAGGTCAAGCGAGCGGCGGAGCTGCTGCGGGAGGCCCGCCGGCCGGTGATCCTCGCCGGACACGGCGCGGCGCGCGGCGGCGCCGCCGAGTCGCTGACGGCGTTCGCCACCGCACTCGACGTGTCGACAGCGACCACCTTCCACGGCAAGGGCGTCCTGCCCGACGACCACCCGTGCGCGACCGGCACGTTCGGCTTCATGCGGCGCGACTACACCAACTTCGGGTTCGAGGAGGCCGACGTCGTCATCGCCGTCGGCTACGAGCTCCAGGAGTTCGACCCGTCCCGGATAAACCCGGACGGTGACAAGAAGATCATCCACATCCATCGCGTCCCGGCGGAGGTGGACGACAGCTACTCGGTCGACGTCGGCATCATCGGCGACATCTCGGCCTCCCTCGACGCCCTCGCCACCGAACTCGGCGGCCTTCGCTGGACCGTCGACGACCAGGACACCATGGCCACCCGCGCGCTGTTGGCCAAGGAACTCGAGCAGGGCGCCGCGGACGAGCGCTACCCGCTCGCCCCGCAGCGCGTCGTCGCCGACACCCGCGCCGCGCTCGGTCGCGACGACATCGTGCTGGTCGACACCGGCGCGCTGAAGATGTGGATGGCCCGGCTCTACCCGACGTACGCGCCGAAGACCTGCCTGATATCCAACGGCTTGTCCACCATGGGCTTCTCGCTGCCCGGCGCGCTCGCCGTCCAGCTCGCCAGGCCGCGGACGAAGGTGCTGGCGGCGGTCGGCGACGGTTCCTTCCTCATGCACTCCCAGGAGATCGAGACGGCGGTCCGCGAGAACATTCCGCTGACCGTGCTGATCTGGGAGGACAACGGCTACGGGCTCATCAAGTGGAAGATGGACCTGGAGGTCGGGGTAAACTCCAACACCGACTTCACCAACCCGGACATCGTCCAGTACGCCCGCAGCTTCGGCGCGAAGGGCTACCACATCGAGTCCGCCGGGGACCTGCTGCCGACGCTCCGTGAGGCACTGGCGGACCCGGGCGTGTCGATCATCAACTGCCCGGTGGACTACGCCGAGAACATGAACCTCATCGAGCACCTCGGGCACCTCGACTCGGCGCTCTGACCCGCCCGCGGCGCGGCCCGCTCCCGTACTGGCCGCGCGGCGACCCTCCCCCAGGGGCGGTGCCCTCGGGTCTCGGTCAGCGCGTGGCATTTCCGCGGCGCGGGGTAGACGGTCACCGTGAGGTTCGGCCAGTCGAGGAGAGGAACGATCGTGATGCGTGCCCGGAGGATAGGTGCGGCAGCCGCCACGGGGTTGGCGCTGGTGGCCGCCCGCGACCTCGTGCAGAAGAAGCACGCGCTGCTGAGGAACTTTCCCCTGGTGGGACACGCCAGGTATGTGCTGGAGACGATCGGCCCCGAGCTACGGCAGTACATCGTGACGTCCAACGACGAGGAGCGTCCCTTCAGCCGTGACCAGCGCAGCTGGATCTACGCGTCGGCGAAGGGGGAGAACAACTACTTCGGGTTCGGCACCGACAACGACGTCGAGCACGTACAGGGCCATGCGTACGTGAAGCAGCGTACGTTCGCCGGTGCGCTGCCCGATCCGAGCGACCCGCAGGCGGCGTTGCCCTCGGCCAAGGTGCTCGGCGGACCGCGCGGCCGCGCGAAGGCGTTCCGCCCGGCGAGCGTGGTCAACATCTCGGCGATGAGCTTCGGCTCGCTGTCCGGCGCGGCCGTCACGGCGCTCAACAAGGGCGCGGCGCTGGCCGGGACGATGCAGAACACCGGCGAGGGCGGCCTGTCGCCCTACCACCGCAACGGCGGGGACCTTGTCCTCCAGATCGGTACGTCGTACTTCGGCTGCCGCGACGAGGACGGGACGTTCAACCTCGACAAGCTCACGTCACTGGTCGCGGGCGCGCCCGTCAAGGCGATCGAGATCAAGCTCTCGCAGGGCGCGAAGCCGGGGCTCGGCGGCATGCTGCCGGGTGCGAAGGTGACCGACGAGATCGCCGCGATCCGCGGAATTCCTGCGGGCGAGGACTGTGCTTCGCCGTCGCGGCACACCGCGTTCCACGACGTGGACTCGATGCTCGACTTCGTGGAACTGCTCGCCGCGGAGACCGGATTGCCGGTCGGGATCAAGAGCGCCATCGGGGAAATGGACTTCTGGGAGGAACTCGCCACGCTGATGGAGCGGGGTGAGCGAGGGGTCGACTTCGTGACCGTCGACGGTGGCGAGGGCGGCACCGGGGCGGCTCCCCTGATCTTCGCCGACTCGGTGTCCCTGCCGTTCCGCGTGGGCTTCTCCCGCGTCTACGGCGTGTTCGCCGAGCGGGGCCTGACCGACGACATCACCTTCATCGGCTCCGGCAAGCTCGGCCTGCCCGAGAACGCCGTCGTCGCGTTCGCCCTCGGCGTCGACATGATCAACGTGGGCCGTGAGGCGATGCTGTCCATAGGCTGCATCCAGGCCCAGAAGTGCCACACCGACAAGTGCCCCACCGGCATCGCCACCCAGAACCCGTGGCTGGCGCGCGGCATCGACGCGCCCTCGAAGGCCATCCGGACCGCGATGTACCTGCGCACCCTGCGCCGGGAGTTGCTGAGGGTCTCGGGCGCCGTCGGTGTCCCCCACCCGTCGCTCATCACCCCCACCGACATAGACATCCTGAACGGCGACTACGACGCCCGCACCCTGGGGAGCGTGTACGGCTACAAGGACGGCTGGGGCTCGCTCGGGCCGGGGCTCGCCCGTGAGATCACCGAACTGCTCACCACCTGAGCCGGCGGCTACTCGGCCACCTGTCTTCGACCGTCACGCCCTGCGCAGCACGCCCACCGAGCGGAGCGCACCCAGTGGACGGTGGTGCTGTCAGACGCGATGGAGTCCACTCGGTGGACTCCACCGGTGTGCGGTCCACTCGGGAGGGGTCACCACAGCCAGGCATCGGAGTGCCGCTCTCTATAAGGAACGCAACACCGTCGATCGCCTGATCAACAAGTTGAAGGCCGGGCGAGGGATCGCCACCCGCTACGACAAGTCACCCGACAGCTACCTCGCGGGCCTCCACCTTCGCGCCACGATGATCTGGATCGGCGACCTCCTGAAGGCCGCCGACTGATCGTGACATCACACAGGCCCTGGATGCCGACGGGAGCCTCCCCGCTCGTAGCGAGGAGGCTCCCGAGGCTGACCACCCCCTGCCGCGTGGCGATGACGGGCGCCACCGAAGGCGCACGACTCCCGCGAGCCCCTCCCCCACCGCGGGCGACGGATCCATGGAGATAGCGATCGGCACGGTCTCACGGGCAGTAGGCGCCGGATTCGGGTGTGCGCGCCCAGACGTCCTGCCGGTCGTGGGTGACCGTCATACCGAAGTCGTAGAGCTCGGTCGCTCCGTTCCGCTCCCATTGATCCCAGCCGGCTTCGGCTTCGCTGAAGAGGTCCCGGGGGCCGCCCTCCCGCACCGTGGCCCCGTCGGGACCGTGTTCGGTGACGGTGGCCCAGGAGTGGCTGCCGTCGTGGAGCCGGGCGGTGAAGCCGTGTTCGGTCTCGCCGGTGGTGATGCGGATGTCCGGGTGGGTGACCCGCAACGAGAACAGCAGCCCCAGATTCTCCGCGAGCCGGCGCACCTCGCGTGTGGTTCGCCTCGTGCGGTGGGTGCCATGGTCCGCTTGGACGGCCCGGAACTCCCGACCTTGGTCGACGCCGCGGCTGGGCATGAACATCCCCAACCCCTGGACCCAACCGGTCGCGGACCTGCCGTCCTCGGCGACGGTCAGGGCCACGTGCCCGAGCCGGCCCCACGGCGCGACGATCCGGCCCCCGGGCCGCATCTGTTCGACCCACCTCCAGGGCACGGTCTCGACAGCGTAGGTGGCGATCAACCGGTCGTACGGTGCGGCTTTCTCCCAGCCCGCGTTCCCGTCACCGAGTTCCACGGCGGCCTCCAGCCCGGCCGCGTTCATCCTCTGGCGCGCGCCCGCCACCAGTTCGGCGTCGACCTCCACGCTGGTCACCCGTCCCGGCCCGGCCCGGTGCGCGAGGAGGCCCGCGTTCCAGCCCATGCCCGCGCCGACCTCCAGGACGCGGTGGCCGGGTTCGAGGATCAGGGAGTCGAGCATGTCCGCGACCACGGACACGCACGACAGACTCGACGTCGGAAGCCCGTCACCGAGCTGGGTGATCGCGGAGTCGTAGGGCCCGGCGTAGACCAGGTCGGCCCATGCCTCGGGTTGTAGGGCGCGGTCGACGGACACGTACGCCGTGCCGTCCCACGTCCACAGGGAGTCGGGGGCGAAGGCGTGCCGGGGGACGGTCTCCAGGATGGCGCGGCGGACCCACGGGGAGTCCGCCGGCCACAGTCCCTGGGCGTCCATCGCCTCCGCCAGCCTCGCGCGGCGGTCGTCCAGACGCATCGTGGTCCTACTTCCTACGGGTGCCCGTGCCGGAGCCCGGGTTGGGGACCTGCCCGTCGGAGTTCCCGGGCGGCGGGGTGCCACCCGACAGCGGCGGGTTCGGCTTCGCGTGGCTCCCGCCGCCTCCGCCGCTGCTGCTTCCGCCCTTGTCCTTGCTCATGCGGTGCTCCCCTCACGCTTCGGTCTCAGGCCGTTGCCTTGCGTGACCAACAAGACCACACGGTCGCACGGCCGAGAGGGGGATTGCAGATCCTGCTTCCCACTTGCAGATTGTGCACACGCCCCCACACGCAGGAGGCGCAGCCCCTATGGTGGGGGCGGCAGACCCGCCACTCGCCTCTGGCCGGAGGGGAACGGTGACCACCGACCCGCTGTGGACCACCTGGCGCGCCCAGGCGCTCGCCGCCGACCAGCAGGCCGGCGGCCTCGTCCGAATGGGCCGCAAGGCCCGAGGCCGGCACCAGGCGGACCTGGGAAAGCGACTGCGCTGCTCCGCCTTCACCGTCTCGCGCCTCGAAGGTGGACGACTTGGCGACGCCTGGTCCCCATCACGCCTGCCGCGATCGACCTCTACGCGGTCGGCGTCCACTGGGCGCTCGGCGACGCCGGAAGCGCCCTGGAGGCAGGGCGCAACCTCCACCCCGGCCAATTCGCCACCGCCGAACGCAAGGGCCGTATGCACACCGACCTCGGTCGTGCCTGGTTCCAGCGTGGCAACCCCGAACAGGCCGCCGCCGAACTCCTCAAGGCCGCCCGGGTCTCTCGAGCCGAGGTCGCCGAGCTCCGGACCCACCACCCCCGAACCAGCGGAGCACGCGAACTCGCGGCCCTACTCGGTCCCGACGGCAGCTGAATCCGACAAACGAATCGGGGACCGTGAAGGTGCCGAAGCGTCGGCCCGACAGGACGCTGACCTCGGCGGCAACGACGCCTTGAACACCCTGGCTGATGAGTCAGAAATCCTCACCAGGCTGTGGCCGCATGGCCTGGACCCAGACGGCACACCCAAATCCCCATGGCGTGCATCCCTGTTTCGCGCCTGCCTGGTCGTCGTCCGCGCGACGAGCTCCACTCCTTCGACACACATGACATACACGACGACCTCGCCGACCTGCAGGGACTCAGGAACGCGGGGTCGGGCTCCATGGGATCGGACGAGGAGCCGGAGGCTGAACAACGCTGCGGAGCTTCTCCTTCAAGGACAGCGGGTGCTACCGGCCACCGTAGAACGTCATGACCACAACCGTGTGGGTTCGCCGTGAAGAGGGTGACGCGCACAATCGTCTGAGACGCACTGCCCCTTCCGCCCGGCTGTGCTGCCTCGCGGGCCGCCCGCCTCCCGCGGGCGGCCCGGGGGACTGGGGCTGTCTGGCTCCCTACACCGCCACGGTGACGGAGGTGCAAATGTCCCTTGACGTCTGCGCCGCGCCCGAAGGGCCTGGCTGTTCGGACGTGTACCTGCCCGCGCAACCGCCGGCTCCGCTCAACCACTCACAGCAGCCCCGTCCCGGCCCGCGCTCCGGGGCCGGGTCAGGGCGCGCAGGCCCCATTCCAACGGGCCGCGCCGCAGGGGGCTGCCGCGCCATGCGTACTGCCAGGTCAGGCAGCCCAGCAGAGCTGCCGCCACGTACCAGAGGAGGGACGCCCAGTCGCTCCTGGCATCCGGGAGCATGACGAGGGCGAGTGTGTGTACCACGTACACGGACAGGGCCATCGCGCCGACGGCGGCGACCGGACCCAGTGCCTTCGCCGCGACCGGCGTTCGGGCGAGCGCCACCATCAGTCCGATCAACAGGGCCCCCACGCCGGCGTTGCCGAGGGTTTCCAGTGGGGTCTGGCTGTACGGGGTGGCGAGCAGCAGCCAGTCCCACGAGGTGCTGGGTACCGCGCCGAACTGTGATTCGAGGACGGCAGCGATCGGGTCGGGGTGAGCCAGTGCCCAGCGGTGTTCGCGCGCGACGGCGTCGAGCAGCGGGCCTTGGCGCCCTCCGGGGTGCAGGGCCAGCCAGGACAGACCGTACCCGATGACGGCGGCCGCGGCCCCTCCGATGATCAGCAGCCGGTCGGAGCGAGTGCGGCGCAGGTCGGTGAGGCGGCCCAGGGCCATGCCGACCAGGATGTACGGGAAGTAGGTGAGCAGGGGGTACGCGCCTGACAGGGTCAGTTGTCCAAGGGCCCGGCCGGCGTCGCTCCAGTCGGCGAGGTCGCCCGGGAGGGGCGTCGCGCCGCGCCCGCCGGTGCGCAGGCCGAACGCGTTGCCCAGCACGTAGGAAAGCACGGGGCCCACCACGATGCTCGCGCCGGCCACCGCGATCAGCGTGCGGGTACGGAGGCGGGTGAAGGGCTCCGCGGCCAGGAAGTAGAGGGCGTAGAAGGCCAGGATGACGAGGATCCCGGGGGAAAGAGCCGCGAGCCACAGACCGAGGGCGGCGAGGACGGCGCAGCGGGTCAACGTCGTCCACAGCGGGCGCTCTTCGGCGATACGAGAGCGAGCCAGGGCAAGGGAGAAGCCCGCTATCAGCGTGAAGACGGCCGGGGCTCGGCCGTCGGCAGCGACGAGCAACCAGCCGGCGCCGGAGAAACGGGGGGTCGGGCCGACGTGAACCGCGAACATGCCGAGGACTGCGATGCCGCGGGCCGCGTCGAGCCCGATGAGTCGATTTGCTCCCATGGTGAATGGGAGGCTGTAAGGGCCCCCGAGGTTGCGTTCGGAAGCCCTGTTGTTTGCGTCAGGGGTGTGGTCAGAAGGGGTACTGCGCCCCAGGGGCCGGGCCGCTCCGTACCGTCGGCCGTCCAGCGACGGAACCCGCCCCATCCGCATGATCATGGCTCTCCAGGCATGGCGAGGGGCCTGGCTCTCCCGGGAGTGAGCGGGCGTCGTGGCGTGGGAGACCCGCTCCAGCTCCCCGCAGGAGCCTCCGGCCCGGCCCGTGAGGGCCGGGCCGGATCGGTTCAGCCGAACAGGTCCGCGAGCAGCTCGGGGCCGATCGGGATCGGTGCCGGGCGGTGGGCGGGGGGCTGCTCGCCCATCAGCTCGCGCACCAGGAAGTCCCAGCAGCGGATGCGGACGTAGGCCAGGTGGTCGATGAACGTGTGCTCGGCGCCCGGCACGATGAACAGCTCGAAGTCCTTGCCGGCGGCGATGAGGCGGTCGGCCAGGCGGAGCGTCTGCTCGGGGTGGACCTGGTCGTCCATCTCGCCGTGGATCAGCAGGAGTCTGCCCTCCAGGCGGTCGGCGAGGTCCACGCTGGAAGTGCGGGCCCAGGCCTCGGGGTTGTCCGCGCCGTCGTAGCTCTCCACGAAGCCGGCGTTGAAGTGGCGGGCGTCGTGCGAGCCGGCGAGGGCGACCCCCGCCTTGAAGACCGCGGGGAAGTCCAGCATCGCCCGCGCCGCGGCGAACCCGCCCCCTGAGTGCCCGAACACGCCCACCCGGTCCGGGTCCATCCACGGCCGGGTCTCGGCCAGCTGCCGCAGCGCGGCGACGTGGTCGGCCAGGTTGCCGGCGTCGGCCAGGCGGCCGGAGGAGGCGTCGTGGAAGGCCTTGCTGCGCCCCGGGGTGCCCCGTCCGTCCAGGGCCACCACGACGAAGCCCAGTGCGGCGAGGGGTTCCGCGTCGATGCCCATCCCGCCGGGGTCGAAGCTGGGGGTGACGCGGGTGACCTGCGGGCCCGGGTAGACGTTGTCGATGACCGGGTAGCGGCGGGTCGGGTCGAAGCCCCGCGGTCGGTACAGCACCCCGTAGAGGTCCGTCTCTCCGTCGGCGGCCTTGACGCGGAACCGCTCCGGCGGCGTCCAGCCGGTGGCGGCGAGCCCGGTGACGTCGGCGCGCTCCAGCTCGACCAGCACCTTCCCGGTCCAGTCGCGGACCGTCGTCACGGGCGGGGTGTCGACCGTGGACGCGGAGTCGATGAAGTAGGCCCGGTCGCCCGGCAGGGTGGCGACGTGGTCCAGGCCGTCGTCGGTCAGTCTGGTGAAGCCGGAACCGTCGAGTCCGGCCCGGCACACCGTGCGCCGGTACGGGTCCTCCTCGACCAGGCCGGAGGCGGTGAAGTACACCGCTCGCTCGGCCTCGTCGACGTGCAGGATCTGCCGCACCGCCCACTCCCCGGAGGTGACCTGCCCGAGCAGGGCGCCGGTGCGCAGGTCGTAGCGGTACAGGTGGCCCCAGCCGTCCCGCTGCGAGTACCACAGGACCTCGTCGGTCAGCACCCGTACGATCGGCGGTTCGTACGCCCACTGGTTGGGCTCCACCCGGGTGGAGCCGGTCTCGCCGATCACTGTGGTGACCTCGCCGGTGGCGGGGTCCAGCCGGTACAGGGTGAGCGTGCGCTGGTCGCGGGGCCGGCCGAGGTAGTACACGGCCGAGCCGTCCGCGGCCCACCACGCCCACTGGGCGGCTATGGGCGACATCACGGGCATGAGCAGCGGCTCGGCCTGTGCGCGGACCACCGTGCCGGAGGCGACGTCCAGCACGATCAGTTCGGCCCGCGGCACGTGCTCGTCGCCGGGGTGGGCGAAGCGCTGGGTGTGCGTACGCGGCGCGCCGCCGTCGGCGGGCCGGGCCTCGATCAGGTGCGTCTCGCGCACTTCGCGCTCGTCGGTGCGGTGGGCGAGGACCTTGGTCGAGTCGGGCGACCAGGCCACCGCGGGTGGCAGGTACGGGAGGCCGATCTTGCGCAGCAGGGTGCTGTTGGCCGTGCATTCGGGGCCGGTGCCGTACTGGTGGCCGGGGGCGCCGTCGGCGGTCAGCGCCCACTGGCTGCCGTCGGACAGCGAGCGGGCCCACAGGTCGTGGCCGTGGCGGAAGACGGCGGTCTTCCCGTCGGGTGACGTCACCTCCAGCGGGTTGCCCGGCGGCGTGAACTCGGCCTCCTCGCAGGTGTACCGGTCCAGGTCGCAGCGCCAGTACCGGCCGAACGCGTCGAACTCGACGGCGTTGCCGAGCAGTGCGATGCCGGTGAACGGCAGGGCCTCGGGGTCGGTGTGCTGCCCTGCGGCGGCGGTGAGCGCGGTGGCGAGCCGGGCGTGGTCGAAGGCGGGCTCGCGGGTGCCGGCCACCGGGTCGACCAGGACGAACCGCTTGCCGGCGCCGTTGGCGACCGCGTACCAGAAGCGGGCGCCGCCGTCGGTCCACTGGGGCCTGACCTTGTCGCCGGTCACCAGCTCGCCCGGGACGGCGATCCGGCGCAGCAGCCGCTCCGCGGCCTGGTAGTCCTGTGTGGTGCTCATCGTTGTCGTTCCTTCGTCGGTCGCGGTGTGGGGTCTGGCTGGGTCGGGGTCAGAGGCTGCGGGCGGTGATGTCGCCGTAGGAGGTGGTCGCGCGGATCTTCAGACCGGCGTCGCCGCCGTCGGCGTTGGCGAGCGCGTTGTGGATCCGGCCGTGGCCGGTGCCGGCGTCCAGGGAGGCGGATACGCCGGGGGCGGCGCCGACGGAGATCTCGCCGTGCTCCGTGGTCAGGGTGACCGTGCCGGTCACGGCCTCGGTGATGCGGATGTCGCCCTTGCGGGTACCGATGTGGGCGGAGCCGCCCAGGCGGCCGACCGAGATGTCTCCGGCCTGGAGCACGAGGCGGGCGCCCGCGGTCTCGGCGAGTTCGACCGTGCCGTGCGCGGCCTCGTAGGCGACGTCGCCGAGTCGTCCGACACCGTGGAACTCGGTGGCGGCCGTCTTCGCCTCGACGCGGGAGCCGGCGGGCAGGTGGACGGTGACCTCGACGGATCCGGAGTCGCCGAGGAGCTGGTTGTTCGCGGCGGGGGCCGTGATCCGCAGGACTCCGTCGCCGTACGTGACGGTGGTCTGCTCCGCCGCGCGCACGTCTCGGGCCTTCGAGGCGTCCGAGGGCAGGACCTCGACGGTGGTGTCGGTCCGGTCGGCGGCGACGAGCCGGATGCGTCCTGCGGGGAGCTCCAGGACGGCGGCCGGCGCGGTGGGGGTGTCGAACTTCTGCATGGTGCTCTCCTTGAGCTCGTTGTCGCTGGTGGGTGGTCGTGCGTCAGGGCCCGGCGGCGGCTCCCCCGGTCTCGTCCTCTTCGGCCGCCGCTTCGGCCTTGCGGCTCCGCAGGAGGCACAGGGCCGGCAGTCCGCGCCGCCGGAAGGCCCTTCGGCTAGGAGCGTTCGGGGGCGCCGGCCGGCGGGACCCATTCGGTGAGCTGCACCACGACGCCGTTGGGATCGGTGAGCCGAAGCAGTCGCTCACCCCACGGCTCCCGGCGGATGCCGCCGTCGAGAGCGGCTCCCTCGCGCCTCAGCCGTTCGTACTCGGCGGTGAGGTCCGTGACGGTCAGGGTTACTGCGAGATCGGCCAGCCCCTGCCCCCGCCAGGCCCGCGACGACTGCTCGGGGTCCCGCTCGGTCAGGGCGATCTCGGCGGAGGTGTCGTCCCGGCGGAGGCAGACGTACCCCTGCGCCGACTCGGCTTCGTGGAAGCCCAGATGAGTGGTGAAGAACCGGCTGGAGGCGTCCACGTCATCCACGATCAGGGACACCTTGGTAGTGACGACGTTCATGCAGTGAGCATCCGTTGTGGACAAGATGATCATCAACGGTTGATCATGCAACGCCGGTTAAGCCAGGGGTTAACGAACATGCGGGGACGTGGGGGCGCGTGGAGCTGCGCGACATAGAGATCTTCCTGACCTTGTCGGAGGAGCTGCACTTCGGACGGACGGCCGAACGGCTGCACGTGTCGGCGGCACGAATCAGCCAGGCCATCAAGAAGCAGGAACGGTCGATCGGAGCCGAACTCTTCGAACGCACCAGCCGCCAGGTACGGCTCACGCCCGTCGGTGAACAGCTGCTCGGTGATCTGCGGCCTGTGTTCCGGAGCCTGAAGGAGAGCGTGGACCGGGCCCGGCTCACCGCCCAGGGCAAGACGGACGTCCTGCGGATCGGCCTCATGGTCACCAACGGACACGAACTGAGGCCCTTCTGGGACGCCTTCCGTTCACGGCACCCCCAGTGGGGCCTGCGCCTGAGCCACAACGGCTACATAGACCCGTTCGCCCCGCTGCGGCGAGGTGAGGTCGACCTGCTGCTCTCCTGGCTCCCGGTGGAAGAGCCGGATCTGACCGTGGGACCGGTGCTCTTCGAGGAGTCCCGGGTCGCCCTGGTGGCCAACGAACACCGGCTGGTCGGCTGCTCGTCGGTGACCCTGGAAGCGCTCGCGGACCACGGAATCGTGGGGCCGGACGGGCCGCAACCCGACTACTTCGAGGACGCCTTCGCTCCGTTCACCGCACCCAGCGGCCGTGCCATCGAACGGAAGTTCCTGGTCACGACGCTGGACGAGCTGTACACGCTCGTCGCCGACGGGGAGGTCATCCACCTCCTGGGCAATCAGGTGACCCGCTTCTACGTCAGGCCCGACGTCACGTACATCCCTGTCCGCAACACGCCCCTCCTGCGCTGGGGGCTGGTCTGGCGCTCGGACAACGACAACCCGATGGTGCAGTCCTTCGTCCGCATCGCCCGCGCACTCGGGACGATGTCCCTGTAAGCACCGGCCGCCGTCGCGATCCGCCGGTTCGCGCCGTGTACGCCCGGTGACAAGCCGACGGTCAACGTCTGATCATGCGCCGCTGATCAGGCCGGAATCAGTAGACAAACGAGAGCGTGAGGGCGCGTGGAACTGCGCGACATAGAGATCTTCCTGACCTTGTCGGAGGAGCTGCACTTCGGACGGACGGCCGAACGGCTGCACGTGTCGGCGGCGCGGATCAGCCAGGCCATCAAGAAGCAGGAACGGTCGATCGGAGCCGAACTCTTCGAACGCACCAGCCGCCAGGTACGGCTCACACCGGTCGGCGAGCAGCTCCGCGACGACCTGCTCCCCGTCTTCCGGGGGCTGAAAGCGAGCGTGGACCGGGCGCGACTCACCGCGCAGGGCAAGACCGACGTCCTGCGGATCAACCTGCTGGTCTCCAACGTCCAGGAACTGCGGCCCTTCTGGGACGCGTTCCGCTCCGTGAATCCGACGTGCGGGATACGGCTGCGCTACAACGGCTTCATCGATCCGTTCGGGCCGCTGCGCAGGGGTGAGGCGGACCTGCTGTTGGCGTGGCTTCCCGTGGAGGAACCGGATCTCACCGTGGGCCCGGTGCTCTTCGAGGAGCCCCGGGCGGCGGCCGTGGCGTCCGACCACCGGCTGGCGGTCCGGCGCTCGGTGTCCCTGGAGGTGTTCGCCGACCACGGTGTGATCGGCGGGGAGTCGCTGCAGCCGGACTACTGGGAGGACGCGTTCATGCCCTTCTACACGCCCAGCGGCCGGACGGTCGAGCGGAACATCTGCTTCGCCAGTGATCTGGACTCGATCTTCATGATCATCGCCTCGGGTGAGGCCGTCCACTCCTTCGCCTCCCAGGTCACCCGCTTCCACGTCCGGCCCGACGTCACCTACATCCCCCTCCACGACGCCCCGAAGATGCGCTGGGGCCTGGTCTGGCGGTCGGACAACGACAACCCGATGGTCCGGTCCTTCGTACGCATCGCCGGGGAACTGGGGACGATGTCCTTGTGAGCTCAGTGGCTGCGGCGGTAGCGGGCGGCGATCAGGGAGATCGTGAACATCGCGGTCATGACGCCCACGGCCAGCGTCAGGGTGCCCGCCTTGCCGCCGCTCATCGACCAACCGTTGCCGAGCAGGAGGGCGGTACCCCCCGTACGGGCGAGGGCGGCGTAGCCGCGGTGCGCGGTACGGCTGAAGTGGCGGGCCAGGACGTAGCAGGCGGCGATCATCGAGAGGAAGGTGACCGCGCCGGCGGCGAAGTGGGCGTAGCTGTGCCAGGTGAGTGCGGTGGGCATTCCGTAGGGGGTACCCACCGGGAAGCCGTCGGCCGGGTCCATGACGAACACGCCCGCCGCGATCATGCCGATGCCCGACACCCGTACCAGTCGAGGCGCCCAGGTGCTTCCGGGGGTGCCGTGCAGGGCCCGGCGCAAGCCGGTCGCTCCGAGGACGAGCAAGGTGCCCACCGCGAGGAAGTTGGCGATCTGGAGCCAGCCGAGAGAGCCGTTGCTCAGGGCGCTCAGGGGATGGCGGGTGATGTCGAAGCCTTCCCGGGTGGCGGCCTGGGTCAGGGCCACGACCGCCCACAGCGGTGAGGCCACCACCGTGGCGGTGAGCAGGCGGCGGGTCGTGGACCGGGCGGCGGCCGGGGTGCCCGTCGCGGTGGACGTGGTGGGGGTGCAGTGGTCGAGGGTGGTCATCGGGTGCCTCCGGTTCGTCGTGTTCGGTGCTTGCCTTCACGTCGAAGGAGCGATGTGACAGGGAATGATGGAATTCCCTGTCACATCGGCTCGTTCGACGTGAGGGTGAACAGGGGACCGCCGCGATTCACCGTTCCGGCGCCCCGACACGAAACGAGAAGAGGGATCCCCGTGCGCTATCTGATGACGACCAGGCCTTCCGCCACCGTCCCCGACGAGAAGCTCTACGCCGAGATGAGCCGGTTCATCGAAGAGTTGACGGCCGCCGGTTCGCTGCTGGCCACCGGCGGCCTGGAGCCGGGAGGTGTCCTGGTCCGCTCGGCCGGTGACGAGATCACGGTGACGGACGGGCCGTTCGCCGAGGCCAAGGAGGCCGTGGCCGGCTTCGCGTTGATAGAGGTCCGGTCCAGGCAGGAGGCGATCGAGCTGGCCCGGCGTTTCCGAAGGATCGTCGGGGACGGCGAGAGCGTGGTCCAGCAGGTCTTCGGCCCCTGAGCCGCACCGCCGCCGCGGCCGGGGGGCGCGCCCCCGGCCTACGGCGAGGCGCGCCCCGGCTTGCCGGCGACACGGGGCCCGTGCTGTCATCGGGCCTGTGTCCACGCCCGATGTCCACCGCACCGTCGACGCGGTCTGGAAGCTCGAATCCGCCAGGATCGTCGCCGGACTCACACGGATGGTCCGTGACGTCGGGCTCGCCGAGGAACTGGCTCAGGACGCGCTCGTCGCCGCACTGGAGCAGTGGCCCGGCTCGGGTGTCCCCGACAACCCCGCCGCGTGGCTGACGACCACCGCCAGACGACGGGCCGTCGACCACATCCGGCGCTCCGAGCGGCTGACGCGTAAACAGGAGCAGCTCGCCCACCGCCTCGACCAGCAGCAGGACCACGAACCGGACCACGAACAGGACGACGTCCTGCGGCTGATGCTCATCTCCTGCCATCCCGTGCTGCCGGCCGAGGCCCGGGCCGCGCTGACGCTGCGTCTGCTCGGCGGTCTGACGGCCGAGGAGATCGCACGGGCCTTCCTGGTCACCAAGACGGTGATCACCCACCGTCTCGCCGCCGCCAAGCGGACCCTGGCCGAGCGGCGTGTGCCGATCGACCTGCCGGACGCGGCAGAACTCGCCGGGCGGCTCTCCTCCGTGCTGGAGGTCATCTACCTGATCTTCAACGAGGGGTACTCCGCGACCTCCGGCGACGATCTGATGCGGCCCGGTCTCTGTCTCGAAGCCCTGCGGCTGGGGAGGCTGCTGACCGAGTCGGCGCCTCAGGAGGCCGAGGCGCACGCGCTGGTCGCCCTGATGGAGATCCAGGCCTCGCGCTCGGCCGCGCGCACCGACCCGGCCGGCGAGCCCGTCCCGCTGCACGAGCAGAACCGGGGCCGCTGGGACCAGCTGCTCATCCACCGTGGCTTCACCGCGATGCTGCGGGCCAGGGAAATCGGTGGAACACCCGGGCCGTACCTGCTGCAGGCGGCGATCGCCGTGAGCCATGCCCAGGCGCGTACCGCCGAGGACACCGACTGGGCGCGGATCGCGGAGCTGTACGGGGCCTTGGTCCGGCTGCTTCCGACACCGGTCGTGCAGCTCAACCGGGCGGTGGCACTCGGTATGGCCCACGGTCCGCAGGCGGGCCTCGACCTGGTCGATTCCCTGGTCACCGATGCGACTCTGCGCGACTACCACCTTCTGCCCAGCGTCAGGGGGGATCTGCTGCTCCGCCTGGGCCGGAAGGAGGAGGCGCGGCTGGAGTTCCACCGGGCCGCGGCGCTCACCGGCAACGCGTCTGAGCGTGCCTTCCTGAGCCGGCGTGCGGAGGCGATCACGCCCACCGGCGTCCCCTCCCGTCCGACGCTCGCGCAGGCGGCGCAGGATTTCCTGGGCCGCGATGATCTGGACGCCGCGACGCTCCACTCCTACGGGCAGACGCTGCGGCGTCTGTGCCTCGCCCTCGGCGGGCAGCTGCCGCTGGCTGCGCTCACCGCCGACCAGGTGTCGCGGACGTTCACGACCGCCTGGGGAGGGGCCGCGGCCAGTACCTGGAACCGGCACCGTTCGGCCGTCCGGTCGTTCGGCACCTGGGCCTCGCTGGGCGACCTCGCGGCGGGGCTGGAACGCCGGGCCGACACCCGCCCCCGCGCCGGCTCCCGGGCGTTGGCCCGCCCGCCGTTCGAGGAGCTCTTCAGCCGCAGTGACCTACCGTTGCGCGAACGGACGTTGTGGAGCCTCCTGCACGAGTCGGCGGCCGGTGTGAAGGCCGTCCTGGCACTCGACGTCGAGGACCTGGACCTGGACGACCGCAGGGCACGCACGGGGCGCGGCTGGTTGAGCTGGCGCTCCCGTACCGCCGCGCTCCTGCCCCGGCTCCTGGACGGCCGGACACGGGGCCCGGTCTTCCTCTCCGACCGGCGACCCGGACCGGCCCGGACACCCGCGCCGGCGGATCTCTGCCCGGACACCGGCCGTCGGCGTCTGTCCTACGAACGGGCCGAGTACCTGTTCAAGGCGAGCACCAAGTCCCTGGATCCGGCAGGCAACGGCTTCACCCTTCATCAGCTCAAACCCCGGCCGGCGCCGCGGTGACCCGCCCGGCCGGGTACCGAGCGCGGCGGTGTCGTCGGGGTCATCGGGGGCGCCGGCAGCCTGGAGGTCGCACCGGGCGTGGTCCGCGCCGACTCGGACGCCCTCCTCCACCCCAGGCTCGACCAAGTCGGTCTCCCCCGCGCAGACGCGGCGGCGGTCCGCGGCCACCACGAGGCCCTCCGCGTACTGCGGGCCTCGAACCGCCTGTGGACGTACTTCAGCCCGGCCGACTGCATCACCCGAAAGCACCGGCCCCGGCCTGCCCTGAGCGGCCCGCCCAACTGCCCACCAGCCATGGACGGTCATGCGGCCCTCGAATTTTCCCGAACCCGACGCACGCCTGGAGCGCATCGCGAAGTGCCTGGTCGAGCACGGGATCGGGACCGGACGGGCTGCGGTTCGCGGGCACACGGGCGGCTGCAGGGACACCCCGTCGCGCGGCAAGCCCGTCGACCGGGAGGCGCGTGCACACCGGCTCGACCATCCTCGGCCTCGCCCGCCGATGCATGACCTCCAGGAGTTCCTGCGCAGGGCCGGCCCGGACCGGGAGCAGGAACAGATCAGCACGTCCCCGCTGGTCGAATGGCGCAACGCCGGACCGGATACCCGGGATTACCGAGGCTGTACGTGATGTCGTGGCCTGATGCTGCGGCCATGGGGCCGTGTCTGTAGATTGCCGCCATGGCTGAGCTTGGACCCGTTGTGTGGCCGCCCGCACCGCTGCGGACCGAGCGGCTCGTGCTCCGCGAGTCGGCGGGCCGGGACCGTGCGGCGTTCGTTGACCTGTTCGCCTCGTCAGAGGTGCGGACGTACCTCGGTGGCCCCCGACCACGTGCTGAGCTTGAGAATGAACTGCCTGAAGTGCCCGGACGGCGCCCCGGCGTCTTCGTGGCCGATCACGACGGGGCGATGATCGGCATCGTCACGCTCGACCGGCGCGACGCGAAGCGTCCGGGGCACGTCCGTCCTGGTGCAGGGGAGGCCGAGCTCAGCTACATGCTCCTGCCCCGGGCCTGGGGCCTCGGGTATGCCTTTGAAGCGTGCTCGGCGGCCCTCGGCTGGTTCGCCGACACGTTTCCCCGCGAGCCGGTGGTGCTCTGCACTCAGGTGGCCAACGACCGCTCGGTAGGTCTCGCGGTGAAACTGGGGTTCACCGAGGTGGAGCGGTTCGAGGAATTCGGCGCCGAGCAGTGGTTCGGCGTGTGGTCCTCGGCTCCCCGGTCCGGCTGAGCTCGACCTCCACACCCGTGCGACAACCGGTCGGGGTCCCGCGTCCTTGAGAGCAGGACGGAGAGGGGCTGGCCCGAGCGTACGCTCCCGCACCGACGACGGATCCCCGCCCGCTGCGGTGTGGAGCCGCCCGGCGCCCCGAAAGACGGACGGTGGCGAGGGCGCGAACGAGGCAGCCACGGGTCCGCCGTCCGCGCCCTCGCGGCGCGGTCAGTGCGGGATGCCGTCGATCAGCTCGCGCGCGCCCTGGCGGAGCAACGAGACGGCCACGGAGGTGCCGAGTGTGGCAGGGTCCAGGCGACCCGCCCACTCGTGGGCGTGGATCATGACCTTCCCGTCCGGGGAGAACACCGTGGCCCGGAGCGAGAGCTCCCCGCCGCGCTCCACCCGGGCGTACCCCGCGATCGGGGAGTTGCAGTGCCCTTGGAGGACATGGAGAAACATCCGCTCGGCCTCGGTCTCCCGGTAGGCGTCGCGGTCGCCGAGGTCGCTGATGAGGTCGATCAACTCCGTGTTGTCCTGGCGACACTGGAGAGCCAGGACGCCGGCGCCGATGGGCGGCATCATCAGGTCCGGGGAGAGGACTTCGGTGATGAGGTCGCTCCGGCCGATCCGCTCCAGACCGGCGACGGCCAGGAGGAGCGCGTCCGCCTCACCGGCGCCCAGCTTCTCCAGGCGGCGGTTCGCGTTCCCGCGCATCGGAACGCACTCCACGTGCGGGTGGGAGACGGCGAGCTGGGCGATCCGGCGGACGGAGGAGGTGCCGATCCGAGTGCCGGCCGGGAGCTCGTCCAGGGTGAGGCCGCCCGGATGGATCAGGGCGTCCCGGATGTCGTCGCGCTTGAGGAACGCCGCGAACACGGTGCCGGCCGGGAGGGGCCGATCGGCGGGGACGTCCTTCACGCAGTGCACGGCGAGATCGGCCTCACCGGCGAGGAGCGCGGCGTCGACTTCCTTCGTGAAGGCGCCCTTGCCCTCCACTTGCGCGAGGTCACCCATCCACTTGTCGCCGGTCGTCTTCACGGGAAGCACCGTCGTCTTGACGTCCGGGTGGAGCGCGTCCAGTTCGGCGCGGACGCGCTCCACCTGGGCGAGTGCCATCGGGGAATCCCGCGAAACGATACGAATCAGATCAGGGGCCATGACGGCACGATAGACCCTCAAAAGCGGGTGGCGACCACCAGCCCGGAGGCCCAGGACATCGGCGTGGCGCGGAAGTTGGGGACGTCGGGCAGTCGCTCGAGGAAGGCGTCTACCCGCGGCTGGTGGTCGTCCGGCCAAGTCTCCTGCGGGAGCATGTCGTCCACGACGTAGAGAGCGCCGGGGCGGAGCAGCGCGGGAGAGGCGTTCGACGACCTCGGTGAGGGTCTGCTCGTCGGGGGCGCTGATGTCCACCCCCCGCCAATCCCCAGGAGGCCCCCGCACTCCGCACGACAGGACGGCAGGAAGGCACGACCGTCGCGGAGGCCTTCGCCCCTTTTCCGGACGCCGGGAACGGATGAGGAAGGCTATGGAAGAGGACGGCCCCGCCTGAGACGGGGTGGCTGGAGTGCGGGAGCTGCTGTGGCGGTACCGACGTCCTCAGGCAGTCCGCGTCGTACGAGCAGGCCGGGCGACGGCGCAGCAGGCGAGGCCGATCAGGAGCATTGCCACGGGGAAGGCGAGGGCGGCCTGGGTGGCGCTGGTCGGGGTGTTGCCGAGGTCGGCCTGGAGGAGCGCGCCGGTGGCTGCGCTGCCGAGGGCTCCGCCGAGCTGTCGGGTGGTGTTGAACACCCCGGACGCAGCGCCGACCAGGGAAGGCTCCAGTCCGCGGGTGGCGATGCCGGCGAGCGGCGCGGAGACCAGGCCGATCCCGACGCCTGTGACGAGCAGCGGGAACATGAGCGTCCACAGGCCGATGCCCGGGCGCAGCAGCAAGGTCAGGGAGCCGACCCCGACGATCAGGAGCAGGAAGCCGAGGGCCGCGAGCAGGCGGGGGCTGGTGGTGTCGGACCGCTTGCCGGCCAGGCGGGCGCACAGTGAGGACAGGGCGAACATGGGGACGGTGGCGGCGCCCGCGGCCAACACGCTGTAGCCGAGGTTGCTCTGCAGGTAGATCATCAGGGGCAGGAACATGCCGATCATGGCGGCTCCCATGGCCCCGCCGGCCGTGGCGGCGGCCGAGAAGGCGCGGTCACGGAAGAGCCTCAGGGGCAGGAGCGGCTCGCGCGTGTTGCGGTGCTGCCACCACACGAACACCGTCAGGCACACGGCGCCGAAGGCCAGCACCGAGGGGATCGTGACGGGTCCGGCGACGGTGCCCCAGTCGTAGGCCTCGCCGCTCTGTACGCCGAAGACCAGCGCGGTCAGCCCCAGTCCGCTGAGCACGATGCCCCACAGGTCGAGACGGTGCTCCCTGGCCGGCCGCCAATCGGGCAGCAGGCGGTACGCGGCGATCCACCCGGCGACACCGACGGGGAGGTTGACCAGGAAGATGCCGCGCCAGCCGGTCGCGGCCACGAGCAGCCCGCCGACCAGGGGTCCGGCGGCCATGGCCGCGCCACCGACCGCACCGAACACGCCCAGCGCCCGTCCCCGCCGCTCAGTGGGGAACAGGTGCACGATCAGCGACATGATCTGCGGCGCGATCAGCGCCGCGGCCAGGCCCTGGACGGCCCGGGTGGCGATGAGCACCGGGGCGTTCGGAGCGAGCGCACAGGCCACGGAGGCCAGGGTGAATCCGGCCAGACCGGTCAGGAAGAGCCGCTTGGGCCCGTAGCGGTCGCCGAGCCTGCCCGCGAGAATCAGAGGAACGGCGTAGCAGAGGGCGTAGGCGCTGTTGACCCAGACGGCGTCGTTGAGCGAGGCACCGAGCGAGGTGCGGATGTCAGGCAGCGCCACGTTCACGACGGTGGCGTCCAGGCAGATCATGAAGAAGCTGACGCACAGGGCGTACAGGGCCGCCCGGGGGCTCGCGGACGGGCCGGACGAAGAGAGGTTACGGAGCAGACGTCGCAATTTCGGTCGTGTCCTTCGAGTGCCCGCCCCGGCCGCACGTGACGGCGCGGAGGACCGGAGCGGGGAACGGAAGCCCTTCGCGGGCGATGACGTTCACACACGCTTCGATCAGCACAGCAGGACTCCCGAGGAACTCGACGCAACCGGCTGCCTTGATCGGCACCACTTTCATCATCGCTGCCGGCACCGGCCTACGGGCATCCCCCGGTCAGACGATTCACCGGGGGATGCCCGTAGGCCGTCCTGGCGGCCCCGCTGCCGTCCGCTGCCCGGCGGTCGTGGGTCCCACGGGGAGGTGGGACCCACGGGACCGCTCGGAGGGTCAGAGGGTGCGGCCGAAGTACGCGGCGATCCGGTCGAGTGCGGGGGCGTCTTCCGGGGCCTCGTTGGAGGGGCCGAACATGCCCGTCGCGCCGCGGACGGCGTCGGGGTAGTTGCCGTACCGGGTCTGGAAGTCGGCCTGCACGGCGTCGGGGTCGCCGGTCGCCGGGCCGGCGGTCGCCGATCCGGTCCCGGAGGAACACCGGCCGGCTGTGCGCCGCCCCCGAGACGCCAAGCCGCCGGAGGGCGGTGGGCCGGTCCGAGAGGTCCAGAACGTCGGAGACGGGGAGGCGCCGGACGGCCGCGCGGCCCGCCGACCCGCTGCCACCCGACGTCGCCCCACACGTCATCCGAACGTGCGTAGCCATCCCCAACCACACGGAGTGAAGTAGGTCAGAACCCACCGCCCGTGACCGGAAGGGACGCGCCCATGGCAAGCACACCCCCCGTCACCCCAACCGCCCCCATCGGCGGGAAGGAGCTCGCCCTCGTCCTGGAACTCCTGGGCACCCCGGACCCACGAAACGACTCACCGGCAAGCGGCCTCGCCTGCTTCAGCTGCTTTGGCGTGGCGAAGACGGCAGCCCCGCACCGCACCCTCCACTAGGCAAGCCGCCCCACGGCGGTGGCCCGACCGCCGGCAGTCACCATGGCCGACCAGCCACGGCGGCGACCACCCCCTCCGCCGGGTCGGCACCCGGTCGTGGCGCACGGGCGCGCCGTCCGCGCCCTGAGCGCGGCCGTTCCCTGCAGTGCTGTTCTCCCCCCGGCCCCTGTGCCCATCGCGGCCTCGACAGGGGCGCCGGAGGACTATCGTGGGGGCGGCCGACCCCTGAAGGGACCACCGTGACGACCGCTCCGGGACACCCCTACGGTGTTCCCCCGATGCCCGAGCGCAGCATTCCCGCCCTACGCGCCGCGATCGCCGCGCACGCTCCCGACCTCCTTGCCGATTTCGAGGCCGGGTGGCGGACCAAGGTGGCCGACACCTACGACATCGGCGCGGCCCCGGCGTTCCTGGCCCGATGGTGGGCCGAGTACGCCCTCGCCCGCGATCCCGAGCTCGACCGGTACGTCCGCGACCTGGAAGAGCGTGCCGCGCACTCCACGGACCCGGACAAGGCCCTCCTGGAGGAAGCGGTCGCGATCCACCAGCGTGCCGGTCAACTCGGACCCGGCGAGTGAGCGAGGAGTTCTCCGGGCCGCCCTGGGCCACCGCGGCCGGCTGCGCTACACCTTCGTACGCCGCGCCGCCGAACCCCAGATCGTCATCGAGACCGTCTTCTGGCAGTAACCCCTCACCGAGGGCGCCCACCCGTTCGGACAGTGACTCTCCAACCAACGCCGGCCGAAGGCGGCCGACCGCGCGCACGAAACCGATGCCCACTGTGGCCGAGCGCTTTATCTGGCGGGCCCGCCAGATAAAGCGCTCATACGGAACCGAAGTTTCCTACGGTCGGCCCTGGTCCTGGGCGTATTGAGCCGCGTGCCAGCTGGAGTCGATGGCAGGGTTGCGCAGGGTCCCCCAGAAGCGATCGTCGGGTACCGGTGGCAATGGCGGGCTGCCCAGGTCCGCGTGCAGATCCGTACGCCAGTCGACAGCGAGGCGGCCGCGGATGTTCGCGCTCTCACACACGGACCTGTAGGGCGAGCCCCAGATCCCGTGCACCATCTTCTCCGCCGCCCACCGGCGAGGAGCGTCCCGGTGGGTGTCCGCCTGAACGATCACCGTGCGCAGTCGCAGGGCGAGCGGGCCGGTTTGTCTCGGAGGGGGCGGAGCTTCGCCCCGTTCCAGCGCGTCCAGGACCGTCTTGATCTCCGGGTACTTGTTCAGGCCCGTCTCGACGGCCACTCTGCGCAGCTGCTTGCGTGCGGCTTCGGCCACCTGCTCACGTGGCAGGACCGCGAGGAGCGCCCCGATCTCCTCCAGCCCCTCCAGGGCTCCGACGTGGAGGGCATCGGTGGGGCTGCAGGACAGGTCCAGCTCCGGCACGTCCTCATCCGGCCCGGGAAGGGGGTCGTCGGCGCTGCCCCAGTCCGGGCGGGGAGGCAGGGCCGACTCCCAGAAGAGTCGGCCGTTGAACGTGACGGCGCCCCCGTCATGGCCGCTCTCCAGCCGGTCGGCCAGGTCTTCCAGATACCTGCCCAGCGAGTCGGCCCGTCCGAAGTCGGTGCCGGTCTCGTCGAAGAACCGTCCGATGGCACCGTAGGAGTCCTGCCCACGGCGGCAATCGACCGTCAGACCGTCAGATGTCACCCCGTAGGAACCGAACTTCAGGTACTCGTCGATCCAGTAGTACTCGGCGTCCTCCACGTCCAGGCCCTCGGCGATGTCGCGCATCCACTGCGTGTCCTCGACGATCTCGTCCACTCCGAGAAGCCGGTCGTCCGTGCTGAAACAGAACGCGTCCGGCCCGTCCACAGCCCCGTTGTGCCGAAGCAACGACGCGACCAGGTCGGGAGGAAAGGTGACGCCCAGAACCTCCTGCGCTGCCGCGATCTCCTCATGCCCAGCGGGCGGCCTCAGCGTGGCGAACGTGCGAGGCGCGTGCTCACGCAACCAGGCATCGATGCGGTCCCATGATTCCTGGACCAGGTCATTTCTCATGGGCTGACCCTAGAGACAGCCACTGACAGCTGCGCGCCCGGCGGCCCGTACCGGATGAACCGTCATGCCCGAAACCACCGCCCTGCCGCTGTCCCAGTGACCCCGCACTCGGCGATCAACGCGTTCGGTTCCCTCCGCACCGTCCAGGCCTGGGACGTCGAGGCCGCCCGCGAGTTCGCCGGCGCCGAGCCGCGGAAGGCCGAGCTGCTCGTCGACAAGGTCAGCCGGAAAGCTCCTCGCACATCCACGGTCACCGGTGTGACCGTGTCCCACGTTCACGCGTTGGGGGACTCCGTTGCCGGCGGAATACCGCACCGCCGGCAGTCGTTCGCGTGGTCGTCCTGGCAGACGTAGCGGATGGCGCCATCCACGCACCATTCGGCGGCCTCCTCGGACAGCAGGTCGGGTCCGGCAAGGAGCAGCCGACGAAATTCCGTGGTGTCCGCAATGTCGGCCGGCCGGTTGGTGAACCACTCGTCGAACCAGGGCCTGTCCCGGTGTATGCGCCAGTGCGCGTTCTCCCGGTCGTCGACAGCGTCAAGGAACCGATCGACGATGCGCCCCCAACTGGGTTCTCCGAACCAGCCGTTGTCAAACGCGCAGAAGGATTCGATCAGGGTTCGCAAGCCGAACTCCTTCTCGTTGAGGCAGCACCTTCGCCCCCATGAGATCGCGGCCTGTGCCATCCCCGCGAGTTCCACGCGCGGATCAGCCTCGTGTGCCGGGTCGTCAGGATCGTGGCAGGCCAGCCCGAGCTCGAGAACGGACTGCCCGGTCGGTAGAACCCGGGACGGGTTGACGATCGCGAGACCGAGAGCGATCCAGTCGACATGGTCGAACGACAGCATCGAGCGCACGAGTCGGGTGGTTGCCGTGTTGATCCGCATCATCGTGCCGTCGTGGAGCGGACTCTTCCCGGCATGCCAGTTCTCGACGGGTGTGTTGCGCCACACGGCGAGCGTGATGCGGGTGGCAGCGAGCCACAGCAGGGCGTCGTCGTCGAGGTGCCCGAACCGCTTGGCACACTCCTGGGCGCCGTAGGTGATCAACTCTTCCGGGGTCGGCCACTTGTGGGTTTCGGGCCCTTCAGGCCCTTCAGGCGCGTACTCGTAGTCGTCGGCGTACTCATCGAGGATCACGCTCAACTCGGCCGCGCTGTAGGCCTCGTTGTACTCGGAGCCGTCCGGGTCCTCGACGGTGTACATGTCGTGGTCCCAGGAGACGTACACGTCGCCCCAGAGCACGACGTCATCGCACTCGCCGGCGTCGTCCGTCACCACCGGCCTGATGGTGATCGGGGCAGTACGCCCGTCGGTGCGCTCGCCGTCCTTCTCGGCGGCCCATGCGGTGATGACCCCGAGCGGCTTCGGAAGGAGAGGACCGATCTCGGTGATGCCGAACGGCTCGTCGCCGTCATCGGACTCGAACCGACTGTTGACGAACGCGACCGCCTCGGAGGGCGTGCTGACGATGGACTGGCTACCACTCCCGTTGTCGACTACGCGCCACAACGCCGTGTTCTTCACAGTGCTCTCCGATCGCGGTGAGTGCACCCGGAGCGGGCGCGATGCGCCGGGTCGCTCGGCACTGAGACCAGCCTATGAGCTGATCAACCCATCCGTAGTCCCGAAGGTGCTTGTCGGCGACAACCGGGTCGGTTCCCCACCAGGTGATCAAAGACCGCGCGGCGCCCCGACGGCCTTCGGCATCCCGGTCCGGTGCCGGTCGTGCCCGATCGAGCGTCAATCTTCGGCCGTCCGGTGGGCGATGGCGGTGTACAGCCCGCAGTGGCGCACCGCTCCGGCGCACGTGACCGGGTCGGCCAACAGGTCCGGAGCGAGGTCTACCGGCGGGACGGGATGGGGAAGCCGGGCAAAGCAGGAGTCCGCGCACATCCTCGGCGGATTCCTCCACCTCGATGGCGAACCTGGTCGGCGATCCGCCGGGCGACCTGAAGAACCAGCGGTGCGCGTCGGTCTGGTCGCCCGGGCTGTCACCGTTGCCCGCCCGCCCCGATCCCGAAACGGGCGGGAAGGGCGTGCACGGTTCGCATAGGGTGATCCTTTCGGGGGACGGGGCACGGTCAGGGCGGTTCCGGGGCGGGTACAGGGCTGTCGCACGCGACCCCGTGTGGGGTCTTCCGCCCTCGGTGGGCCGTGCCGGCCCGTTCCGCGGCGCACGCGTCCCGCAGGTGAGGAAGGAATCGGCGTGAGTTTCGGCGGCCAGAATCCGTACGGCCCGACGTGGTACCCGCACAACGGCCAGGCACCGCCTCCGCCGGGCATGCCGCCGCAGGCCGGCCCCTACCCGCACAACGCGTACCCGGCCTCGAACCCCTACACGGTGCCCGGCCAGTACCCGTACCCGGGGGCACCGACCTCCTACCCCTACGGGCCCCCGCGACCCCGTTCGCTGGGGCAGCAGTTCCGCGACGGGGACTGGCCGACGCTGCGGGAGCTGCTGCGACGCGCGCGCGTCCCCGGGTGCGCGTGGGTCGCGGTCCTGTTCTGCTTCTCGCCCGTGCTGCTGTTCCTCCTCCTCTACCCCCTGGTCCGCTCGGCCCGCGTGCGGGCACACGCCAAGTTCCCTGCGCACGCCTACCGACGCGTCCCCGACCCGCAGGTACTGCGCGTGCAGAAGACCAGGGCCGTGGTGGCCCTGGTCGCGTCCTCGCTGATCCTCGTCGTCTACGGAACCGAAGCGGACTTCGCCGAGCTCCAGGGGCAGTACATGCTGCGGCTAGCCATCACGCCGTGGCTGCTGCTCCTCACCGCGCCCGCGGTGATCCTGCTCCTGTTCCGGCTCGCACCCCCGGCCGCGAGGCCGGGCATGCGGGCCCGCCTGCGGCCCGCCGTGCGCTCGGCCCTCTGGTACTTCGGCGCGTTCACGGCCGTGCCGCTGCTCTTCGTGGGCGTGATGCTGCTCGGCGAAGTGCTGCCCTCCCCGCTGATCACGCTCGGCCTGCTCCTGGCGCCGTTGTGGCTGCTGCTCTTCGTCGGCTTCGCCTCCCTGACGGTGGTCCGCCACGCCTTCGGCACCTCCGAGGTGCACGCCGCGCTTCCGGCCCTGCTCACGGGCGTACTGGTGTGGGAACTCGCCGCCATCAACCTGGCCGTGACCGGAATGCCGCCCGGCCCGCCGTTCCTCCAGATCAGCGCCCTGATCGGCGGACCGGCCTCGGTCTCGGCGGTGGCCTGGTGGGAGATCTTCCGCCTGCGCACGAGGTACGGGGTGAGGCTACGGAGCCACTAGCCCCGACGGGAGTGCCGTAGCCACCGGTCGATTCCGACCTGGGGGCCGCTTCCCGGCCGTCCCGGTGATCCACCGCACACCACCCCGCCTGGACTCCTGTCAGCGGTCCCGCGTAAACATGGGGTCATGCTCGAAGAGTCACCCGCTCCTGAACCCCCGCTGATACAGAGCCTGCGCACAGCCGTGGCCGCCGCCCCCGAAGACGTCCCCCTACGCCTGCACCTCGCGGAACTGCTGCTCTCCGCCGGTCTGCACGACGCGGCCGTGACGGAGGCGGCCGCGGCCCTGCAACACGCGCCCGGGGACGCGGCGGCGCGGGAGTTGATGGTGCGGGCCATGGGGGCGCCCACCGCCCCCGCACCCGTGTCACCGAGCGCGCCCACGATCGCCGATCCCCTCTCGCCCGCCGCCCCGCCCACCTCGGCGCCCACCTCGGCGGCCCCGGCCGAGCCGGTGGAGGGCCCCGCCGAACCCGACGAGTCGCCCCGCCCGGCCGGGTTCGACTGGCGGGCCGCCGAGCAGGAGGTCGACGGCATCGTCCAACCCCGCTTCGTCGAGCCCCCGCTCAGCGCCCTCGGCGGCGACCCCGAGAACACCGACGCCACCGACGCCTGGGAGGTGTCCGCTCCCGGCACCCTGCGGCTCGCGGACGTCGGCGGCATGCAGGAGGTCAAGGACCGCCTCGAAGCCGCGTTCCTCGCCCCGATGCGCAACCCCGAACTGCGCAAGCTGTACGGCAAGAGCCTGCGCGGGGGACTCCTCCTCTACGGCCCGCCCGGCTGCGGCAAGACCTTCATCGCCCGTGCGGTCGCCGGTGAACTCGGCGCGAACTTCCTGTCGGTGTCCGTCAACGACGTCCTCGACATGTGGATCGGCAACTCCGAACGCAACATGCACGAGGTCTTCGAGACCGCACGACGCCAGGCGCCGTGCGTGGTCTTCCTCGACGAACTGGACGCGCTCGGTGCCAAGCGCAGCCGCACGCAGCACAGCGGCATGCGCAACACCGTCAACCAGCTCCTCACCGAGCTCGACGGCATCGACTCCGCCGCGAACGAGGGCGTGTTCGTCCTCGCGGCCACCAACGTCCCCTGGGACGTGGACATCGCGCTGCGCCGTCCCGGACGCCTCGACCGCACCCTCCTCGTCCTGCCTCCCGACGCCACCGCCCGCGAGGCGATCCTCCGGTACCACCTGCGCGAACGGCCCATCGAGGCGGTCGACCTCGGCCGCCTCGTCAAGGCGACCGACGGCCTCTCGGGCGCGGACCTCGCCCACGTGTGCGAGTCGGCCGCCGAGAGCGCCCTGCTCGACTCGGTGCGCACCGGCCGGATCCGCATGATCACGACGAAGGACCTGCTCGGCGCCGCGAAGTCGGTGGTCCCGTCGACCGAACCGTGGTTCGCGGCGGCACGCAACGTGGCGATGTTCGCCAACGAGGGCGGCATGTACGACGACCTCGTGACGTACCTGAAGAAGAGGCGGAAGCTGTGAGCATGGATCCGGCGGTGCAGCGCGCCGGCGCGCTGCAGGCGGCAGGACGGTACGAGGAGTCCAAGGCCCTGCTGGCCCCCCACCTCGCCGAGGAGCCGGACGACGAATGGGCCTGGCAGCTGCTCGCCGTCGCCCACGAAAGGCTCCACGAGTACGAGCTCGCCGAGCGGGCGGGCACCGAGATGCTCCGGATCACGCCCGGCCACGTCGGCGCGCTCATCCTGCTGTCCCGCGTGCTGCTGCGCCTGGGCAAGCGGTCCGAGGCCCGGGAGGCGGCGGAGGAGGCCATCCGCAGGGCGCCCGACAAGTGGCCCACGCACTTCGCGCTCTCCGAGGTGCTCGCCGCCTACCCGAACGCCCCGGCCGCCGACCACGAACGGGCCTACGTCGCGGCCTGCGAGACCGTGCGCCTCGCCCCGAACGAACCCGACGCCCATCAGGCCCTGTGTTTCACCGCCGTACGCACGGGGCGCCAGGACGTCGCGAAGCAGGCCCTGGTCGAATGGCTGCGCCTCGACCCGTCCAACACGACGGCACAAGCCATGTACACCGAGGCGATGGCCAGCGGCCCGGAGGTCACGGCCACCCAGGCCGCGGAGATGTACTCCGAGGGCCTGGCGGGCGCGCCGCAGTCCGCGATGCTCCACAGCGGCCTCGACCACGCCACGTACCGCCTGCTGCGGGGGACGCGCTGGCTCGCGCTGGCCTGCCTGGCAGCCGCGGGAGTGACGATCGACCTGTTCGCCACGGCCAAGGACCCGATCCTGCGGGAACTGCCCGTGCCCCTGGGCAACCGACTCTGGGTTCTGGTGATCATGGCCGCGATCTGGGGCTTCGGTGCGCTGTTGCGCTACCGCCGTCTGCGCACCGGAGTACGGCTCAACATCCGCTCCCTGGTACGCCGTGGCCGCTGGTCCCGGGTCGTGGTGGGGCAGGCGGTGTGGACCATGCTCTGCGCACTGGTGATATCCCAGGTCCCGTGGACCGATCGGGAAGTGCCGACGATCGTCTTCTGGGCCGGCTTGGCGGTACCGCTCGTGACGATGGCGTACGACCGCAGGAAGACCGTCTGACGGGTCGCCCCCGACGCGGCGCACCGCTCGGGGCTGTTGCCGAGCGGTGCGCCGGTTCGGGCGCGCGGGCGGGGGTTCACCCGGCCGCCTTCAGCGCCGCGTCGATCTCCGTGGTCGAGCGCGAGTGGACCGCTCGGGCGAGCAGGTCCCGGACGTCCTTCTGCTCTCCGTAGGGGAAGCGGACGTGCCAGTGCGCGACGACGTGCTCCAGCAGGTCGAAGCGGCCCGAGCCGGCGATCGTCGACGCCGCCAGCAGGCTCGGCCCGACACCGAGCGTGCTGGTCGGCGGGTCCTGGTAGTTGCTCTTCCGGACGGCCATCAGGGCCTGCATCGCCAGTACGGGCTCGCGGGACGTGTAGAAGTCCGCGTTGCTCGTCCACGGCGGAAGCACGACCTCGCGATCCGGGGTCCAGTCCTCGAAGTCGGCACGCAGTGCAGGAAGTACCGGCACCGGCTCCTCGCGCCGGCCGAACGGGCGCCCGGCGAGCACGGCCTCGATGCGGGCTGCGTCCAGGGATCGCGTCCTCGTGGACTCGCCGCGCACCAGACGGGCGTTGAGCCAGGGGTCGTCCTGGGCGAGCAGCTCCGGGAGGAGGAGGTCCTCGCACGGCTCCTCCACGTCCCAGCTGAACGGATCGGCGGGACTCTTGAGCCGGGAGGCGTCCAGCAGGGCGTCCCACACGAGTCGGTTTCCGTGCCGCACCAGGGACCGGAGCACGTCGGCGCTCCGGGTGGTCCTGACCAGTACGACGCGGGTGGGAACGTCGAGCCGGCCCACGACGGCGTCCACGACCTCGCCCGGGGCGAGCCCGAGGAGGGCGGCCGGCGCTCCGTGGAGAACGACCGCCCGGCGCGGGCCGACCCGCGGCCCGTCCGTCGCGGCGTCGAGCAGCTCGGGCAGGGTTCCCTCGAAGCCCGCGGTGAGCAGGCAGACGGCGTGCGCCCAGGGTTCGGGGGTTTCTCCCAGTCGGTCGCGTACCCGCTCAACAGCCTCGACCGGCCCGGGGCCGACGAGGAAGTCGGCGGCGGGCACCACGTCGAGCGGCGCTCCGCCCTCGCCGAGCCGGGCGGCGGTGTGCAGGAGCCCGGGCAGGGGGCCCGCGAAGTAGGGGGTGAGGCTCCGCAGCGCGAGCCACAGCCGCGCCTCGGTCGCCGGAGTCGTCGCGCCTTCGTGCCGCAGGAGCTCGGTGACGAGTCGACCGAGCGGTTCGCGGGGGACGTGGGGAAGCAGGCGCTGGACGGGGCGTGCGTGCCGGAGCACGTCGTCGAGGGTGACGGCGGGCGCCCATCCCGGCTGGTGGCGGGTTTCCCTCACGGCGAGACCGCCGGCGCCGGAGAAAAACGTGGGTGGGATGAAGATGTCTTCGGCCAGTGCCTTGACGCCCATGGCTCGGTCGGCGTAGAGGCGCAGCAGAGCGAGTGCGTTGAGATCGCGGCCGGTCAGGGTGGTGGCGATGTCCGGCGGGCAGTCGGCGCGGGCTGCCAGGATCCCGTACCGGTCGCGCGCCCGCTCCTGGTGGTGGCGCATCGCGGGGTCGGCGAGGCGGCCGCGGACGAGGTCCCAGTCGATCCGGTACCAGGGGTCTCGGGTGATGTCCCGGCTCGCCGCGGCCAGTTCGGCCTGGGTGTACAGCCCCGACTCGTACGACGTCAGGTCGCAGGGCATGCGGTGGCGCCACACGTTCAACGCCTCGTCCAGATGGTCGTCGCCCTGGTTCTGCCGCGCCGACGCGGCCGTGCGCAGCGGCTGGGCCGATCCCTCCGCCAGCGCGGCGGCGAACGCGTCCCGCACGTCCTGGTCCCGAATGTCGTCGCTCCGTTCGTCCAGGAGGACGCGCAGTGCGTCGGTCCGGCCCGATTCCCACAGCCGTATGCCGGCCACCAATTGCTGGTACGCGGTCAGCAGCCGTTCCCCGCCCTCGGTCGAGGCCCGAAGTGCCTGGGCGACGAGTCCGGGTTCGCGGGAGTCGTAGCAGAGCCGCAACAGATCGGCCTCCCACGGCACGGCCGGCGGGGCGGCGATGAGGGCGTGCACGGCCGGGGTCCGCGGCAGCGGGTCCACGGCGTCGGGCCCGAAGGGGCGGCCTTCCAGCAGGGCCAGTCGTAGGGTGGGGGCCAGCCGGTATCCCCGGTCCGGGTCCGCTCCGGCGAGGCCGGTGAGCAGCCACTCGTTGATGTGCGGGTCGTCCCGGAGCAGGAAGGCGCGCTCGACGTCGGCCGTGCCACCGCTGCGATGGACGCGACGGTACTCCCCGCCGAACAGGGATCGCCACACGTCGCGGTCGGCGGTGTCGATCAGCGGCTGGACGAGTCGACGTCCACTGGTTTCCCCGCTCAGTCGGTGCAAGGGCCAGGGGGCGATGCGGGCGAGGAGACGCGGTCGCAGATCACGCGGCGCGAGTGCGATCAGCCATGCGACGTTGCTCTTCGGATCCAGGCGTACGTCCGCCGCCGCGTCAGAGTCCGTGTCCGTGTCCGGGTCCGAGTCCGGGTCCGGGTCCGTGTCCGCATCCGTGTCCGTGTCCGTGTCCGTGGCCGGTGCTGTGTAGCGCGCGGCGGCGTCGAGGAGGGTCGTCAGATCGCGCGTGAAGCCCTTCGCGAGCAGTTCGAAGGCGTGGCCCCATGCCCGTTCGTCAGTGCCCAGCCGTGCCCGGACCCGCCGGGCCACCTCCGGCAGCGGCAGGTCGTTGCTCCCGACCCGGAGGAACCCGGGAGGGGACGCCAGCCACTCCCTCTCGACGCACCCGGCCGTCACGGCGGCGCGCCCGCCGCCGACCGCCGCGGTGATGTCGGGTCCGAGACCCTCGCGTGCGGCGACGAGTGCGGCCTGACGACCGGTCAGCCCCCAGCGGTCAAGGAGAGCTTCCACTTCGTCGGCCTCGCCGTGCTCCGCGACCCAATCCGCGAAGCCCTCGGGGACGGACCCCCGTTCCCGCAGGATGTCCGCCCGTTGCCGCGGTCCGAGTGCTTCGGCCACGAGCGCCGCGGCGTGATGCCCGGCGTGCCGGAACAGGTGGAGAAAGGTTTCGCCGCGTTCTTCGGCCATGTCTGTGCTCACGTCACCGCACGCTACCCCTGCGGGAGTCGGGTGGATCCACGGGGCCGGCGCCGGGGCACGCGGCGGCGGCACCACGGCGGATCGACGGAGCCGTCACGGCCAGGGACTGACTAGGCTGCGTGGCCATGCGAATACTCAAGCGCGCCGCCGGAGTCCTGACCCTCGCGGTGTCGGCGGTCTGCTGCGCGGGGGCGTGCACGGTGGTGGGCGCCCTGACGGGCTGCTCGGCGCGCGACGCGTCCCTGTCGGTCGATCTGAGCAAGGATCCGATCCTGGACGCCGCACGGCCCGGCTCCACCCGGGTCGGTGAGCCCTACAGCGGGTGCGACGAGGACGACGGCTTCGCCTACGCCGGCCGGACCTACGACCACCCGGGAAGCCGCGCCGACCTCATCGCCCACTACCGGGCCGCCGCGACCGCGCACGGCTGGCAGCCCGACCTCAGTGAGGCCACCGGTGGTCCGCACTGCTTCACCCGACGGCAGGGCCCCCTCACCCTCCACCTCTCGCTCGGCTTTTCCGACGCCTACGACATCCCGGGCCAGGCGCGGTCCAAGCCGAGCGAGTACAGCATCGAGCTGACGGCCAGCCACGACGGATCCGCCTGGTGCTGACCGGCCCCGAGCCCGGACCGGCCGGCCGCCCTGGCGAGGGGGGTACTGGCGTTCCCTGGGAACGGCAGGCTCTGGTTGGCCGTCCCGGCCGGGCGCAGAGTGGTCCGCATCCGCCCGACGCACCGGCCACCGCCGGGGCACCGGGCCGGCCCACCGGGACCGGCCCGCACAGCAGACCCAGGAGCACCCCATGAGCTACCCCACCCTCGCCGCCCGCACCGCCGTCGTCACCGGAGCGGCCAGCGGCATCGGTGCGGCCACCGCCCGCCTGCTCGCGACGGGCGGTGCCCGCGTTGCCCTGCTGGCCCGGCGCACCGACCGGCTGGACGCTCTGGCCGCCGAACTCACCGCAGCCGGAGGCCAGGCCCTCGCCGTCACCGCCGACGTCACCGAACAGGCATCCGTCGACGCCGCCGCCGAAGCCGTCCACGATGCCTACGGCCGGGTCGACCTGGTGGTCAACAACGCCGGCGTGATGCTGCCCAACCCCCTCTCCGAAGGCCGGCTCGACGAGTGGACCCGCATGATCGACACCAACCTCACCGGCGCCCTGCGCGTCATCCGCGCCTTCGTCCCCGACCTCACCGCCTCCGCCGCCGACGGCCGCACCGCCGACCTGGTCAACGTCTCCTCCATCGCCTCCCACGTCCTCTTTCCCGACTACGCCGTGTACGGGGCCACCAAGGCCGCCCTCACCCAGCTGTCCGCCGCACTGCGCACCGAGCTGGGGCCGCGCGACATCCGGATCAGCACCATCGAGCCGGGCCTGACCGACACCGAACTCGGTGGGCACATCGACAACCCGGAACTGCGCGAGCAGCTCGGCGGCATGTTCACAGCGATCCCGGCCCTCACCGCCGAGGACATCGCCGACCTCGTCGCCTACACCGTCAGCCGTCCCCGGCACGTCAACCTGCGCCAGTCGATCGTCCTGCCGACCCGCCAGGCATGACGTTCCGGAACCCTTGTCGGAGCCGAACGGGGGCGCGTCCCCGCATGGTCCTCGTGACCGGGCGACCGGCGCGGCACCGTCGACGGCGGCCCGGTGACCGCCATCCCGGCGGCGGCGCGCCTCACCAGCCGCCGGGCGTCTCCCGGTAGGGCTGCGGGTCCGTCACCCAGCCCGCGGCGAGCACCAGGCGGGAGACGCGGTGCACGGCGAGGAAGCCGAAGGGCCGCCGGAACGACGCGTGGACCTCCTTGTTCACGTACGTCGGCTCCGGCATGCGCGCGCTGCCTTCGCCCACTTCGAACGCGGTGACCACGGCGGCCTCGAAGCCCTCTTCGGTGAAGGCCGCCGTGGCCGACTGACGGGCACTGAAGCCTGCGAGTGGACGGGCGCTGATGCCGGGGAAGTGGCCCTCCGACCGGTCGGTGGCCGAGCGCAGACCGAACACGTCGGGGTGGGCGGTGAGGTCGTGGCCGGCGGCGATCTCGAAGGCCACCGTCGCGACGTGCAGCTTCGGCCGTACGGGATAGAAGTTGCGGACCGCCTCCACGGTGAGCCCGGGCCCGACCTCGCCGTGGGGCAGCCGGTCGCCGGGTACGAGGGCCTGCCGGCCGGAGAGGATGTCCACGCCCGCGCCGAGCACCCGGTCCGCCGGCATGTCCCGCTCGCCGAGGAGCAGGTGGACGTCGATGCCGCGGTCGCCCACGACGCGCAGGTCGGTGACGTGGCCGGCGGGGGTGTCGGCGACACCGATCCGGTCGAGGAGGGAGGTGGTGCGCGACAGCCCGGCCATGTCCCGGCCGGCCCACGCCCCCGTACCGGAGGCGTGGTCGGCGGTGAAGGGGCGGATCCACCGGGTCGCCAACGCGAGCGCGCTCGCCAGCACCAGGAGACTTCCCGTGCCCAGGTCGACCGGCATCTTCTCGATCCGCCCGCCCGTGTGCTCGGCCGCCCAGGCGTCGAGCGCACGTCGGTCGACGGCCCGGAAGCCCGTCAGCTTGCGGTGGCTGTGCGGCGGCAGCCCGGCGATCCACTCCGGACGCACCTTCAACTGCCGGCGGGTCCACAGGCCCAGGGCCGCGTCGACGCCTCGCAGTTCCCGCAACGCGACGAGGAACTCCCGCGCCCTTTCGGCCGCCTGGTCGGCCGGGAGTCCGACGGCTGCCGCGAGTTCGGTCCGCGTCGGCCCGTCCGCGGCGTCGGCCAGGAACGCGAGGAGGGGCCAGACTCCGGCGGCGGAGAAGACCGTGCCGCGCTTCGCCCCGTCGGACCCGGGGTCCGCGCCTTCGGTGGCCGCGGTCGCCCACCGCGCGGTCAGGGCGTTGACCGCCGCGACCGTCTCCTCGACCCTGCTCCGTGCCCCCGCCGCCGTCGTCGTCCGCATGTCGCCCCTCCATCGCCTCGGCATGTCCATGAACATTGTCCGACACGACGGGGCGGCGGGATCCGCCTCCGGGGGTTGCGGCTCGGCGCGCCGGCCGCCGGTGTCCGTTCCGCGAGCGGCTCAGTGGCCTCGTCGCAGGAACTCCTCCACGCGCTGAGGGGCGAAGTCGGACCAGAGCTCCGCCGCCTCCCGTACGCGAAGACCCGCGGCCTCGGTGTCCCCCGCGCCGCGCAGTGCGTGCGCCAGGGCGACGAGCGCGTCCGCCCGGCCCCTCGGATGGGCGTTCGCCAGCTGGAGCTCCACCGCTTCCGTGGCCCGAAGCGCTGCCTCGGTGTGGTTCCCCTCCTGGCAGGCCGTCTCGGCCAGGAGCGTCAGCGCGTAGCCCCGGAAGAGCCGATAGCCGTTGGTCGTGGCCTCCTCCAGCAGTTCCTCGGCGAGCGAGCGGGCCTGTTCGGTCCGCCCCAGCGCGAGGGAGCAACGCGCGAGTCCGGTCAGGGCGTCCAGCTCGGGTTTGCGCGAGGCGCATTGCCGGGCCAGCTCCCTGGCCCGCTCGAAGCTCCGCAGAGCGGCCTCGTGTCCGCCCGTGCGTTCGGAAAGCATGCCGCGCGCGGTGTGCAGGTGTGCCTCGGCCCTGACTTCACCGCCCGCGAGGGAGAACCCCTCCTCCAAGTGTGCGAGGGCGCCGGCCCGGTCGCCGCACTGGAGTGCCATGACCGCCTTCCAGAAGAGGGTGTAAATCAGGTTGCTGGGTCCCTGACCGGCCCTGCGCTGGATTTCCTCGGCCCGTGCGAGGAGTTCGGCGGCCCGCACCGGTTGCCCCCGGTCGTGCAGGAGGGCGGCGAAGTTGCGGAGGATGTAACCCTCGGTGGTCGGCGCGTGGGCCATGGCCCGGCCGCCCATCATGCTCTCGTAGAGTTCCTCGGCCTCAAGGAGCATGCCCGCCTCGTGAAGGATGGCGCCCAGGTTGGAGCTGACGATGAGTTCGGGGACGACCTCACTCGAGCTCTTCGCCAGGGTGAGACCGCGGCTTCCGTGGGCGACCGCGTCGTCCAGCCTGCCCGCGTACCAGGCGGCGAGTGCGAGGCTGTTGCAGGCCGCGGCCTCGGCGGAAGCGGCCCCCAGGCTCCGGTAGAGGCGTGCCGCGGCCAGGTCGTGCCTGGTGCTGTCCTCGTACCGGCCCAGGACGAGATGGGCGCTCGACAGGATCCGGTGGGTCGCCGCCTGACCGAAGGCGTGCCCGTCCGCCTCCGCCGCCGCGAGACCCGCCTCTCCCACGGCCAGCCAGTCGGCGGTGTGTGCGGAGTGCATCAGGTAGGGCCGGAACACGTCGGCCAGGCCCCACGCGAGTTCGAGGGGTCCTTCATCGGCGGCCCGTTGCACCATCGCCACGATGTTGGCCCGTTCGGCGTCGAGCCAGCCGGCGGCGTCGTCCAGCGTGTCGAAGGCGAGGTCGGCGCCGTCCGCGTACGTCCGCAGGCGCACCATCTCGGGTTGGATCATCCTGGCGGCCTTGTCGACGTTCGCCAGGTACCAGTCGTACAGACGCCGCAGGGCGGCGTCGCGCTCGCTGTCGGGTTCCTCGGCGTGGGCCCGTTCGCGGGCGTAGGCGCGCAGGAGGTCGTGCAAGGCGTACCGGCCGACGGTCCGTTCCTCCAGGAGGTGGGAGCGGGTGAGGGTGTCCAGGAACGCACGGGCGCGGGCGGGGCGCGTACCGTCGAGCGCCGAGGCGGCCCCGGCCGTGATGTCCTTGCCGGGCAGGAGACCGAGGAGTCGGAACATGCGGGCGGTGTCGGCCTCCAGGGTGGCGTACGACCTCGCGAAGACCGTGCGCACCGCGCTCTGGCTGTCGCCGGGCAGTTCCAGGGCGGACAGGGCGTCGGTCCCGGCCAGGAGCGTGACCTGCTGTGCCAGGGTCCGGTCCGGGTGGAGCGCGAGGTCGGCGGCGCTGATGCCGACGGCAAGGGGCAGTCGGGCGCAGGCGGCCGTCAGCGCGGCGGCCGCTTCGGGCTCCCGCGAAACCCGTGCGGGCCCGAGGATGTTGACGAGCATCCGCTCGGCTTCGGAGGGCTCCAGGACCGGCAGGGGCACGGGCAGCGCCCCGTCGCGGGCCACGAGGCCGGAGAGGGCGAGTCGACTGGTCACGATCACCATGCAGTCCGCGCTGCCGGGGAGCAGTGGCCTGACCTGCTCCTCCGACCGCGCGTCGTCCAGGATCACCAGCAGCCGCCGGTCGGCGCACAGTGAACGGAACCGGGCGGCGGCGCGTTCCTCCGTCGTGGGGACGTCGCGCGGGGCCACACCGAGCGCCTCCAGGAACCCGCTCAGCGCGTCGATCGCCCGCAGGGGCCGGCCACCTCCGTGACCACGAAGGTCGACGTAGAGCTGGCCGTCGGGGAACCGGTTGCGTCGGCTGTGGCCCCAGTGGGCTGCGAGAGCCGTCTTGCCGACCCCGCCCTGGCCGGTGATCCGGACGACGCGGGCCGCTCCCGGCAACCGTGGTCCTGCGGCGGGCATCAGCTCGTCGAGTCTTCGCAGGGCCTCCGTGCGCCCGGTGAACACCATGGTGGTGGGCGGGAGTTGACGGGGAAGGTCGGACGGCGCGGGGCCGGTGGATCCGGTCCCGGTGTCACCGCGGTCGTCGGAGTGGCCGGACGGAGCGCTACGCGGGGGCACCGCCGCGGGTCGGTTCTCCATCAGCGCGGGATCGTCGGCCAGGACGCGGGTGTGGAGTGCGGCGAGTTCGGGGCCGGGCTCCAGGCCGAGTTCCCGAGCGAGGTGTGCGCGGGCCTTTCGGACGGCCGCGAGCGCGTCGCCGCGCCGTCCCGAGCGGTAGAGGGCGAGTACGAGTTGCACCTGGAGCCGTTCCCGGAGTGGTTGCCGGGCGGTCTGGGTGTGCAGCTCGGCGATCACGGCGGCGTGCCGCCCCAGCCTCAGGTCGGCGTCGACGCGCTGCTCGAAGGCGACCATCCGGGCTTCTTCGAGGCGGGGCCCCTCCACCTGGCGGAGGTAGTCGGAGCGGCTGCCGGCCAGCGCCTCGCCGCGCCAGTGGGACAGCGCCGCGTCGAGCCGGGCGGAGACGGTGACGTCGTCACCGCGTGCGGCGGCCGTGGCGGCGCTCTGGACGAGCCGCTCGAACTCGCCGAGGTCCAGGAACTCGCCGTCCAGCCGCAGCAGGTAGCCTCCCGGCCGGGTCTCCAGCAGTTCCCGGTGGGCGTTCGTCGGGGGTTGGAGGACTCGACGCAGCCGCTTGACGTAGTTCTGCAGCGTCGTGCGCGCGGTCGTCGGCGGTGTGGTTCCCCAGAGTCCGTCGATCAGCTCCTCCGCCGGCACGGTGTGACCGGCCTTCAGCAGCAGCAGGACGAGCAGATCACGTTCCTTGGGGGCGGTGACGGCCACCGCCTCCCCCGCGCACCGCACCTCAAGGGGCCCCAGTATCCGGAAGTCGAACAACGCGCCTCGCTGACCATGCATGACGGGAGCCTACGTCAGCCGCCCCCGCCCCTAGTGATCCGCTAGCGGGGTCTCCTCATGCTGCGCCAACCTGCCGGAACCACATCGGAGTCTGAGCCTTGACGACGTACGCATCCCGAGCCTGGCGGAGCCAGGAAAACGCGGTGACACACCTGCGCCCGGCATCACATGACGGCGAGAACGCCATGCCCCTGGGCGCCCTCGGACTCGACTCCGGCACCGAGACGGTCTACCGACTCATGCTGAAGCAGCCTTCCTGGGACGTCGACCAGCTGGCTCGGGCGCTGGGCCAGGACAGGTCGGTCGTCACGCGGGCGCTGGACTCGCTCGCCGATCTCGCCCTGCTGCGCACGGCGGAGACGGACGGCCCGGACCCGGGCACCCCGCTGCTGGTGCCGCCCCGGGCGGGCCTCGGCGCGCTTCTGGAGCGCCGTCAGAACGAACTCGCCCGCACCCGGCTGGAGATCGAGGCGAGCCGTTCCGCCGTGGACGCCCTCCTCGCCGACTACGTCGCGCACGGCCGTACCGGCGCGGGGAGTGTGGAACGGTTCACCGGCGCCGAGGCCGTACGACGGGTCCAGTCCGACCTGTCGGCGCAGGCCAGCGGCGAGCTCCTCGTCCTCGCGCCCACCGCCGTGGCCGGTCGCGGCCCTTGGGACCTCGACGTGCCGGTCCTCCTCGATCTGCTCGACCGGGGGGTGCGCGTGCGCGTCCTCCACCTGGCCGGCGCTCAGCGCCGCAGTGCCGTGCGGCCCCTGGCGCAGGCGGGCGCCGAGACGCGCACCCTGCCCTCCCTGCCCCTGCACCTGCGGATCGTCGATGAAGCGCGCGCCGTCCTGCCCCTGGATCCGCAGGTTCCCGACGCCGGAGTCGTCGCGCTGACCGAGTCGGGCGCCCTCATGGGCCTGCGCGCCCTCTTCACGTACCTGTGGGACCTGGCGGCCGAGGAGGAGTCCGAGGGCGAAGCCCCCGCCGACTGTTCACCTCAGGAGCGGGCGCTGTTGCGCTTCTTGGCCGAAGGGCTGACCGACGAGGCGGCGGCGCGCCGGCTCGGCATCTCCCTGCGCAGCGAACGACGGATGATCACCGCCCTTACGGAGCGGTTCAAGGTCAGCAGTCGATTTCAGCTCGGGCTCCAGGCCGCGCAGCAAGGCCTGATCTGACACAACCGTGCCAGGGGAAGTTCATGTCAAACCAAAAGGATGACAACGCCCTTGAACGAATGTCAGAGTTGTTTTCAGAACGGAGCGGGGAATGGAACGGAACGCCACATGGCGAGCCGGGTCCCATCCCGCCCCGGAAGGTTTCGACGCTCCCGCCGGAACCTGTGGAAGAGAACAACGGAAAGAAAGGCTCCACATCATGGAGAACGAGCAGAACCTCGTCATGGAGATCCTCGAAGACGACAACTACGACTTCGAGGCCGAGTTCCACCCGCGTCGGGACGTCGGCCACTGAGTCCGCACCGTCACGTGGTCGGCCGTCCTCACGGACGGCCGGCCGCGCCGGCCGTACCTCCCGAACGAGTGGTGAGCTGAATGAGCATCGACATGAGGACCTGGAAGGCGTTCGCGGCGGCTCACGCTCCGGGCTTCTCCCGCCCCGTCTTCCTTCCCGGCCTGGTGACCGACCCGCAGCGGCTGGGTCGGCTGATCGACCGCAGCCTGCGGACGGCGACCCGCCGGGCCCCCGGTGACCTGCGTCTGCGAGCCTTCCGCCCCGGCGCCTTCGACTACCGGCTCACCAAGCGCTTCGTGGATTCGCCCCTCGCGGACGACGAGAGCGCGGTGGAGTGGCTGGCCCGTACCGCCGGCGACGACGAGGCGTGCGTCGCCGTCAACGACGTCTCCGCATGGGACCTCGGGCTGTCCACCGCGGTCTCCGAGATCGTCGAGGAACTCGTGACCGACGGGGTCCACGAACTTCTCTCCGGAACCGATGCTTACACCTTCATCGCCCATTCCGGATGGACTCCTTTCGGTATTCACAAGGACGACGAGCCCTCGCTGATATTTCACCTCGGCCCGTCTGCCAAAGAGGTCTGGATCTGGCACGAGAACCCGTTCGACGCCTCCCGGACGATCCCGAGCCCTTCCTTCGGCCATATCTCTTTCGATATCGATGAACATCTCGGCTCCGCCGACCGTTACCTCCTGCGACCCGGCGATTTCCTGCTGATTCCGCAGGACACCCATCACGTGTTCCGCAACCTCGGCCCCTCCGTTTTCCTCGGACTCACCCCGTACCCGGCCAGGACCCGATCCGTGATCACCGAGGCACTGTGGCGCGCGGCGGGTCCGGCCGATCCCCTCCCCGCCTACCCGCCCGCCACCGCCGTCGCCGACCGCGCCCGCGCCCTGCTGACCGAGGACACCGCCCACCCGCCTCTCGCCGAGCGCGTCGCCCACGAACTGGCCCTGGGCCGACTCCGGTTGCGTACGAACGGCCATCTCGGCCGGCCCCACCGCGCCGCGCTGCCGGACTCCGGCGCTGCCGTCACCGACGGCCCGTTGCGGTGGTCCCGACCCGGTGCCGTGGCGGTGGCCGCGCACGCCGGTCGTACGACTCTCGTCGTCCGTGGCCGCAGCGTCACGGTCCCCGTCGAGGACCGGGCCGCATTCGACGCCCTGGTGCGGGCGACCGCTTCCACCGCCCCCTTCTCCTTCCCTGAGCTGACGGCGCTCCTGCCCGCCGGGCTCGCCCCGGACAGCCGAGCCGAACTCGCCCGCACCTTGTACACCTTGGGAGCGGTGATCGCCGCATGACCGCGTTCGACGCCTTCCGGCACGCCGACGCGCTGCTCGCGGGCCTGGGAGACCGGCGGCCGCCGGCCGGCGGGGTCCGCCTCCACGAACCCACCGATCCCGACCGGGACCACGCCGCACGTGAAGCCCTGCTGGCCGGTGTCTGGTCCGCGCTGGCCCGACCGGGCGCGCTCGCGACCAACTTCCGGCTCGTCGAGTCCGGCCGCCCCGTCGACCGGAGCCGGTGGATGCGGTCGCGGGTCGGCGACGGGGAGATCCTGCACACCGCTCTCGTGCCCGCCTACCTGCACAACGCCGTCGAACGCGGGGCGACCCTCGTCATCAGCCACCTCGAAGCACTCGACGATCGGGTCACGCTGCTGCGCGAGGCTCTCGAATACCTCCTGTGCGCCCGCGCGTGGGTCAACTGCTACATCACCGCGGGCGACTCCTCCGCCTTCGACCTGCACAGCGACGGCCACCACACCCTCATCCTGCAGCTCCTGGGACGAAAGCGCTGGCAGGTCGACTCTCGTACCGGCGCACGCTCCACCGAGCTGGCGGACGACAGCCTCGACCGCGTCCTGACCCCGGGCATGTGCCTGTCCGTGCCGCGCGACACGGCGCACCGCGTCAGCGGCACCGGCGAACTCAGCATCCACCTCACCGTCGGATACGAACCGCTCGCCGAGCTCGACGACGCGTCCCAAACCGGCCGCCCGGCGGCCCTGCGCCCCGACCGCCGTGCCGGGGCCTCCCTGCGCAGTGCCCTGACCGGAGACGTCGGCCCGAGCACGCGGATCCGTTGGGCCGGCCGGTGGCCCCCGCACATCACCACGGACGACGCGCACGTGACGGTCACCACCATGGGCCGGCGCATACGTCTCGATCGCCGTCTCGAACGTCCCGTCGTGCTCCTGTGCGGCGGTGGCGCCTTCACTTTCGACAGCCTGCTCGCCGCAGCCGGCGTGCCCGCCGCCGACCTCCGTGCGCTGGTCGCCTTCGGCGCCCGCAACGACTTCCTGATCTGCGAAGGATGACCCGCCTGTGCTCACCGCCCCCCTCAAGGACCGGGCCGCGATATTCCGGGAGCGCCGCTTCGCGACGTTCTTCGCGGGTCACGCGGTCTCCAGCCTCGGCGACGCGGCCGTCCCCGTCGCGTTCGCGCTGGCCGCCTACCAGGTATCGGGGTCGGCCGGCGGACTCACGGCGGTGCTGCTCTCCCTGTGGGCGATCCGCTTCCTCCTCGTCGCCACCGGCGGCCGGCTCGCCGACCGATACGACCGGGTGAAGGTGATGATCGGCGCCGACGTGCTGCGGATCCTGGCCCAGGGCGCGCTCGCCGTCGTAGTGGTCAGTCCGCTGCCGCTGCAGACCTGGCACCTGTGCCTGTCCGCCGCCGTGTACGGGGCGGGCACGGCCCTCTACAACCCCGCGCAGATCGGTCTGACCCCCGAGCTGGTCCCCGAAGGCAAGCTCCACTGGGCCAACAGCCTGCTGTCCCTCCTCGCCGACGTGGGCTTCCTCCTCGGACCCGTGCTCGCCGGTGTCCTCATGAGCACGGTGGGCTTCTCCTGGGTGCTCTGGCTGGACGTGGCCTCGTTCGCCGTCAACCTCGGCTGTCTGATCCGACTCACCCGTCTGCACACCCCCGTCCGTCGGCGGCCGGAGCCGTCCGCGGAACCGGAGCACGGCACCGCCCCCGCGGACCGGGTGGACGAGGACGGCGACACCCGGTTCCGCGCCGCGCTCCCCGTCATGGCCCGCTATCCGTGGTTCTCCTTCGGCATGGCCCTGTGGTTCGTGGTATCCCTCAGCATCGGTCTGGCCGCCGTCGCCGGTCCGGTCATCGCCGTGGAGTCCCTCGGCGGCACGGGAGCCTGGTCCGTGCTCGCCACCTGCCTCGCCGCCGGTTCCCTCGTCGGCTCCCTGGCCGTCATGACGATGAACCCGCATCCGTGGAAGGCGGCGTCCGTCGTCGTGACCCTCGGTGTCGTCCTGCAGATGGCAGCCCTCACGCTGCGCGATGAACTGCCCACCGCGGTCATCGGCGCCGCCTTCGCCCTGGCCTCCCTGACCATCGCGGCCTGCGGCATCATCTGGGACACGACCTACCAGAGCGAGGTACCCGAACGGTTCCTCTCCCGGCTCGGCTCCGTGGACAACTTCGTCAACGCCGCCGGCGTCCCGGTCGGCATGCTCATCGGCGGCGTGTTCGCCGCCCACTACGACACCGTCTTCGCCGTCGTCGCCGTTCTCCTCGTCCTGTTGAGCGTTCCCGCCGCGCGCCTCGCCGGACAGACGAAGAAGGCGAACGCGTGAACCCCGACGCATCCGTCACACCCCCTGAACTCGTCGAGACCACCGCGGGCGACCGCATGCGCCGCACCCGGACCGCATTCATCACCACCAAGGACACCCCATGACCCGCATTCCCACCGTAACGCGGCTCGGCCGGGCACCCGACGGCCACGGATGGGCACGAGCAGTCGTCAACCACGGCACCGTCTGCGAGGTCCTCCAGCCCCGCGACGACGGCAGCCTCACCGCGCACACGGTCGGCTCGGCACCCTCCCTGCACGTCACCCCCGTCGCCGGTGACTGGGTCCGACTCGGCCACGACGGCCGCATCCACGCCGTCGCCCCCCGCACCACCACACTCGGCCGGGGTCAGAACTCCGGCCACGGACGCCAGGTCCTCGCGGCGAACGTCGAAACAGTCATGATCGTCGTCCCGCTGGAGGGCGGGCTGAACACCACCATGGTCGAACGCCTGAGCGTGATGGCCTGGGACAGCGGCGCCCACCCCGTCCTCGTCCTCACCAAGAGCGACACCACCGACGACGGCGGTGCCGAGGGCACGGCCACGGCCGAGCACCTCAGCCCCGGTGTCCCCGTGGTCCCCGTCAGCGTCCTCACCGGCGACGGACTCGACTTCCTGCGCGGCCACCTCACCCACGGCACCACCGCCGTCATGCTGGGTCCTTCCGGCGCGGGCAAGACCTCCCTGCTCAACGCCCTGGAAGGCACCTCCGAGGCGGTGGCCGCCCCCGGCCGCGCGGGTGGCCGCCACACCACCACCACACGCCGCCTCCACCTGTTGGCCGGCGGCGGGGTGCTTCTGGACATCCCCGGTATCCGCTCCCTGGACGTGGCGGCGGCGCAGGCATCGGTCGACGACGTCTTCACCGACATCGCCGCCCTGGCCGTCCACTGCCGGTACGGCGACTGCGGCCACGACGGCGACGGCGACTGCGCGGTCGAAGAGGCCGCCCGCACCGGAGCCTTGGACGCCGACCGCCTCGCCACCTGGCGCAAGCTCCAGGCGGAGATCGCCTACCACCGCCGTCGTGAGGATCCGGCGGAGATGGCCGACGTCCGCCGCCAGTGGAAGGCCGTCAGCAAACAGGCACGCCGCACCCCCCGTCGCGGCGGGCACCACTGACCGTGACAGTGCGGCCGGTGGCGGCCGTCGTTGCGTGGAGCCGGTTCAGGACGCGGCGCGAGAACACCGCGTGCATGGGCTCCACGAGTCGACCCGGCGCTTGTTTTCACGGCTGTGACGTGCGGAGCGGGTGCATAGGATCGCCGGCATGACACTGCGACCTGTCCTGGTGAACATAAAGGCTCTTGATGACTCGGCGGTCGGCCGGTTCTGGGCGGAGGCGCTGGGCTGGAGTGTTTCCGGCGAGGGGTCGGGCGCGACCGCCGCCAAGCCCGTCGGCTTCGACTGGCTGGACCCGGTCGGCGTATGCATCGACGTCATCGCCGTCCCCGAGCCCAAGACGGCGACCAAGAACCGTGTGCACGTCGATCTCGCCACCACCTCCGCCGCCCATCAAGCGGAGCTGGTCGCGCGCCTTTTGGGTCTCGGTGCGACGCCCACCGACGTGGGCCAGGGCGAGGTGCCGTGGACGGTCCTCGCCGACCCGGAGGGCAACGAGTTCTGCGTGCTGGAGCCTCGGGAGAGGTACCGCGACACCGGGCCGATCGCCCGGGTGGTGGTCGACTGCACGGATCCGCGGGCCATGGCCGGGTTCTGGGACGAGGCGGTGGACTGGACCCTGCACGAGGTGACGGACGACCATGCGGTGTGGCGCTCGGCCAAGGGGGTCGGCCCGTATCTCGAGTTCCTCCGCTCTCCCGATGTCAAGACCGTGCCGGACCGCGTCCATCTCGACCTGGTGCCGGACCCCGGTGACGACAAGGCGGCGGAGGTCGCCCGGCTGCGGGCCCTCGGCGCCGCCGACCTCGACGCCGGCCAGGGCGACGTCCCGTGGACCTGCCTCACCGACCCGGAGGGTCACGCGTTCTGCGTCCTCGCCCGGTCCTGACGCCGGGCATCACGCCGTGCAGCGCGGTGCGTCCTGCGGCCGCCTTTCATGATCATTACCCCGTCCCTATGCTGGCCCGGCACGGACGCGGTTCGATCAACAAGGGGGTCAGATGAGCAATGTGAGCGACAGCATTGCCGCGGAGTACAGCAACCTGGCGTGGCGGCACAGCAAGAAGGCCGGCGAGGCCTTCGAGAACTGGACGCTCCGCAAGAGCCAGGAGGACCACGCGGAGGCGATGCTCCACGCCCAGATGGCCACCATGTACGCGGGCATGGCCACCGCCACGAGACTGGGCAAGTAGCCCCGCACACAGCCGGGCCACACCGGCCGGCGGCCCGAGGTCGGGGCCTCTGCCCAACGGTGGGCAGAGGCCCCGGTGATCGGCGATACGGTCCGCGGTCGGGTGTCGACGCCTTGGCCCTGACCGCGACGGGCTGTTGCTCGCGGTCGTCCGGTTCCGCGCGCCGCGCGGTGGTTGGTTCCGCCCGGCCGGTGGACGCTGCTGCCGAACGCCCGGCTGGGACACCCCAGCCGGGCGTCGCCGACGGCCCTTCACTGCCCCACGAGAGGGGGCGTCCGGGTCAGGAGCTGATGGGCGTGGTGAGGATCGGAGTGTTGACCACCTTCGCGCAGATGGCGAAGACCTTCAGGGTTCCCGCGTTGGTGGTGTCCGTGTTCGTGGCGAACGCCCACCATGCCTCGCCGTTGATCGGCTGGGTCGAGTGCAGCAGGTACCGCTCGGCGTGCGAGTTTCCCGCGATCACGCTGGCGCCTCCACCGGTCCGGGTTTCACCGGCCGGGCAGGAGGCCGAGGCCGCGGCCCTGCCGGGGTAACCGCCGGAGGCGGCGGGGATGGTCACCGTGTTCTCGACGACGCGCACGATGTCGTCCGCCTGCGCCACGACGGCCGGCCCCATCACCATCGCCGCTGCCGAGGCGGCGACGAGAAGCTTCTTCAGCACGAGATGCCCTGCTTTCGCTTGGTGTCATAGGAGGCGTCACATCGGGGTGTGCGCCGCCACAGACGTATCGCGACACTTGAACGAACCTTCGGACGACATTTCGAAGCCCGCTCGGATGGCGCAAGTGATCCACTCCGACAGTCGCCCCCACCTGCCAACCCACCGCAGCACTCGGAACGCGGCCGTGCGCAGCCCATTTCACCCGGCTCGTCCCGTCCCCGCGTGGGACGGGGTCAACCGCCCGTCGGGATGGTCTTGAACTCGACGGGGCCGGTGCCCATGCGGAACTTGCCGTTGGAGTAGAGCGTCGGCCGCGCCTCGACGTTGCGTCCGCTGTACTGCTCCACGTGCCCGATCCGGACGCCCTCCTCGGCCGTGAAGTCGACCATGGCGATGGCCACCCAGTACGCCTGGGCCCGGGTGCTGAACAGGGGAACGGTGACCGTGGAGCCGCGGTTGTCCGTGACGACCACCCGCGCCCCGTACGACCGGAACGATCCGACGCCGTTCTCCACCGCGCTGTAGGCGCACAGCAGGACGTAGCCCTGGAGGTCGGGGCGGACGATGGAGACGGTCTCGCGCCCCGGTTGGCGGGCGTCGCCGTCCAGGGCGATGAACGGCGGGCCGACGAGCGAGCCGAGGCGGCGGTAGTACACGGTCAGGTCGGAGGCCTTCGGCCGCTGCCCCCGCGCGGTCACGAGGTGCCTCGGGACCGACAGGGCGTACAGGTCGAGGTCCGCGCCGGCCTGCCGGCGCCGGGCGCTCCCGCCGTCCCATTCGAGGGTCGCGGTGACGACGACGCGGGGATCGTCCTTGCGCAGCGAGAGCACGTCCGTGCCGGACTTGGTGAGGACGACGTGCCGCGCGGCGGGGGTTGGCGGGGCGACCGGCCGGGCCGGGGCCGGGATCCGTACGGGTGCGGGCACGACGGTCGGGGCGGGTGTGGCAGGTGTGACGGTAGGGGCGGGTGTGGCCGCTGCGCCAGGTGTGACGGTCGGGGCCGGGCCGGGGTCGTCGACGACCACGCCGAAGTCCGTCGCGAGGCCGGCGAGGCCGGTGGCCCAGCCCTGGCCCACGGCCCGCACCTTCCACGCGCCCGCCCGCCGGTACAACTCGACCACCAGGGCCGCCGTCTCCCCGCTCACCAGCGGCGGCGGCTCGAAGACGATCCGCGTACCGCCGCACTCGACCGCGGCCCGCGGCGTGCTCCTCGCGTCGAAGGAGGCCCGTCCGTCCACGCCGGCATCGAGCGCGGCGACGATCGCGACGCGCTCGACCGACGCGGGGACCGCGACCAGGTCCACCGTGATCGTCGCGTCCGCCAGCTCGACCCCGCTCTCCACCGGATGGTTGAAGAAGACCAGGTCGTGGTCCGCGCGCACCCTGCCGTCGGCTCCGAGCAGCACGGCGCACACGTCGATCTCCGCGCCGGGCGCCGCCAGCCGGACCCGGCACGAGGACGCGGGCAGTGGGGCGTTGGCGCCCTTGGCGAGTCTGATGTCCATCGGTGGCCTTTCGTCGTGTTCCTGCGGGGCGGCCCCGTCCGCGGGTACCCACCCCGTGCGTGCGATCAGCGTCCGGTGGCGATGAAGCCCGCCCAGGCGCTCAGGTCGTCGGGCACGATGCGCGGCAGCAGCCGCGCCAGCCCGTCGGGCGCGTGCGGCGGCAGTGCCCGGCCCGGGTCCGCCATCCACCGCTGCGCCAGCCTCAGGGCCTCGGCGGGTTCGCGTCCCTCGGCCCGCAGGTAGTGGTGGGTCATGAACATCAGCAGCGAGGTGGCCTCGTCGGGCACCGGCCACAGCGAGCCGACCACCGACCGGGCGCCGGCCGTCAGGAACGCCGTGGCGAGGGTGTAGGCCTCGTTGGTGCCGCGCCCGGAGACGTGGCTGCGGCAGGCCGCCAGCACCACCAGGTCCGGGTGGCCGTCGTCCGCGTCGCCGTCGACGGCCTCCGTCAGTTCCTCGGCCGCCAGGTGCCCGCCGTGCAGCAGGAGTGCCGCGCTGTGGCGTGCGTTCTCCACCACCGTGGCGTGGCAGGCCAGGTGCAGCGTGCCGCCCCGGCCGTCGCCGGACCGCAGCCAGGCGAGCACCTCCTGCGGACGGCCCGTCCCGGTGGGCGTCGTGGCGCCGCTGGTACCGGCGCGGCCGAGGAAGGCGGCCCGCGGGTAGTAGGCCTCGCGCACGGCCACCGCCTCGCGGCCGGCGAAGGGCAGGTCTCCGGTCGGATCGCCGACGATGAGCGCCGCGTCCGTGCGGGGCCGTGCCGGGCGTTCGGCCACCTCGCACAGCAGTCGGGCGGAGGCGGTGTAGGTGAACTCCGCCGTGTCCAGCGCGTAGTGGCGCCCGCCGCCGGCCTCGGCGCTCCGGGCGGCGTGCCACGGGACGGCCGACAGGTCGCCCATGGGCACGAGGACCAGGCGGGGCGCCCGGCCGGCCGGCGCGACCCGTACGTCCTGCCGCAGTCCGTGCGCCAAGGGGTCCGCCACCGCCCGCCAGGCCCAGTCGCACACCCCGTCGAGCCGCTGGGACAGCGGCCGCACGGGCTGGGGGACGGGGGCACCCGGACCGGCGCCCACGTCCCGCCGCGACCGCCCGGTGGCGAGGGAGGCGAGGCGGTCGAACGCGGCGACCGGGTCGAAGCCGGTGCCCCACCCCGGTCCGCCCGCTTCCGGCGCGGCGGCGGTACCCCGCGCACGGCGGACCGGCCCGTCCTGTGGCCGGGCGAGGAGCTGACGCATCGGCTCCGCGTCCTCGCGCAGCAGGGGCAGCGGTACGACGCCGGTCCGGCCGTCGGCCGTCACCACCAGCGCGGCCCCGGCGTCCTCGCCGACGGTTCCCGCCGGCCCGGCGGGAAGCAGGTAGACCAGGGCGTCGCGCCCGAGCGTCCGCAGGGCGGCGGCCGTACGAGGTACGCCCGGCGGGGAGAGCAGCCGGTCGGCCGCGCCGCCGTCCAGGGCCGACAGGACGTCCAGGACCTCGCGGCGCAGGGCGCTCGGCGGGGCGCCGGCCGCGAGCGCCCGTGCCCAGCGCTCCGCCAGCGGGCCGTACCCGGCGTCCGTCAGGCGTCGTTCCGCGGTCCGGGCCGTCGTCGCCGCGTGCAGGACGAGGCCGCGGCAGGCGTCGAGCGTGGCGGCGGCCTCGGCCGGCTGCCCGTCGGCCAGGCACCAGTGGGCCACGGTCGTCGCGGTGCCGCTCGCCCAGGCCGCGGCCGTCGCGGCGTCGGCCGTACCGGACTGGAGGAGCACGCCGTACGCGGTGGCCCGCAGCGCGTCCGCGGCGATGCTCCGGGCGGCCTGTCGATCGCCCCGGGCCCGGTCGTCGCGCAGGCGCAGCGACTTGGCGAGCAGGAATCCGATGCGGGCGCGCAGCGGGTGCTCGGGGCCCCTGGTCTCCCGGTACGTCTCTTCCAGGGCCCTGATGGCCTCGTCCAGCCGCCGGCGCCGCGACCAGGCACGACCGAGGACCGCTTCGGCGCAGCCGGCGAAGCCGAGGAGCGTGCCGGTCATGAGCCACAGGTCGTCACCGCGGACGGCCAGGTCCCGGGCTGCGCCCAGCAGGACGGCGGCGTCGCGCAGGGCGGTGCGGTCCTCGCGGTCCTGGGCCCGGGCCAGGCGGGCGGCGCCCATCATGCCCAGCAGCGCGGCGCGTTGCGGCGGCGGCAGGTCCGTCGTGGAGCGGACGAGCTCGTGCGCGGCGACCTCGTGGCCCACCGGTGCGGCGGCGGTCCGATCCAACCCGGGCCGCAGGGCCGCCCACCCCGGGTGATCGGGATCCAGACCGAAGTCCTCGGGGCGCAGGGCGGCGAGCGCCACGTCCCGCCCGTCGGCGGGTCCCGAGATCAAAAAGGTCGAGAGAACGGAGAAGGTGCGCCTCAGCGGAGCGAGGTCGGGCAGGCCCTCGCGTTCGGCCTCGGTCATCGCCTCCATGCGCCGGATCGTGTCCCGCAGCGCCCGCATGCCCGCCAGGACCTCGTCGTGGCCGCCGTTCATCACGCCGTGGAGGATCCTGAGGACGGCCCCCAGGCCGACTATGGCGTCCGGGTGCCCCGCCGCCGCCGGGCCCGCGCCGGGGGCGTCGGCCAGGTTCGCCGCCACGGCGGCCGCCTCGACCGCGCGGCCCAGGAGCGGACCGGCGCGAAGGGCCCCGTAGTGTGCCTGCGCGACGCTGACGGCCATGCCCGCGATCCGGGGGTCGGCGGGCCCGCTCTCGACGGTGTCCAGCAGTGCCTGGCGGAGATCGGGGGTGAGCCGCTTGCGTTCGGGGTCGAGCACGGGGGTGTGCCGCAGCAGGAACATCGCGTGCGCGACGTGGTCCCTGTCGCGGCCGGCCCCCTGCCGCCAGTGGCGCAGCAGTTCCTCGAAGGTCTCGGTGGGGCCGACGAGCCGGTCGACGGTCGCGGTCCAGTGCCTCGCGGCCGTCGGCGTGTCCGCGCCGGTCGCCGCGGCCGTCTCCGCTCGGAAGGCGGCCGCGTCGCGATCGGCGGGGTTCCCCCCGCCGTCGATGAGCTGCGCCCGGACGACGGCGCGTATGAGCAGCGCCGACAGGAGCGGATTGGGGTCCTCGGTCCGGTCGAGGACGACGGCGGCGGCCCGGGCGGCGGCCAGCAGCTCCGCCGGCCGGTCGCCGGACAGGTCCAGGCGGTACGACGCCAGCTTCAGGTACGGGACGTGCGCGGGGCCGTGTTCCGGAAGCCAGGCGTCGGCGGCCCGCTCCATCAGCCGCAGGGCCCGTGCCCGCTCCGCCGCGTCCGTGTCGCGGGTGGGGAGGTCGAGGAGGAACCAGGCCAGTGCGAGGAGGACGTTCGGGACGGCCGTGCCGAGGTGGGCGGGGGAAGCGGTGACGGCTCGGACGCGGGACGCCAGTGCGTCCGTCGGGCCGACGGACCCGTCCGTCCTCCAGGCCTGCACCGCGGAGCAGACGGCCAGGGTCTCGGCCCGCTCCGCGCGGTCGGCCCAGAAGGCCTCCTCCTCGGGCTCCGGAGCCGTCGCGGAGGCGGCCTGTCGGGTCCTGGCCGCCCGGCCCGACTCGGTGAAGGCGGTTTCCGCCTCGCGGAACAGGGCGGCGTCGCAGGTGAGTACCGCCTGGTCGAAGAGGGCGAACCCCCGGCCGCCCGCGAGCAGCGTCACGTCGACGGCGTCCGCGTCCCGCGCCTGCTCGGCGGCCGCCTGGGCCTCGGCGAAGTGGCGGGCGCCCTCGGCGAGGCCGGCGGCGTCGCCGTCCGCCGAGGCCCCTTCGTACAGCAGCCGGGCCAGGGCCTCCCGCGTCGCCGCGAGGTCCGCCGGTGCCAAGGCGGGTTGGCCGGCTGCGCCCTCTCCGCCCTCTTCGCTCTCCAGAAGCTCCGTGTAGCCCGCGACGGCCCGTGCGTGGTCGGCGGGCTCGCCCGTGAGCGACCACCGCAGGGCGGCGATCTCGGGCAGGCGCAGACGTGCCCACCGGGCCGCTTCGGCGTCGGCGGTGCCCGGTGGGAGGCCGGCGACGACGGCCACCAGCGTCTCGGCGCGGTCCACGGTCGCCGGCGTCGGGTGTTCGTCGTCCCCGAGGAGCAGTTGGGCCAGGCGCAGGTGGCCGCGGGCGCGCAGTTCCGCGGGCCCGCCGTCCGCCGCAAGGCCCCGCTCCAGCGCCGCCCGACCCAGTTCACGGTCGTACGGGGCCTGTTCGGGGTCCGCGTCGTCCGCGACCCGCTCGGCGCAGAACACGCCGAGCAGCAGCCAGGCGCCGGCCGCCTCCGGGGACCCGGGGGCGGCCTGGTGCGCCTCCCCCAGCAGGAGGTCGCGGTCCCAGCGGGAGGCGTCGTACCACCGGCTCTCCCACGGGGGCGGCAGCGGGTGCGCGGGATCGAAGCGGGGGTGGCGGGAGCCGGTCATCGGGAGTTCCCCTCAGGGTGCTTCGTCCGGGTGCGGGGCGCTGGGGTACGGGGGCCGGGGTGCGGTGGCGTCCCGGTCAGGGACGCAGGACCACGCCGTGCCGGGTCGTCAGCCGGTGGACCTCCCACCACGTCACGGCGGTGACCGTGAGCGGGCCGCCGAACACGAACAGCAGGGCGAGCGGCACGGGTCCGGGCGGCAGGCCCGCGGTCAGGAGGCCGACGGGCACGAACTCCCACACCAGGAGGGCGGTGAGCAGACCGGGCAGGGCCTTGTGGATCTGGCCGGTCCCGAAGCCGGCGCGCACGACGACGGTCGAGGAGAACAACGTGAACGCCACGGCCCACACCAGCATGGCCAGCAACGCGACACCGACGAAGAAGCCGATGAACGGGCTGCTTTCCCCCAGGGTGTTCGGCAGCGGCACGGTCACCAGTGCGAGCAGCGGTACGGACGTCAGCGCGCCCACGTACTTCGCCAAGGTGATCAGCGGGACCCGCAGCGTGCTCCGCATCCGGGCGTGCTCGCTCACGGACGCCCATCTCATGAGCAGGAAGACGAGCAGCGGGGCGGTGAGCGCCAGCAGCCACGGCGCGATCATCATGCGTACGGCGCTGCCCGCCACGGCGTCCTCGATGTCGTTCTGCGCCCCGTAGGCGAGGAGGAAGACGGACGAGGCCAGCACCGCGAGGACCGCGCGCGCCTTCTTCACCCGTGACAGTGGAGGGTCGAGGACCGGATCGTGGTCCAGGCGGAAGACGCGGTGGGCGCGGTTGCGCGCGGACCGGACCAGCTCGTACAGGAGCACGAGGAGGAGCCCTCCCGGCGTCAGCACGACGAGGATGCTGACGCAGCCGTTCGCGGACCCCGCGAGTTGTCGCACCGACCGCCACTCGCGGTGGCCCTGCGGTTCCTCCGGCGCGGCGGCCGGACCCCAACCCTCGGGGTTCTGCTGGCCGTTGCTCCAGCCCTGGGCGGGGTAGGGGTCCGGCTGTCCCCAACCCTGGGCGGGGTACTGGGGCGCCGGCTGCCCCCAGACCTGCCCGGGCTGCGGCCCGGGGCCCCAGGGCTGCGGCTGGCCGGGTATGGCCCCGTGGCCGTACGGACCGCCGGGGTTGCCCGGCGGTGTCGCGTTCGGAGTGGTGTCGGTCATGGTGTCCCCCTTGCGCCGGAGACCTCCGAGAGGGCGGCGCGGTGCTACGGAACGGATCAGGCGGAGGCATCCGGGCGACGGCGCGGTGTACGGCCGTACGGGCGGGTGCGCAGAGACGTGCTGTACGTGTGCGGTACGAGGGCGTGCGGTACGAAGGCGTGCGCTGGCACGCCGGGTGACGGTGACGTGCGTGCCCGAACGCCGTCACGGCCCGGCCCCCGAGCCCGCGGGCCGGACGGGTGCCGACCCCAAGTGAACCCCAACCCGCCCCGTTCGGGGGCCGTTTCACCGTCTACGCCCCGAAGACAACCCGGATTCGCCCTACGGGCGACCCACCCTCTCTGCCAGGCTTGCCGCATGCCAACGGTCAACTGCCTCCTCGTGGGCATCGACGCCTACCCCACCCACCCCCTGACGGGCTGCCGCAACGACATCGCGTCCGCCGAGCGATGGCTCCGGTCGCTCGGGGACCCCGCGGTGAACATCCGCGTGCTCACCGACGCCGAGGCCCACCGGTCGGCCTTCGTCGAGGCGATCACCACCCATCTGGGCGCGGCCGGCCCCGGGGACACCGCCCTGCTGTGGTTCAGCGGGCACGGCTCCGACAAGCCGACCAAGGATCCACGGGAGGCCACCGGCCGGGCACAGGCACTCGTCTGCCACGACAGCCTCGACGACGACGGCCTGCCCCTGGCCGACGACCAGCTGGGCGCGCTGCTGGACGGGATCGCGGCGAGCGGTGCGCACGTCGTGGCCGTCCTCGACTGCTGCTACTCGGGCGGGGCGACCCGCAAGGGCCTCGGGGCCCGTGGTCTGCCCTGGCAGCCGTCGTGGGACCGGGTCGCCGGCCGCGGCACCGAGAGGTCGGCCCCGGGCCTGGCCGTCGGCACGCGCCGGCACGTCCTGCTGGCGGCGAGCCGCCTCGACGAACTCGCCTACGAGACCCGCGTCCCGGACCCGGCCATGGATCCGTACGCGGACCCGTACGCGGACCCGTACCCCGACTCGTACACACCGACGGAGGCCTCGGCCTCCCCCGTCGAACCGGGCAGCAGCCACGGGGTCTTCAGCGCGGCGCTGTTGGAGGTCCTCGCCGACCTGGGCCCGGGCGCGTCGTGCCGCGAGCTCCTCGACCTGGCGACGGGGCGGATGCTCGGCAGGCCCGAACGGCAGCACCCCACCCTCCACGGCCGGGGCGACCTCGGGTTCCTGCACGGCGGGCACGTGCCCGCGTCGCGCTTCCGGCTGGGCTTCGCCCACGGGTCCTGGTCGGTCAACTGCGGTTCCGTGCACGGAATGCAGACGGTGGGCGGGGAGTTCACCGTACGGACTCCGTCGGGCGGGGCCGGGACCGTCGTGGTGCGCGAGGTGTTCCCCGAGCGGTCCCGGGTGGAACCGCTGGACGGCCTGGCCGGGGTGTTGGACCGCACCCGCCTCACGCCGGTCGTACCCTCCGCCATGGCCTTCCGCCCCGCTGCCGTCACGGTGGCCGGAGGCGGCGCCTGGACGGATCCGCTCAGGTCCGCGATCGAGGACCATCCGCTGCTGTCGACGGGCGGCGACGGGACGCCGCTGACCGTGACCGTCGCGGACGGGGCGGCCCGGGTCACCGGCGGCGTCCGCCCGCTGCCGCCGCTACCGCTGCGCGGCGACGGCGACGTGGCGGGCGTCGTCAACGCCCTGTCACACCTGGCGCACTGGCACCGCGTACGCACCCTCGCGAACCCCGACCCGCTGCTGTCCGAGCTCGTCCACCTCCGGGTGGAGCCGCTCCTCGGCGCCCAGCACGTCTCGGCCACCGGCGAGCTGACGCACGAGTACACCCCCCAGGGGCAGCCGCCGCAGGTCCGCATCACGATCCACAACGCTTCGGACCGCAAGCTCTGGTGCACCCTGCTGGACCTGACGGACAGCCACGGCATCTCGAACGGGCTCTACCCGGGCGACTTCGTGGCACCCGGCCACACGGCGTACGCCCGCAGGAGCGCCCCCACCGTGCTGTACCTGCCCGGCGACCGCCCGGTGCGGCCGGGCGCGTACGTTCAGGACTGGCTGAAACTCATCGTCTGCGAAACCGAGTTCGACCTCGACCCCCTCCTGCTCCCCGCCTGGTCCACCGACAACGCGGGGCGTGCGACGCGCGGGGCGTCCGCACCGCTCCTGCGCCTCGACGCCCTCGCGATCGACCGCGACTTGGGCGGTCCCCCCGCGGCCGGCGAGTGGGGCACGTCCATGCTGGCCCTGCGCGCCGTGGTCCCGGGCCCGGGACGACGCTGAGGGCGGGCGTCCGGGAATCCCCGCGCGGGCACGCGCGCCAGGCGACGCCCGCGCGGGTCAGAACACGCTCCGCGACGTGGACACGGCGGGAGCGACCCTGGCTCCGTATCCGGAGAGCACCTGGTTCAGCCAGTGCTCTCCCTCCGGCGTCCCGAAGTCGATCGGCGGGGCCGCGTCCGCCTCCAGCGGCTTCGCCGGGCAGCGGTCCTCGAACAGCACCGTCGCCCGGTCGGCCGGCTCCCGCTTCGACGGCCACACGAAGCCCGCCGCCCAGGGCTGCGTCCGCTCCCTGATCCACCGGGCCCAGTCACGGGTCTGCGGGTACTCGGGGGGTTCGGCGTGGATCAGCCAGGAGTCCTGGCCGACGGCCGCGAGGTCGGCGCCCGACATCAGCGACAGCACCTCGATCTCCTCGGTCAGCCGCAGGAAGGACAGGCTCCGACGGGCCACCGCCGCCCTCGGCAGGAGACGGAGCCCGCCGTCGGGGCGGAAGGGCACCGACCGCAGCAGCACCTCGCTCACGGCGGCGCCCACGCCGAACCCCGCGTAGAGGAATCCGAAGGGGGCGCGGGCGGTGGCGTCGAACCGGCCGCCGCCGTAGAGCTCGTGCGCCGGAACGGGGTTGAAGGCCGTACCGGGACGGCGCGAGGAGTGCACCCGGTACAGCGGGGTCCCGGCCGGGAGGACCGCCTGGCGCGGAACGCCCGGCAGGGTGGCGGGCGGCGGCTGGTTCGGCACGTCAGTCCTCCTCGCCCGCGCCGGCGGCCTCACGGCCCGCCGTCCACAGCACGGCGTCGTGACCGGTCCCGAGCAATGCCGACGGGGGCCGCCCCCACCAGGTGTGCTCGGAGACCCACCAGTCGGCCGTGCCCCACGGGTCCTCGGCCGAGCCGAGCAGGGCATTGATCCGGGCGACGATGTCCCAGGGGTCGGCGCCCGACTCGAACTGGAACGCCGGGTAGCGTCGCCTGCCCCGTGCGTCGGACAGGGCGATCAGGTCCCGGCGGGCCGGATCGCCGCCCGCCCGCACCACCTCCGCCTCGGACAACGCCGGCACGCCGAGCAGTCGTTCGCGTACCGGTCCGAGCCGGGGTCCCACCATGGGGTTGCCGTCGATGACGAGCATGCACAGGTCAGCGGCGTCGAACCCGGCCGCGACCTGGGCCTGCGCCTGTGCCTGGGCCTGCGCTCCGGCGTACCGGGCCGGGTCGGTGTCGTGGCGCAGGCGCTCCGCCTCGTCCTCGGGCAGGGCGTCGAGCACCGCCCGTACGGCGCGCCCGAGGACCTCCTCGCGCGCCGCGGCCCCGGCCTCCCCCTCTTGCGCGCGGAGCCGGCCCAGCAGCACCGCGAGTTCGTCCCTCGCGGACCGCGGGAGCCGCGGCGCCAGACGGTCCCACCGTGCGGCGAACACGCCCAGCATGTCGGGTGGACTCACCATGTCCCCTCCACCAGCTCGTCGCACCGGTACGCGGCCGGGTCCCCGGCCCCCTCCACCCGGCGGCCGTCCAGCACCCGCAGCAGCGTCCCCGCGACCGCGGGCCGCCGCATGACGAGGTGCACCTCGCGCCCGGCGCCGACGGCGGCGGCGAGCGCCGGCCACAGGGCGCTCACGCTCTCCTGCACGGGCAGTCCCCCGCGCCCGGCGCCCAGCAGGGCGAAGCAGACCGAGCGCAGCGGCGGATCGAAGAGCGGAGCTTCCCGTGCCATCAGGGCCAGGGCGCCGGAGGCGGCGGCCGCGATGTCGCGGGGCAGGACGTCGTAGTCGTTCGAGCCGGTACGCGGAATCGCCACCGCCGCGTGGTAGACGCGGCGTACGCCCTGCCCGGCCAGGGCTCCGGCGGTCGTGGGGACGACGGTGCCCGCCGCCACCGTTCCGTGCGTCAGGCCGTGTCGCCCGCGCCAGGCGGTCAGCCCTTCCTGGAGCGGATCCTGGAGAACGGCCCCCGACGCGTCCCGGACCTCCGCCGCCCGGCGCAGGGCGGCGGCGACCGAGGCCTTGTACGGGCCCGGCAGGTGCAGGTGGGTGTTGGTCGGCGCCACGACCACGTCCACCCCGCGCAGCAGCTCCACGGGGTGGACGTGCAGGACCACCCGCGCGTAACGCCCCGCGCCGCGCAGTTCGACCCGCTGGTGCTGGAGGTCCGGAGCGGGCAGCGGGGCGGCCCGCTCGGCGGGCGTACCGGGGCGTGCGGCCGCGCCGTTCGCGGCGATCCAGCACACCTGTTCGGCCACCTGGTTCAGGACCAGGCCCTCCTGGAACTTGCGGAACCGCTCGGTGCTCACCCCGTAGACCCCCGCCGCGAGCCGGCGTCGGTCGGCGGCGGCCCGGCCGCGCATGGCCGTCGTGAGCCCGAGCGAGTACTCGGCGGCCTGTCGGAGCTCTCCCTCGCCGAGCAGTTCGACGGCCGTCCGCAGCATCCGCTCCACGGCCATCGGCCAGGCGACGGGGGCCGGTTCCGCGACACCGGCCGCGACCCGGCGCAGCAGCGGGACGTCGAGGTGGCTCAGCCGCGTCACGCCCTCGCGTCGGACGACCTTGATCTCGGCCAGCACCGACGCAGGGTCGAGCGGCTCCTCGGTCGGCCATGACATGCCGACCATCGTGGCACAGCCCCGCGCCCGGTACCCCGCACTTCCCCGTTCTCGACCTGGCCCCCGAGCCCTGTGCGCAACGGGCAATGGGCGCTGATCAAGCCGGTGATCCCGGCCGGGAACCAGGAGATGGCCCCCCGATGTCCTTCGACGCAGAATCGGCTACCACAGGACATCAGGACATCAGGAAGAGACCCGCAGGAGGCACCCGTGACCGATGGGAGACGACCGGAGTTCGTGATGATCTCGACCTTTCGCTTGAGGACCGAGGACGGCTTCATGATCGCGGCCTTCGTCATCGACGAGAGAGAGTGCGAGTCTCCCGCGCACTTGAAATCGATCAGGAATGAGGCTCTCACCGAAATTCAGCGTCGCCACATTGCCGGGGAGTTCGAAACCCGTAGGGCCAAGGCCGGCGAGTTGCCGTCCACCCTGCCTCGGTGGGCGGAGTTCAAGCGGCAGTGGGAAGTCGCGCATGAAGAGCCGTAGTTCAGCGCCTGCTCGCTGCCGGTGTCCCGTGGTTCGAGGCAGCCTCACGCGGCCGGTGCCCCTGGGCCGGGGCGGGAGTCGAACGCCGCGACGTGCGCGCGGGATCGGGACCACCGGGGACGGCCGGTGGTCCCGATGCCCGGGGCCCGCCGCTACCGCCGACCGCGGCGCATGAGCCACAGCACCAGCAGGCAGCCGGGGACGGCCACCGCGAGGTAGACCGCCAGCGTCTGCGTCAGACCCTCCCCGCTCGACCTCCACGTGGTGCACAGGAGCACCCCGAAGAGGACGAACAGGCCGACGACGAGCCCGGTCGAGAGTCCGGTGGGACGGCGCACGGCGGGTTCCCCCCTCGTCAGTAGCACTTCGCCCCGGCACCCTTGCCGGTGTAGGTGAACTTCATCTCCACGCCGTTCTTGCACCGGTCGATGCCCTCGTTGCCGAGGGAGACGACGTACGCGTACACGCCGGCCGCGACCGCGGCGCCGATGCCGCCGGTGATGACCCCGATGAGCCCGGCGGCGGTCGCGGCCGAACCGGCGTTGACGGCCTTGGCCTGGGACTTGCTCAGCTTGACGTAGACGTACCAGCCCAGGGACACGCCGCGGGCCACGCGGGAGGGGGCCTCGCCGTTCTCTCGGGGCAGGTCGCCCCGGACGACGGTGACGACGTCGGAGTCCTTGAAGGCCTCGACGGCCTCCTCGTAGGTGTAGCCGGCGGAGCCCAGGTCCAGGTAGGCGCCGCCTCCGTCGACGTTCACCACCTCGGCGACGTTCGCCGGCCCGGCCGCGGCGGCGGAACCGCCGGCGGCCGACGCGACCGGTGCGACGGCCACGAGCAGCGAGGTGGCCAGGACGGTGGCACAGGCGGTCCGGAACGTGCGACCGGATGTGGTGATACCGAAGTTCATGTGGATTCCCCCATCAAAGCGTACGAACGCACGCATCTGTTGATCAGTCACCTGAAGTTGATCATGGGGGCGAAGGGAACCCCATGGACGAAAGTCCCGCACATGCCGCCGAAAGCCCCTGACGGCCAGGGACGTACGTCCAGGTCGCCGCCTCCCCGCCGGACGGACGGCCCCGTCCACGGGGCCGCTCATCGGGACGTGGCCACCAGGCCCGCCTCGTAGGCCAGGATCACGAGCTGTACCCGGTCGCGGGCGCCGAGCTTGGCCAGCAGGCGGGTCAGGTAGGTCTTGGCGGTGGCGACGGTGATGTCGAGCTCGGCCGCGATCTCCGTGTTGGACAGGCCCCTGCCGACGAGGGTCAGCACCTCGCGTTCCCGGGCGGTGATGGCGTCGAGCTCCGCGCGTCGGGCCGGCGCGGCCGAGGGGCGGGCGGTGAACTCCTTGATCAGGCGGCGGGTGACGGCCGGTGCGATCAGGGCGTCCCCGGCGGCGACGATCCGGATCGCGGCGAGGATGTCGTCCAGGGCCATGTCCTTGACGAGGAACCCGGACGCGCCGGCGTGCAACGCCCCGTAGACGTAGTCGTCGTCGTCGAAGGTCGTCAGGACGAGGACCCGCGTGGACGGGGAGCCGGAATCCGAACCGGCGTCGAGGCCGCCCGTCCGCTCCGTGATCAGCCGGGTGGCCTCGATGCCGTCCATGCCGGGCATCCGGAGGTCCATCACGATCACGTCGGGGGCGAGTTCCGCCGTCAGCCGGACCGCTTCCGCCCCGTCCCCGGCCTCGCCCACCACCTCGATGTCCGCCGTGTCGGTGATGACCATCTGGAGGGCGGTGCGGACCAGGGGCTGGTCGTCGGTGAGTATGACGCGGATGGTCATCGGGCTCTCCCTTTCTCTTCTGTCTCGGTCGTCGCCGGTATCGGCAGACGGACCGCCACCCGGAAGCCGCCCCCGGGGCGGGGCCCGGCCGTGAAGTCGCCGTGCAGCAGGGCGGCCCGCTCGCGCATGCCGATCAGCCCGAACCCGGCGTGCCCGACATCCGGGCCACCGCTGCCCCGGTCCGAGACCTCGACGGTGAGTTCGTCCGCGCCGTACGCGATCTGTACGAGGCAGGAATCGGCCCCCGAGTGCCGTACGGCGTTGGTCACCGACTCCTGGACGATCCGCAGCGCCGCGAGGTCGACGTCGGCGGGCAACGGGCGTTGCACGCCCTCCCGGCGCACCTCCACGCGTACGCCGGCGGCCGTGGCCGTCTCCGCCAGCCGCTCCACGTCCGCCAGACCGGCGGCCGGACGCAGGGACTCCGACGTGCGCCCCGCCGAACCCGAGGCCGGGTCGCGGTCGTGCTCCCGATCCCGGTCGGCCCGGTCCACCTCGGCCCGGTCCTCGTCGGCCTGACGCAGGGCGCCGAGCATCCGCCGCAGCCCGGACAGCGTCTCGCGCCCCGCCTTCTCCACGGCGACCATGGCCTCCCGCGCCCTGTCCGGCTGGGTCTCGACGACCCGGGCCGCCGCGCCCGCCTGCAGGGCGATGATGCCGATGCTGTGCGCGACCGTGTCGTGCATCTCGCGCGCGATGCGCAGCCGTTCGGCGATGACGGCCTGTTCGGCGGCCCGCGCGTACAACTCCTCCGTGTGCGCGCGGGCCTGGTGCACGGAATTGCCGATGAGCCAGGCGATGACCACGGTCAGGGCCAGGAAGGGCTCGGGCGCGACCCCCGAGTCCTCTCCGGTGACCAGCCGCAACACGAAGTAGCAGGTGAGCACGGCGAGCGCACCCGCCCCCGCGGTGAGCGAGTCCCGGCGCGGCCGTACGGCCGCCATGTGGCAGAGGGCCACGTCCACCGTCAGGAACTGCAACGGCGGGATCTCGTCCTGACGCCAGGCCACCGTCGAGGCGACCACACCGGCGATCACCAGCGCGTACGCCGACGGGCCGGCGCGCCGCAGCAGCGCACTGCCGGCCAGGACGAGGACGAAGGCGAGCACCAGCAGGAGCCGGGAGGCGAGCGAATCGAGCCCGTCGCGGGGGAAGTTGAGGGAGTGGGTCGGGCCGGGCGGCATCACGACGTACTCGACGATGGGCTGCACCGACGTCGCGCACCACGCCAGCGCCGTCCACAGGCCCGGCGGTATGCGCTTGAGCAGCGGCAGGGACACGGAGGCTGACATCCGGCGATCGTAACCGGGCGCCGTCCGGGGGCCATCGACCCCCGGACGTACAACCCGGGTCGACACCCGGGCCCCGTTTTTGCCGGCCACGGTCCGACGACGGGAGGGGGTCTCCCCCGGCACCGTTGTCCTCGTGATCGAAGTCAACGAGCTCACGAAGCGATACGGCGGCACGACCGCCGTCAAGGACCTGACCTTCACCGTGCGACCCGGCCAGGTGACCGGGTTCCTCGGACCCAACGGCGCGGGCAAGAGCACCACGCTACGGATGATCCTCGGCCTGCACGAGCCCACCGGCGGCAGCGTCCGCGTCGGCGGCCGTGCGTTCCGCGATCGTCCCCGGGGCCTGCGCCACGTCGGCGCCCTGCTCGACGCCCACGACGTCCACGGCGGCCGCAGCGCCCGGGCGCAACTGTGCGCCCTGGCCCGCAGCAACCGCATCCCGAGCTCCCGGGTGGACGAGGTCCTGCGGGAGGTCGGTCTCGCCGACGTCGCCCGGCGACGCGTCAGCGGGTTCTCGCTCGGCATGAAGCAGCGGCTCGGCATCGCCTCCGCCCTGCTCGGCGACCCCCCGGTCCTGCTCTTCGACGAGCCGCTCAACGGCCTCGACCCCGAGGGCGTGAAGTGGGTGCGCGACCTGTTCAGGCGGCTCGCCGACGAGGGCCGCACCGTATTCGTCTCCAGCCACCTCATGTCGGAGATGGAGCACACCGCCGACCGCCTGATCGTCATCGGCCGCGGCGAACTCATCGCGGCGGAGGGCCTCGCGGAGTTCTCCGCCCGCGGCACCCGACAGAGCGTCACCGTGGGCACCCCCGCGGCGAGCGCCCTCGCGAAGCTGCTCACCGCCGAGGGCGCGACCGTACAGACGACGGGCGACGCACTCGCCGTGACCGGCATGACCGCCGTCCGCGTCGGCGAGATCGCCATGGAGCACCGCCTCCCCCTGCATCACCTCAACGCCCGGTCCGCCTCCCTGGAAGAGGCGTTCATGGAACTCACCGCCGACAGCGTGCAATACCTCGCAGGAGACCCCTCATGACCACGCCCCCGACCTACGCGGTCGCATCCGCCGTGTCCCCTTCCGCCGACCCCCGCGCGCGCTTCCACGACCTCCTGGCCGCCGAATGGATCAAACTCCGCTCGCTGCGCTCGACCTGGATCGCGTACGGGGCCACCGCACTGGCCGTCATCGCCTTCAACGTCGGCACCGCCTACGACACCTACACCTACTGGCCGGCGCGCGGCGCGGCCGACCGGGCCGACTTCGTCCGGGCCGGCATCCCGCTCCAGGAGGCGTTCACGGCGAACGCGGCCATGGTCATGATGCTCGCCCTGGCCGCCATCGGCGCCGTCGCGATCACCGCCGAGTACAGCACGGGCACCATCCGCACGACGTTCGCGGCCGTCCCGGCCCGCCGCTCGGTGATGGCGGCCAAGACCGCCGTCGTCGCGGCCGTCGCCACCGTCTTCGGCGCGCTCGTCGCCGGGGCCTCGTTCGGGCTCACGCAGGCGATCCTCGACGAACGGGGCGCGGGCGTGTCGATCGGCCACCCCGGGGCCTGGCGCGTCGTCACGGCCTCCGCCCTCCTCGCACCCGTCGCCGCGCTCACCGGCATGGCCATCGGCTCCCTGATCAGGCACACGTCGGCCACCATGGTCGGGGCCGTGGTGCTCCTCCTCGTGCTGCCCCTCGCCTTCACCGACGGGCGCCACTGGTCGGCGGTGGCCGGGCACGCGACGCTCTTCCAGGCCTGGTCCCGTCTCGTGGAGGTCGGCGCACCCCGGACCGAGTTCCCGTGGACGACCGGCGGAGCCTGGACCGCGTACGCCCTCTGGGCCCTCGCCGCGGCCGCTCTCGCGATCACCAGCGCACACCGGCGCGACCAGTGAGGGGAGCACCCCGGCACGGTCCCACCGCCCGACCCCGGGGCCGGGCGGTGGGGCGTAGGGAAAGCCGGGCCGTTCTTGCTCGGCTGCCCCGCCGTCCGGCGGGCTCAGGCTCCGAAGTGCGTGAACGCTCCCCAGAGCGTCGGACGTGCGCCGTCGGCGGCCGCCCGCGCCACGGCGCGGCCGAAGGCCTGGGCCGGGGTGGTACCTCGTACGAGTTCCTCGTGGAAGTCGCCCATCAGTGCGACCGCTTCCTCGGAGTCGGGGACGGCCCAGAGCCCCGCGACCACCGTGCTCGCGCCCATGGCGAGCAGCGCGGCGGGAAAGCCGAGCTGCTCACCGGGCAGGTGCGTGCCGATCCCGCCCAGGTGGCAGGCCGACAGGACGACCGTCGATCCTCGCCGCAGGTCGTGGCGCAGGAGGTCGGAAAGGGGAATGGGTCGGCCCAGCAGAACGGCGGAGTCGAGCGGGCGGATCGGTTCGAGCACACCGTGGCCGATGAGGTGGATGACGCTCGCCGAAGCCATCAGGGTGGCCGGCTCCACCGGTTCGGCCGCGCCCGCCGGTTCGGCCCCGCCCGCCAGTCCCTCCGCCGGTCCCTCCGCCGACGCGGCCGCGGGGCTCACTCCACCCGGCTGTCCGGCCGGCCGCTCCTCGACCGTGGCGCCCGCCTCCCGGCTTACGATCAGCGGCTCGACGCCGTACGCGGCGGCCACCCTGCGAGCCTCCGGCACGGTGAAGGGCATCGCGCCGAACCCGGTGGGGCCGTCGTACCAGGGGTCGGCCACCACCAGCGCCTCCCTCACGGGGCGGGGCCAGGCACTCGCGAGCATCAGGGCGTTGCCGGAGGGGGCCACGGTGAGGTCCATCAGCCCGCAGGCCGGAACACCGCTGTCGTCCACCGGCGCGGTCCACAGGGGCAACCGTGCGCTCTCACCCAACGGAACCAATGCCACTTCGGACCCCATGAGGTCCGGCCAGGCCGCGAGGAGCGGCTTCCACACCGTGTCGCCCACCATCGCGTGCGCCGCTCGGACGGCGCGGTCGCGGATCCCCCGGGCCGGCACGCCCAGTTTCGTCCACAGCGTCTCCAGCTGGTTGCGGACCGCGTCCGTGCGAAAGCCGGGCAGTTCCGTGCTCTCGCACAGCGCGCGTCCCGTCCCGGGCGCGTTGAGGCGGATCGCCGCACCGGCCACCGCCCCCGGTGCCAGGTAGACGACTGACCGCCCGGTCTTCACCGCGGCGAGAACCGCGCACGCCGAACTGGATCCGGCGATCAGGTATCCGCGCTCCAGCCGTTCGAGCGCCTCTTCGAGGTCCTCGGCCACGATGCCCTCGACCACCGTCGTCAGGGTCGCCACGCTGTCGATGCCCGGATCCGCAGGCTTGCTCGTCGCCCGCCGGCGGAGCTCGCGGGAATGCTGTCGGAACTCGCGCAACCGATCGGCGGCGTCAGGTGCCGCGAGGGCGTCGGCCATCTCTCGGGCCGAGGCGCGGCCGCCCATCCGCAGGCCGATCAGGGCTTCCGCCACGAGGTAGCCCACCAAGGGCGTTCCCGCCCGATGGGCGACGTCCACCGCCATTTCCGCCATCATCTGCATGTCGGCGTACAACTCGTCGGGGAAGGTCGCTTCCCGCGTGCTGAACTCCGATTGCAGGGTCCGGACCGCCACGCTGTACCACAGGCTGCTGGTGGCGGCCGTGAACCAGCGTCCCAGCTCGGCGTGCATGCCGAACGAGACCCGCGCGGTGTCGAGGACCATGGGCGCGTACTCGTCTTCGCCCCGTCCCAGCTTGTCCGTGCAGCGGCGCATCAGCCTCCAGGCGTCGTCCGCGGCGGCGGCCGTGCCGTGCTGTTCGCGCCGGACCTGCAGGGCTCGGAGCTCCTTGGCCACCTTCGCGTACCTCGCCGCCCGCAGGTGGGCGGCGAAGCCCGTCATCCGGCCGTCTCTGAAGGGGTGCCCGGTGCCGGACGCGTCGCGTCGATCGCGGTGACGAGACCGTCGACGAGTGCCGCCGAATCCAGCACGGGGGTACCGTCAGGGCCCGGGGTCGACCGGATCTCGATCCGGACGGGATCCTCCGCACCCGCCGTGACCGTGAGGACGAGCGAGGCGCCCTCAGCCGTCGCGGTCTCGGGCCCGGAGCCGGAGGCGCGACCGGAGGCGACCCGGAAGCCGAACCAGGCGGCGGTGCGGCGGCCGAAGTCCGCGATCTGCTCGCGGGCGAGGTAGATGCCCACCGCGCCCGCGGACACGTCGAGTCCCTCGACGCCGACGGACAGGACCGCCCGGGCCACATCGAGCCACTGGTCCCCGGACCGGGTGTCCGACTCGACCTCGCCGAAATCGGCCTCCTTCAGTAACTCACCCAACTCCGAAGGGACATCCACGAACATGAAGTCGTCCATGCGTTGAGGCTAGCGACCCCATCACCTCGCGGGTAGGGCCTTCGGACCGAACGGTGACGGGCGCCCCCGGTCCGGCCGGGCGAGCGTGAGGTCGGAGTGCGGGTGCGCCGCTGCGGGTGAGCGGGGTCAGCGGATGCCGATCGTCGCGTACGTCTCTCCGGGGCCGGGTGGGCGGCTCCAGGAGAGCGATTCGAAGGTGTGCAGCCGGCCTTCGGTGAGGGCGAGGCGGGGCACGGTGACACCGTGGAGCCGAGCGACGGCGTCCAGGGCCTGGGCTGCCGCCGCGGCCTGGCCGTCCGTGTCAGGGGCGTCGAACCCGAGGGAGTGGGGGGCCAGTTCGGGGGGAACGGAGCCGGTGGTGGCTTCGAGGGTTGCGCCCCGCACGGTGAACGCGTAGCGCGGCGTGCCGCCCTCGGCGGCCGACACGTGGAAGACCGGGGTGCCTCCGCGCCGCTCGTGCCAGATCACGATCGCCCGGCCGCCGTCGGCCGAGGCGGCCGACGCCGGAGAGACGAAGCGGGCCGGGTCGAACCTGGCGGAGGGGTCCTGTTCGAGGGCGAAGCTCCAGTCCGGCCCGGCCCGGCCGACGCTGAGCAGTGCCTTGTCCTCGTAGCCCGATAAGACCCGTCGGCCGGATCGGTGGTGCCGGGTGACGTCCCACTGGCGCAGGGGCGGCGAGAGCCGCGTGCCGGGCGATGAGCCGAGCAGCGCGGGTATCCCGTCCGGGGCCACGCCTTCGAGGAGGATCATCCGGTAGTCGGTGACCGAGGTCTGCCGGGGGCGCAGCGCGCCGGGCCGGACGAGCCAGGACAGGCCTTCGGGGTTCCGGTCGCCGGCGGGGGCCGGGGCCGGGCCCCTCTCGCCGCCGCGCGGGGTCCGCAGGAGTTCCAGGCGCCGCTCGGAGGTGAGCACCGGGGCGAGTAGGGGGTCCGCGAGCAGTCCCACCGGCGCGATGTGGCCCGGGCCGAGCGGCTCCCACGACGGGATCGCGGCACGCAGGACCTGCCAGGCGGCATCGGTGTCGCCCCACCGGGCCTGCTCGCGGGCCTCGTGGACGCCTTCGCCGAACGCTCCGCCGGGCCGGTAGCGGTAGGTCCCCTCGCGTACCGAGCGCTGGATGTCGGCCGCTGCCCGCGCGGTGTCGGGGAAGAGGGCGGGGTCGGAGTAGTGCCAGTCCTCCGGGGGCCGGCCGCTGTCGAGCAGGTCGGCGGCCTTCAGGGGGAGCTGTTCGCCGATGAAGCGGGGGTTGTCGGGGTGCGGCGCCTCGACCCCGTACCCGCGCGTGCCGTCCAGCTGCGCGATCTGGTGCAGGAGTTCGTGCGCGTACGGCCGGCCGTACTTCCGTGCTTCCGCCAGCCGGGCGGTCGCCTCCTCGTGTCGGCCCGACAGTGCCTCGGTCCTGGCCCTGGCCACGGCGGCGTCCTGGGCCCGGGTCGTGTCGTTCTCGAACGCCGGGCCGTCCTCCCCGCTCCGTTCCGGCGCGAGCGTGTGGAACTCCTGGTGCATGGCGATCATGAAAGCCGCGAACGACGGATACCGCTCGGGATCCGCGGCCCGCCAGGAAGCCCACACCCGCACCGCCCATTCGCCGTCCGGCCCCACGTCCTGCGGGTCGAGCAGTACGAAGGTGGCGTCCGACTCGACGTCCAGTTGCAGCGCCCGGGACCACAGGCCCACCTGCGCCCGCGTCTCCTCGGAGTTCTCCTCCTCGCCCCAGAATGCGTCGAAGCCCTCGCCGAGGCCCATGGCATCGTCGTGCCAGTGCGCCTCGCGGGTGCCGGCCAGTCTCACGACGAAGGCGCCGGCGTGCCGCCAGCCGTCACTGACCCGCAGGAACTCCCGGTAGGAGGGCGGCATCGCGCGGCCGAGCCGGCTCTCCATCGCGGCGATGTCGGCCTCGGCGGCCGGGTCCGCGCCGAGCCATCTGCCCTGCCGCGAGGCGACGTCGTCGGGGCCCAGCTCGTCGACGTGCCCGTGGGCGTCCGCCCACTCCTCGCTCCACCGGGACAGGAAGTTCCGCCAGTCGACGTCTTTGATCTCCATGCCGACGATCCTCGCAGCGGGCACCGACAGCGAGGCGTGCCGCGGGCGACGTCACTCACCCCTACAGGACTCCACACGGCCGCCCATCAGCACGAGCGGAGCCCGGCTCGGCGCACGGCCGAGCAGGGCTCGCCGCCCGAGCGACGCGGCGTGCCGACCGTGTTCGGCTGGACCTCGACGTCCTGGAGGAGTGGTTCACCGAGGGTCCGCCCGCAGCTCGGTGCCGACGGCGACCTCGTGGCCCGGCCCTGCGATCGCGGGCTTCGGATCGCCTGCCGGCACGGCACCACCTCCCGGAACAGGAGTGATGGATGGCATGAATGTTCCCAGTGCGACAAAATCCAGCTTTTGCAGCTATTTATCCACATTTCAAAGGCACTTCTGGGTCACATGTGACAGAAGGGGCAGTTGCTCATGATCAACAACCTCGTTGCACTTCTCCGAGGGCCGCGCGCCGGTGCGCGCTCCCGAGCGCACCGCTCCGTGCGCGCTCCTCCATCCGAGGACCCGCCAACCCCGAGGACCACAGTCATGCCTCTGGCACCCCAGTCCGCGAGTCCACCCCGCACCCGGCCCGACCGTGACCTCGCGCTGCGCCTGCTCGACGAGAGCGTCCGGCGGGCCGACTCGGCGGACGACCTCGACGATCCGGGCCCGGCCGCCCGGCGCAGCCTGGACACCGTCGAGCGGGCCTTCGCCCTGTACGAGGGGCGCGATGCCCCCGACCTGCCCGCCGACCGAGTCTTCGTCGTCCCCAGCCTCATCAGCCGCGACGACCCTTCGCGCGGGCCCGAGATCCGGCACCTGCTGCCCCTGCTCGACAGCCGCTACGGGGTCTCGGCCACCACCGCCCAGCACCTGATCGCCGCCCTCCCCCCGCTGGTGATGGCCTCCTACGGCGAACACGCCGGCCACCGCGGCCTGGTCCTGCAGACGCCGGTGACCGCCGACCTGGTCACCGACCTCGGTCCCGATGCGGCCGCCGCCCGGATCTCCGGGATCGTCCGCGAGACGGTTTCCTTCGCCCACGACCGCCTCGGCGCACGCGTGGTCGGGCTCGGGGCCACGCTGCCGGCCCTGACGCGCTTCGGCCGCGAAGCCGTCCCCCCGGGTCCGGACGCCCCGATCGTCACCACCGGTCACGGCGGCACCGTCCATCTCATCCGCCTCTTGGCGCGCCGCACCGCCGACACCCTGGACGCGCCCGGGTCCCCCCTACGGATCGGTGTGATCGGCGCGGCCGGCTCCATCGGCTCCTCGACCCTGGTGACGCTGCTGGCAGAGTTCCCCGACAGCGCGTTCCTCGCCTGCGACCGACCTACCCGGCTCGGGCGGGTGCGCCGTCTGGTCGAGGCGGCCGGAGCCGAGCGGCGCACCGACGTCACCGCGGACCCCGGCGACGTCGTCCGCCGGTGCCGGCTGGTCGTCAGTGCCATCACCGAGCGGCTCGACGTAGACGCCCTGGCCCCAGGTATGGATCTCACCGGGCACGTCCTCATCGACGACAGCCAGCCCGGTTGCGTCGACCGTGAAGCGTGGGAGAAGCGCGGCGGCCGACTCCTCTGGCCCATCGGCACGGGCACCGCCGGCCCGGGGCCCCTCAGTCGGCGCGACGGATACAGCTACGGGCCGGGGGTGGGGCTCCTGCACCCGCACGACCTCTGGGGCTGCGAGGCCGAGGCCGCGGTCCTCGCGCTCAGCGGTGAACACACGGCCGCCGTCAGGGGGCCGGTCACCCCGCAGGCGGCCGCCCGTGTCGGCGCCCTGTGCGAACAGGCGGGCGTCCGGCCCGCCGACCCGCAGTCACACGCGAGGCCGACGACGATCTACCGACCGACCTCCGCAGCCGTCGGCCGGCGGGCTCACGGCCGCCCGGCCGGCTCCGAGGAGCCCTCGACGACCTACACGAGCGGCTACCAGAGCCGCGTCTTCGCCGAGGGTGGCAGCCGATTCCCGTTCACCGCGCAAGGGCTGGCGCACGCCGCGCGGGATGTGCTCCCGCGCCACGCGTTCGACTACATCGCGGGCGGCGCCGGACGGGAACGCACGGTCGCCGCGAACGAGGAGGCGTTCGCCCGGTGGAGCCTGACCTACCGGATCCTGCGCGACGGCCGACCCGCCGACCCGTCGTGCACGGTTCTGGGCACGCCCATGTCCTTCCCGGTCATGCTCGCCCCGGCGGGAGTGGCCGAACTGGCTCACCCCGAGGCCGAGAAGGCAGCCGCGCGGGCCGCGGCCGAGGCGGGCGTCGTACAGGTCCTCTCCTCCGCCACCTCCACGCCGTTGGAGGAAGTGGCCGAGGCCGCTCCGGAAGGCCGCCGCTGGTTCCAGTTCGCCTGGCCCGACGACGAGAGACTCGCCCGCTCCCTCCTCGACCGCGCGAGGAAGGCCGGGTACACGGCAGTCGTCCTCCAGGGCGACTGCCACGTGGCCGGCTGGCGGACCCGCGAACTGGACTCCGGATTCTTCCCCTTCGGCAGGGGCCACGGCCTCGGCAACTACCTCTCGGACCCACGCTTCCGCGAGCTCGCCGGTCTGCCCGCCGCCGCCCTGCCCGGGCAGCTCGGCCCCGCAGCGGTACGGGCCGCGGCCACGGCCTGGAACCGCCACTACACCCGCCCCTCGCTCGACCCGGCGGATCTGGAACTGCTGCGCTCCTGGACCGACCTGCCGCTGGCCGTCAAAGGCGTGTGCCGGGCGGACGAGGCGAAGCGGTTGCGGGACGCGGGAGCCGACGCGCTGATCGTCTCCAACCACGGCGGACGCCAACTCGACGCCGGTCCCGCCGCTCTCGACTGCCTGCCGGCCGTGGCCGAGGCCGCCGCCGGCCTTCCCGTCCTCTTCGACTCCGGCGTCCGTACCGGCACGGACGTCCTGATCGCCCTGGCGCTCGGTGCGAGTGCCGCCATGATCGGCCGCCCCTGGCTCTACGGCCTGGCCATCGGCGGCCAGGCCGGCGTCGAGCACGTCCTGCGCTGTCTGGAGACCGAGTTCACCGGCGCCCTCACCCTGACCGGCCACCACGACCCGGCCGGGCTCTCCGCCTCCGACCTGACACCCGTAACCGCGTTCCCCGTACCCGCGTTCCCCGCCCTCCGGAGCATCCGATGACCGCATCCCTCAGTGCCGCCGACCGGCCCGCCCCCGACCGCTCGTCCGCCCCCGCACCCGCACCGGGCGAAGGGTCGGAACGCTACGGAGAGCGGATCTTCGGGCAAGGCGGCGCGGACGAACACACCCGGCTCCTCGCCCTCGCCGACGTCCTCGACCCGCACTCCCGGCGCGCCCTCCTGAACCCCGCGACCGGCACCCGTCGCCCCGTCCGCCAGGTCCTCGAACTCGCCGCCGGAGCCGGCACCCTGACCCGGCACCTGCTCGACGGCCTCCCCACGGCCCACGTCACCGCCACCGACCTCGACGGCCGCTTCCTCTCCCGCACACGGCACGAACGTCTGACAGTGCTGCGACACGACGTGACCCGAGACGAACTCCCCGAGGCCCACTACGACCTGATCCACGCCCGCTACCTGCTCCACCACCTGCCCGACCGGGACGCCGTGTTCGCCCGCATCGTGCGGTGGCTGGCGCCCGGGGGTCGGCTGGTGATCGAGGAACCCGCGCTGTTCTCTCTGGAGGCCGCGGTCGACGCCCGCTACCGCCGCGTGTCACTGGGCGCACTGCGCGTCCTGGCGAACCGGCTCGGCACCGACTGCACCCATTGGGGGCCCGGCCTGCCCCGGACAGCCGCCGCCCACGGTCTCACCGGCATCACGCTGCACACCGCAGTGCCCACCGTGGCCCACGACACCCCGATGGGCCGGTTCTGGAGCCTGACCGTCCAGCACCTCGCCGACGACATCGCCGCGCTGCCCGGCATCGCGCCCGCCGACGCCCCGTCGGTCGTCGAGGCCCTCTCCCGCCCGGGCCTGGTCGACATCGGCATGGCCACCGTCACCGTCACCGCCACCAAACCCCGAGACGACACCCACGCAGCCTGAGGCACCGTCCCCCGGCCGAGCCGGAACCGAGGGGCCTGCTTCGAAGCGGGCTTCCGCCTCATCGTGGCGCGGGTCCGGCGCGCGCACCCGCCGGCAAGCTCGGCGCGAGGGCCGGGGGCGTGGCGCCCGCCGACCCGAGCCGGCGCGTCGTCAACGCGGCTGGGCTTCGGGCCGCTCGGAGCAGGTCGCGGCGACCGTGTCGGCGAAGGCGCGGGCGAGCGGGGTGAGGGCGTCCCAGCGGCGTACCGCCCAGCCCACCGGGAGCGGCGGCAGGGCGGGCACCGGTACGAGGCGCAGCGGAGCGGTACCGGCGGAGCGCAGGCCCGGTACGGCGGGGACGACGGTGTGTCCGAGGCCGAGTTCGGTGAGGAGCAGGGCGGTGTCCCAGTCCGCGACGCTGGTGTCCGAGCCCACCCGGACGCCCAACTCGGTGAAGGCGGCGTCCAGGCGGGCGCCCGAGATGGAGTTCGGGGGCAGTCGTACCAGGCGCATGTCCGTGAGTTCGGCGACGTCGATGGCCGACCGGTCCGCGAGCGGGTCGTCCGCGCGGACCGCGAGCACCCAGGGCAGGTCGACCACGGGTCGCTGCTCGATGCCGGGCACCGGTGCGCCGATGGTGATCCACGCCAGGTCCAGGGTGCTCGCCAGGAGCGCGTCGAAGCAGCGACGGCTGGAGGTCTCCGTGCGGAATTCCAGGCTCAGCCGGGGGTGGCTGCGTCGGAATCCGACGATGGCCTCGGCCATGAAGTGCCGTACGGTGGCGCCACCGGTGCCGACCCGTACGGATCCGGCTTCGCCGTCGGCCAGTTCGCCGATGCGGCGCAGGGCGCGGTCCAGGCCGTTGATCCCGTCGGAGACGGCCTCGTAGAGGATCCGCCCGGCCGCGGTCGGGACCGTCCCGCGCGGTCGGCGCTCCAGCAGGCTCACGCCGGTCTCGCGCTCCAGCCGCTTCACGTGCTGGCTCACCGCCGACTGGGTGCATCCCGACTCCCGCGCCACGCCGCTCAGGCTCCCCACCCGGCACACGGCCACGAACACCCGTAGATCGTCCAACGTCACGACACCCAAGCTAATGCTCGGGGGTCGTCAAGGAAACCCCAGGATTGACTGGGCTCGTGACGAGGCGGCAGGATCACCGGTGGGCCCAGGCGGCAACCTGTCCGGCGACCCGCGACCGGATCCGGATCCTCTCGCGGGTTGCCGGACGGGTGCCGACCACTCACACGCGCACCTGGCACGACCGACATCGGAGGACCGGCACACCGTGGCTTCCGCACCCCCGAGAGGGGCCGACCGCAGCTTCCCCACGGCGCTCACCGCCACCGGCACCGGTCGGATCCGTCTCGTCGCGGCCGCGGGGGCGGTGGCGACCGTCGGCGCGGCGTTGGCACTCAGGGCCGTGGCGGCGGGAGATCTCGCCAAGTACGGCGGGGACGCGCTGTACACCGTCCTGCTCGCCGCCCTCGTCGTCCTCGTCGCACCGAGGGCGACACCGACGAAGGCCGCCACCTGCGCCCTCGCCCTGAGCTGGGCGGTCGAGTTCCTCCAACTCACCGCCGTCCCGGCCGAGCTCTCCCGGCGCAGCACCCTCGCCCGCCTCGCCCTCGGCTCCACCTTCAACGCCCCCGACCTGTTCTGGTACGTGGTGGGCGCCGCGTCGGCCTGGGCCGCGCACACGGGCCTCCTCCGGATCCGGGCGCGACACCGGACGTAGCCGCCGAGGACCGGCTCGCGCCCGCGCCGCCGTAGGCGCCGTGGACCGGCAGGCACGGCCTCCTCCGAGCCCTGGCCGCCGACCGGGCGGCGGCCATCGGCCGTCTTGACGACGTCGCCGTTCGGTCCCGGTTGTCAGGACGTGTGCGCCCCTCCTGACTCGGGGGCCGTCCCGGTTCGCCACAGGTGGAGCGCGTCGGCGTCGCTGAGTTCCTCGGTGACCTGACGGCGTTCGGTGTCGGTGAGGTCGAGGGCGGTCAGTCGGCTGCGCCAGTCGTCGACGCAGTCGGTGTCCTCCAGGGCGGTGGCGAGTTCGATCAGGGTGGCGAGGGTACGGGCCACGTCCAGAAGGGGTGCGGTGTCCCCGTACTTGCGCAAACCTGTGGTGAGAACACGCAGGGCTGCGCGGTCGTCGTTCTTGAAATCGCTGAAGACACGGGCGTTGTCGAGGACCTTCGCCAGACCCGTGAGGCTCTTCGAGCCGCCGTACTCCAGCTCGGCGGGCTCGTCCCGCTGGATGAAGATGATCGAGTTGCCGGACGGGTCGACGAGGGTGAACCGGCGCGCTCCAGGCCGGAACCGGGTGATGCGCGGCCTGCCCTTGACCAGGACCTTCCCGTAGGCGGCCCGCAAGGCGCGGGTGAACTCGGCGTGGTACGCGGCGACCTCGTCGACCATGACCAGGCAGCCGACCTCCTCCTGACTCGGGTCGATGTTCTTCGGCGGCGGCCCGAAGTGCAGGACGAAGCCGGACCATTCCAACGCCAGGTAGACGTAGGGCCGGGTCTGCTGGTAGCTGACCTCGAACCCGAGCGCCTGGTAGAACTCCAGCGTCTCCTCAACCGACACGCACGGCATCACCGGCACCGTCGTCTCGTTCGCCTGCACCATCGCGTCCCCCACCCTTGCCGTCTCTCCCGGTTCCGGACCTGCCCAGGACACCGAGACTGCACCAGAACCGAGCCCGGCGCCTATGGCATTCCTGCCTTTCTCGATAGTGGTCCAGGCCGCCCGGCGCGTGGCCGTGGGCGACGGAAGGCAGCCGTACTCGGCGTCGAAGGCGTCGGCGATGCCCGGCGCGCCGACGGCTTCGCTGAAGGCAGCGGCGGCCCGCGAAGGGGCGGGTGGGAGCCGAGCGCCCCGGTCAGCGGCCGCGCCCCGTACGCACGCGAGCCGTTCTCCTGCCGTGGCTGACACCCCTCCCCTGCCCGTCCGTACCTGCCACCCCGTGCCCCAGCCCCTGCACGGGGTCGCGGGCGGGCTGTACGGGTGGTGGGGATGAGCCAGAAGACGGGCTTTCGCCCGTCAGATGTCAAGGCGACGGGCCGAGCGGGCACCCTCGCGTGCGTCCGGACCGGGTCCGATGGGCCGGACGGCCGCGGCGGCCTCCCGGCCGGCGGCCAGGCGCGATCCGCGCTCCCGACAGGGAGCCGGAAGAAGCGAGGAGAGTCCATGGTGAACCACCGCCGTCCCGTCCTTGGACGGGCGCTGACGAGCGCGGCGATCGGCCTGGTCCTGGCCGCCGCGGGTCCCGCGGGGCTCGCGCAGGCCGGCGGGAGTGCGGCCTCGGCCCACACCGGAACCGCCGCCTCCAAGGCGCGTGCGGTCTGCCCGCCCACACCGTTGTGGGCGAACACCGGTGGAGCCACCCGCAACCTCATCCAGTACGACGACGCGGGCAACACCCTCAGCACGGCCCCGCTGGTCCGCGACTACGGCGACATCGCCTTCAGCCCGAACGGGTCGACCCTGTACGGGGTCGACTTCCCCGGAGCCGCCGGCTCGGCCACGCTCTACACGATCAACCCCGTCACCGGCGCGGAGACTGCGAGCGTGGCCATCACCGGACCGCTGGCCGCGGTCGGCCCGGTGACCGCCGTCAACGGTCTGACCGCCCGTGCGGACGGCATGCTGATCGCGGGCTCCTTCAACAGCAGCCAGGTCTTCCTGATCGACCCCGCCACCGGCGTCTCCACGCTGCTCCCGGCCTCCTTCCCCGCCGGGATCGTCTCCGCGGGCGACTTCATCACCCTGGACGACGGCGACGTCCTCGCCTTCGGCACCCCGGACACCACGAGCCCCTCCCCCGTGTTCCGGATCCGCCCCGACAACACCGTCCTCCAGATCGGCACGGTCCCCCAGACCTTCGGCGCCGCCAAGTCCGCCGGCACGGTGTACGCGTTCGCCTCCAACGGCGACATCAACCAGATCAACAGCCTTCCCACCACCGCCTCCACCGCGGCCCTGCCGGTCACGACCGTCAAGGCGACCGGCAGCGGCTTCTACGGGGCCACCTCCACCCAGGACTCCGGCACCTGCGTCACCCCGGCCTACACGATCACCAAGAAGGCGACGCCGGCGAAGAAGGCCGAAGAGGGCGACACGATCAGCTACACCATCACGGTCAAGAACACCGGCCCCACCGCCGCCGCCGGCAACTTCACCGACGACCTCGGCGACGTCCTCGACGACGCCACCCTCGTCCCGGGCTCGGTCAACGCCACCACCGGCACCGCGACCGTCACCGGCGAAACCCTGGACTGGACCGGCACCCTCGCTCCCGGCGCCACCGCGACCATCACCTACCAGGTACGGGTCAACGCCCCCGACACCGGCGACCGCGTCCTGACCAACACCGCCGTGCCCACGGCACCGGGCGGCACCTGCACCACCTCCCGCTCCTGCACCGTCACCATCAAGGTGAAGGCCGAGGAGAAGGACTGCGACAAGCCCGGCCACGGCAAGCCCGGCCACCACCACGGCGACAAGCCCGGCCACGGCAAGCCCGGCCACGACGACCACGGCTACGACGACGATTGCGTTGACGAGGTCGAGGACGAGATGAACCGGAAGCAGGCCGCCGCCCGCCCCTGACCGCCCCGTCCCCGTCCGGCCACACGGCGCGCAGCGTCCGACAGAGGCAGGCGCGAGATCGTCCAGGGCCGTCTCCCCCGCTTTCCCATGGGTGAGACGGCCCTGACCACGTCCGCGGTCCAGCCACTACGATCGCGCGCATGCCTCCGCACCCTCATCTCCCCGCTGTCATCGCCGCCGCCGGCGCCCTGTCCGCCGGGCTGCGAAATCCTGCGTTGCTGGTAGGCCTTCACCGCGACATCGACGGCTTGACCGGGAAGGACGGCAGGTCGCTCAAGGGCTCGAAGAAGCAGTACGCACTTCGGTGGGGGATCTTCACGACCTCCTACGCGGCCGTCGAAGCCTTCTTCAACGACGTGCTCGCCCTCGATCCGTCCCGTACACGGCATCTTCCGCTCAACCCGGACAAGCTCCGCCACGTCGCGCAGCAGCAGGGGGTCCGGCTCTTCACCAACGACTGGGGGGTCCGTACCAGGACTCTGGGCACCGCCGCCGGAAACCGCTCACGTTGGACGGCCTACGTCGGCACCCGAGAGGTGAACCTGTACCTCGCCGACATGAAGACCCTCCGCGACGTCCTGAGCCACGGCGGGAACCCGTACGCGGTGTCCAACCACTCCGGCGCGTTGTGGCCCCTGAAGGGGGGCGGGCACTCGATGCGCCTCATGGGCGCAGAAGGCTTCATCCAAGCGTGCTGCGACCTCGGCTCACAGACCCTGCTCGCCTTCGGTGGGACCTCGGCCGACTTTCCCGAGTGGCCGGAACCCGAGCGGTCGGGGCTCTCCGCGGAACGACGCCCGTCGCTGCCTCTGTTGCACTGATCACCTCCCGCCCGGCTGCCTCGGCGGTTCCGACCCCCAGGAGGCCGATACCTTCCACGAGTGGGTGGGCGTGAGGCCGATCGACGGCCCGCTCACGCCTTCGGGTCGCTCGTACGGAGACACCCGGCCCACACGCGCGAGGGCTGCCGACCGGCACGCTCCGCCCCTAACATCACGCACATGTCGATCACTTCTCACATACCCGTTCTCCACGCCGGCGGGAAGCCGTCGTGCTCGTGGAGAACGATGTGCTGATCGTGCGCCGTCCGCACGAGCAGGTGCACATCCCGTTGGAGGCCATCAGTCGCCTGTTCGTCGAGGGACGGTGCGTCACGATCGAGCTGACCGCCGCGCCGACCACGGAGATGACGCACGTCCACCGGGTCTGGGACGTGGTGGACGACGAGGCCGCCGCCGCCTTCGCCGATGCCGTGAACGCGGCTCTGCCCGAGCGGACCGAGGAGACGGAGGCGATCGACGGCGCGGACCTCGTCTCGGGCGAACGCCTGTACCAGCCCAGCTACCGGAACTGGCTTCGCAGGATGAAGCGCGGCGCGCTCGTCGCGACCCTGCTGGCCATCGGCTCATGCGTGCTCGTGGCCTCGGCGGGCAACCCGGCCGCCCTGACCGTCATCATCCCGCTCTCCTTCCTCGGGATACCGATCCTCACGCTCGGCGTCTTCCTCGCGTACGCACCGTTCGAGGAGTGGTACCTGCGCAAGCACGGCGTCCGGACGTCCGCCATCCGGCTTCGGGATCAGTCCGGTCTGTACGCGTACACCGACCCGGGCGGCACGGTCCGCACCGTGCGGCACCCCATCCCGACCTGGAACATCGAGGCGGCCTACGACCCGCGCGACCCCGGCCGCGTACGTTCGCTGCAACCGCGGGGCCGGCGGGTCCGGGACGCGGTCCTGGTCGCCTCCACCCTCACCGTCGGCCTCCTCTTCACCGGCGGCGCCGTCACGGCGGTGATCGGCGCCTTCTTCGGCATGTTCGACAACCTCACCTGACACGAGCCCACTTGGGGATCCCCTGACCGGCGGCACGCCCGAGTGACTCACTCTGGCAGGGGCGAGAGTAGGGGTGCCGTGATCGAGTCGGTGCCGAGTATCCGTGGGCTCGACTGCGAGGGGGCGGGCAGGGCGTTGTTCCCGGCGGCGGCTGCTGCCGGGCCACGCCCCTCCCGAGGGACGGGCGTGGTCACACCGTCGGCGGTAGGAACCGGACATCGAGCGCGAGGTGGCCCGACGAGGTGCCCGTGACCAGAAGACCCCGGTGCTCCGTCAGTGCCAGAGCCGGGTCGGCCAGCGGCAGCGCGTGCCCCGTCCCCGTACGTGGGTCCCAGACCCGCACCGTCATGTCGTCGCTCGCGGTGACCAGGCGGACGGTCCCGTCCGGTGCGGTGAACACGGACACCGCCCGGACCCCGGCGGTGTGGCCGATGAGGGGCGGACCCACCTGGGTTCCGGTGGCGGGGTCCCAGACGCGAACCGTCTCGTCGTCGCCGACGGAGACCAGACGGGGACTGCCGTCCGGGTCGGTGAACGCGGCCACCGCCGTGACCCGGCCGGTATGCCCCAGGAGGGCCGGGCCTTCCTGAGTCCCGGTGGCGGGATTCCAGATCCGCACCGTGCCGTCGCGGCCGCCCGAAGCCAGGCGGAGCGCACCGTCGCGGGCCGTGAACGCCGCCACCGCCGTGACCTCGTCGGTATGCCCCAGGAGGGCCTGGCCTTCCTGGGCCTCCGTGGTGGGATTCCAGATCCGCACCGTGCCGTCGTCACCACCCGAAGCCAGGCGGGGGGTACCATCGCGGGCCGTGAAGGCCGCCACCGCCGTCACCACCATCGCCCCGCCGGTGTAGTCGGCGAGGGCCGGGCCCTGTTGGACCCCGGTGACGGGGTCCCAGACGCGAACGGTGCCGTCCTCACCGCCGGTGACCAGGCGGGGGGCGCCGTCGGGAGCGCTGAAGGCCGCCACCGCCCTCACCCGGCGGGTGTGGCCGACGAGGGGTGGTCCCACCTGGAGTCCGGTGGCCGGGTCCCAGATCTGGACGGCGTTGTCGAGGCCGGCCGAGGCGATTCGAGGGGTACCGTCCGGGTCGGTGAACACCGCCACGGCCCGGACCCCGTCGGTGTGTCCGCTGAGGGGCGGGCCCTCCTGCCTTCCCGTTTCCGGCTCCCAGAGCACCACCGTCCCGTCGTCTTCGGCGATGGCTACCCGGCTCGTGCCATCCGGTGCGGCGAACGTCCCCAGGAGGCGCGGGGAGTTGACGTGCTCGACGGGGGAACCGCTCACCGGAGTCCCCGGTACCGGTTCCCAGATCCGCACGGTGTCGTCGTGGCCGGCCGAAGCCAGGCGGGGAGTACCGTCCGGCGCCGCGAACACCGCCACCGACTGCACCCAGTTGGTGTGGCCCACGAGGGGCCGGCCCTCCTGGGCCCCCGTGGCCGGATCCCAGATGCGCACCGTCTTGTCGTCGCTGGAGGTGGCGAGGCGCGTCGTGCGGTCGGGGGCGGTGAAGGCCACCACCGCCCAGACCGAATCGGTGTGACCGATGAGCGGATCCCGCACCTGGGTGCCGGTCTGCGGATCCCAGATGCGCACCGTCCTGTCGTCGCTCGCGGTGGCGAGACGGACGGCGCCGTCGGGGGCTGTGAACACCACCACCGACTGCACCCAGTCGGTGTGGCCCACGAGCGGGTTCCCCACCTGGGTGCCGGTCTGCGGATCCCAGATGCGTACCGTCATGTCGTCGCTCGCGGTGGCGAGGCGGGGGCTCGCCTCCGGTCCCGGTCCGGTGAACGTCACCACCGCGGTCACGGACGCGGTGTGGCCCGTGAGGGGCGGCTCCACCTGGGCTCCGGTCGCCGGGTCCCAGATCCGGACCGTACCGTCCCATCCCCCGGTGACGATGCGGGGGGTTCCGTCGGGTGCGGTGAACGCGGCCACCGCCGTCAGCAACTCGGTACGGCCGGTGAAGGGCGGCCCCACCTGGGCTCCGGTGGCCGGGTCCCAGACCCGCAGCGTGTCGTCCCGGCCGGCCGAGGCGAGGCGGGGGGAGCCGTCGGGGGTGGTGAACGCCGCCACCGCCCGCACCCGGTCGGTGTGACCCGTGAGGGGCCGGCCCACCTGGGTTCCGGTGGCCGGGTCCCAGATCCGTACCGTCTTGTCGTCGCTGACGGTGGCGAGGCGGGGGGTGCCGTCCGGCGCGGCGAACACGGCCACCGCCCACACCGCGGCGGTGTGGCCGATGAGTTGCAGGTGGAGCCGGTGGGGTTGGACGGCACCCGCGATGAGGGCGGGGGGCCACGGACTGCCGGGGAGGAGGTGCTGATGGGGTACGGCCGGAGGTGGGGTGCCTTGGAGGTAGGTGGTGCCGAGGCGACGCCACCACCGGCGCCATCCCCTATCGGTGCCGGGTCGTCCGTGGGGGGTGGTGTCGCGGGCGTGGTGTTGGAGGAGGACGGTTCCGGCGATGGCGGCCGGGAGCACGTTCGGAGCCAGGCCGTGGTGGAGGGCGTTGGTGGTGATGCTGGACAGGTCGAGGGTGTCGAGGACGTCCGGGTGGTCCGCGAGGGTCTGGAGGGCTCCGGCCGGGTGGCCGAGGCGGGCGTGCGTGGCCAGGTGGTGGCGGATGTAGGGGTTGACGTCCTCGGGCGGTGGGGGCGTGGCCTCGGGGTGGGCGTGCGTGCCCCGGAGGGTTTGGCGGGTGTGTCGGATGAGGGTGGTGGTGATGGCGGCGTGTGCCTGCGGGGTGTCCGGGGCGGTCGTGAAGTGTTCGGCGAAGGTGCGGTGGGCGAGGCGGTAGACGGTCTGACCCTGTTCGTGGTCGAGGGCCAGGTAGGGGGCGGCGTCGCGGAGCAGGTCGCGGATGCCGGCGCCGGTGCCGAGGCCCGTGGGGGTGGTGGTGAGGGCGTCGGCGGTGCGTGCCCAGAGGTTGTCCTGGTCGGGCAGGCCACGGCCCTGGGTGAGGCCGAGGGCTTGGAGGAGGGGGGTGTAGTGGGGGTCGGTGCGGTGGAGGCGCTGGAGGGCCCGGGTGAAGAGCCGGCGGTGGGTCTGGCCGATGAGGGGGGTCGGGTCGGCCAGGAGTGCGGGGTCGTTGAGGAGCTCGTGGGCGGCGAGGCGCGCGTAGAGGAACTGTTGGGGTTCGGCGCCGGTGTGCGGATGGTCGGCGACGAGGCGACGGACGGCGTTCGCGATGTGGGTGTCTTCGGTGTTCAGGGTGCCGCGCTGCTGGGCGGCGTGGAGTTTGGCGCGCAGATATCCGGCGAGCGCCTCCCGGTCCTGGGACACCTCGACGTACTGCGGGATGGGTGTGCCCGACCCGTCCGGGGCGGTGGGGCGGGGGTGGAGGGCGTCGAGGATGTTCGCGTCCGCGGGTGAGGGCTGGTCGGGGCCCTCGTGGGTGGAGCGGCGGGTGCCGACGATCACCCGGACGGTGGGCAGGGCGGCGAGGGGACGGAGCAACTGGTCGGCGATGGTGAGGGGTTGGTCGGCTTCGTCGAGGGCGTCGAAGAGCATGGTCAGCGGTTCTCGCCGGTCCTTCAGCCGGTCGAGGAGCCGGCCGGGGAGGTCGACGGTGGGCCGACCGTCCGCTGCCTCCTCGGCGAGGTCGGGGAGGCCGGCGGCTTCGGCGATGAGCTGGAGCGTACGGCTGAGGGTGACGCCGGTCAGGTGGGCGACGAGGTCGAACGGCTCGTCGGGGCAGGGGGTTCCCGCGGGGAGGGGCTGGAGGTGACCGTGGCGGACGAGGACGTCGCGGAGGTGGGTACGGGTGTGCAGGAGGATGTGGCCCAGGAGGGCCGACTTCCCGGCTCCGGCGGGGCCGGTGACCACCAGAGCGCCGCTCGTGGCGGTCGCGAGCCAGTGGAGGATCTGGTCGCGCTGGAGGGTGCGGCCGTGGAAGTACCAGGCGAGCTCGCCGAGCTCGGCGCCGGAGGCCTTGGGCAGGAAGTGGCGCTGCTCGTCGGCGGGGAGCCGGTCGATGACGGCTTGGATCTCATCGAGCTGGTCCAGGGGTGCGGAGGTGGTGGCGGCGGCGTCGGGCACGACGCGCACCAGCCGGTCGCGGTGATCGTCGGCGGTGTCGCAGCGGTAGCCGCCGAGTTCGGCGCCGAGTTCGATGCCGAGGGTGGCCAGGCCGATGGCCGGCCGGCCTCGGAAGGTGACGTTCAGGGCCCGGTCGAGGGCGCGGGTGAAGGCGCCGAGCTCGGCGTACCCTTTGGCAGCGGTGGACAGCAGCAGGTACCGCTTCGCACCTTGGTGCCGGGTGAGGAGTTCGACGTGGACGCTCGCGGCGAAGCTCTCGGAGAAGCAGGCGTCGATGACGACGATGGCCCAGCTGTTCGCGGTGTCGGGGTGGACCTGACGACTGCCGATGGCGCGGGCGATTTCGGAGGGGGCGACGCCCTCGTCGATGGGGGCCGGTGCGCAATGGTGGGCGAGGAGGTCGGCGCTGCCGTGACCGACCCAGTAGAGCACCGTGTCGCCCGCTTGGTGGGCAGCGGGCCTCTTCCAGGGGACGAGCCGGTTCGACACGGCCTGCAGGTCCCGGTCCTCCGCCGGCACGGTCCAGGGAGTGACGCGTACGCCGTACGGAACGAGCAGGTCGGCGATCGCCCGGACGTGCAGGTCGGTGTCGAGGTCCTCGTGGTGCTGGTAGGCGGTGAAATGGACCGGGAACAGCTCGACCCCGCCGCTCACGGGGAGCGCTCCGCCCGCGTCCTGGTCGCGGGCCGCGGGTATGAAGGCGGACGCGCTGTGCGGGACGGGGCCTGATGAGGGGGCCGAGGTCATGGGCGGGAAGCGTGGTCAGGCGTCCGGTGCGGCAACGAGGACGAGTTGGGAGACGGGCGCGTGCCGTCCGGTGTCCAACACCACCCGGTACAGGTCCGGTGCGTCGGCGAAGAACAGGGTCGTGAATGCGCCGTCCCCGCGGTCGGGATCCCGCTGGAGGCCGAGGGGATGACCGGCGCGGCCGGTGGTCGCGGACCGGACGCTCAGGCTCACCCCGGCGGGGGTGTCGAGACCGGTGACGGTGAGGGTGAGGGGCTCGCCGTAGGTCCCGCCGAGCCAGGGGATTTCCAGACCGGGCCCCGTGGTGGAGCCGTCGCCGCCGAGGTGGACGCCCTGGGGGCGCTCCAGGGCGATGCGGCGGATCTGGCGCAGGACCTCGTCGTGGCGCATGAGCGTGCCGTGCTGGCCGAAGACGTAGGTGACCGCCTCGGTCCCGGTGCGGGCCGAGGGCATGTGGACCGTTCCGTCGCCGGAGGCGTCGAGGCGGGCGGGGATGCCGGTGGCCGGATCACGTACCAGGTCTCCGTCCTCGCCGACGTCGAAGGAGTGGCGCAGGCCCTCGGCCACCGCGATGCCCTCCCGCGTCCGCTCGGTCAGGGTCTGCACGGTCGCCTGCGCCTCGCCGACGACCGCCCGGTGCCCCGGCAGCACGAACCCGTCCCTGCGCAGGCGCGCGTGCTCGCCCAGCGACCGCGCGGCCAAGGCCTCGTCACCGCCGAAACGAGCGACGTCCTGCGCGGTGAGCCGGTCCACCTCCAGTCCCCGGTCCAGGCAGCGGTATCCGGGCAGCAGGTCGTGGACGCCGGGCAGGGTGGCCGCCATCGCCTGCACCCCGTGCAGCAGCCGACGCGGTTTGGCCCGGGCGTTCAGGAGGTTCAGCGCGAGGACGGCCTTCGCGGACCCCAGGAACGGCGTCCCGACGGTGATCACCGCCCGGGTGTCGGCGGCGAGTTCCGGGTCCTGCTCCAGCGCGGCACGCACCACCAACCCACCCATCGAGTGCGCCACGAACAGCAGCCGTGGCTGCCGGCCGGGCACGGCCGCCGCCTGCTCACGCCACCGGGTCAGGTGGGAGCGGGCCGCGCGGGCCAGCAGAGCGCCGTTGTAGGAGACCGCGAGGCGCCAGTCGTACGGGAACGGCGCCACGGCCGCCGGCGCCAGGGTGACCTTCCGCAGGGTGTCGACCACCTCGCCATAGGGGTCGAGGCCCTCGAACACGGGCAGCCACCACGGCTTGTCCAGCAGGCGCGTCGCGCGGATGCCGGTCAGTGGATCGCGCCGGGCGGTGTCGGCGTGGGCGGCCTGCTCCCGCTCGTCCGCGTGCAGCCTGGCCAGCAGGCTCCCGCCGGTCGCCGCGTTCGTCAGCTTCGCCAGGTCGACGCCCCACAGGGGCTCGCCCGTCTCCGCGTCCTCGAGGACGCTGCCCATGATGCCGGGCACCACGACGCAAGCGTCCCTGGTCCGGTCGTCGAACACCGGCGGCAGTGCTGTCAGCGGCATGGCACGCCCGGACCCGTCATCCCCCACAGTCGTCCCCATGCCCCGACGATAGGGGCACGCCCGCGCCCGCGCAGGAGCTTCGCCGAAGGAGCACCCCACCGAGCGGGGCCGTACCGAGCGGCTATGGTGTCGGGGACGAGAGAAGAGATCCGCCGGTGGACTCACAGATCACCCGCATACGCACCAAGTTGGCGAAGGTCCCGTACCAGCCGCACCGGAGCCACTCCGTGTTCGAGGAGCGCCACCGGTTCCGGCTGGGCCCCCGTATCAGCGCCTCGGAAGTCGACGCCTTCGAGGCCGAGCAGCACCTCGCCCTGCCGGCGGCCTACCGGGCGTTCCTCACGGGCCTCGGGGGCAGCGGCGCCGGCCCCTTCTACGGTCTTCTCCCGCTGGACGAATGCCGGTTGTACACGATGAACCGGAAACCGGCGGACGGCGGCCCGAGGGGATTCACCCACGTGGACCACCCGGACGCCGAGCGGGGCGACCTGTTCCTCCACATCGTCGAGAGGGGGTGCAGCGACCTGTGCCTCATCGCGGTGACCGGCCCCCTCACGGGTCGTGTGGTCAACGGCAACGCGGACGGGTTCCGGCCGCCGAACGTCTCGTCCGCGCGGGACTTCCTCGGCTGGTACGAACGGTGGCTCGACCACATGCGCGACGGCAAGGACAACCGCGCGCTGGGGCTGACCTCCCCGGCGATCGTCGCGAGCGCCCCGTGGGGCCCGAGAGCCACCGTCCGTGCGGGCTCAGTGGGTCGGGCGGCGCGGGGCGCCGGCCACCCCTGATGCCCGCCCGCTGAGTTCGGCGTCCAGCGTCTCCTGGGCCGTGCGCATCGCCTCGGCGTACTTCGGCTCGGACATGCGCTCCCAGGCCCGGTCCGGGGCGACGTCCTCGACGCGGCTCACCACCCACCAGATGTTGCCGAACGGGTCCCGTACGCGGCCCCCGCGATCCCCCCACGCGCTGTCGGAGGCCTCGGTGACGACCCGCGCCCCGTGGGCGACGGCGGCGGCCATGGCGGCGTCGGCGTCCGGGACGTAGATCCTGAGCAGTGCCGGCATCACCGGCCAGTCGGACCGGCGGTCGAAGGCCAGGACCACCGTGTCGCCGACACGGATCTCGCCGTGGCCGATGGTGCCGTCCTCGACCGGGACGCGGGCGATCTCCTCCCCGTCGAACGCGGCGGTGACGAAGTCGAGCAGCGCACCGGTGTCGTCGGTGACGACCCACGGTGCGACGCTGGTGTAGCCCTCGGGCGCGGTGTGCCTCATCGGGACTCTTCCCCTCTCTCGGCCGGAACCTTCGCGATGCGACGACCCTAGGAGCCAACCAGGACAGGACCTGTCCTACATCGGGCCGGGGGCGGGGCGAGTCGCCGGAGCCGGACAGGTCCTATTCCTGGGCCTGGTCCTGGTCCAGGCCGTGGTACATGACGTGCAGGCCGACCGGTCCGAGCGCGGGATGCCGGAACGCGCCGGGAACGGTGCCGATCACCTCGAAGCCCAGGCGCTCGTACAGCCCGAGTGCCGGCGTGTTGGAGGCCGCGACGGCGTTGAACTGTACCCCGGCGAATCCCTGGTTCCGCGCCCAGTGCAGCAGGTACTCGCCCAACGCCAGGCCGACGCCCCGACCGCGTGCTTCCGCGGCGACCATGAAGTTCCCGCTCGCGATGTGCGCACCCGGACCGGGGCGATTGGCGTACATGTTGGAGGTACCGAGCACGCGCCCGCCCTCCACCGCCACGACGACGTGCCCCGGCGGCGGAACCACCCACAAGTCGTGGGCCTGCTCCTCGTCTTGCAGCGGGTCGTAGCAGAAGGTGTCCCCCTTGCGAACGATCTGCTCGACGATCGGCCAGACCTGCGGCCAATCCCCTTCGTCGTACGTTCGGATGTCCATCCACGGGAGACTAGCCAACGGGGAGAAGGGCTCCCACCGGATATTTCCGGGGTCCGTGCCGCGTCCGGACCGCGTCCGGATCCGTCCGGATCAGGTCGTCGGGTCGGCGGCGCGCCGTTCGTGGCGTGCGCGGGCGAGGTGATGGGCGGTCCGGAGCAGCTCACGTGTCGCCTCGTCCGTGTGCGCGCCCGGGTTGACCACGGCGAGCCAGCCGGCCCCGCCGTAGACGGGGTGTGCGATCACGGTGTCGGCGGCACCGTGATCGGCCCCGGTGGGGACCGATGCGCGCGGCGCGTGGCCGGTCCACCGGACGAACGCCTCCTTGCCGGCGGCGATGTTCACGCGGAAGGCGTCCGGTCGGTCCAGGCGGGACGAGGCGTCGCCGGGGTGGTCCTTGGTCACGATGGTCGCGAAGGGCTGGGTCGCCGTGGGCACGATGCCGTCGGGGGCGTAGTAGAAGAACGTGTCGCCCCAGGCGGCCTCGGGCGTGCCGTCGCCGGGTCCGGGCCTGAGCGTCAGGACGCCGTCGAGGGCGTCCACGAAGTCGATGATCTCTTCACTGGTCATGTGCTCCAGCGTTTCATTCATGTGCTTCTGGAGACTTTCGGCGGGAGAGGGGCTCCGGCATAGGCTTTCCCGCATGGGAAGTCTCCATTCATCCGGTATGCGCACCGCCGAGGTCGCCGGTCGTGTCGGGTGCTCGGCCCAACACGTTCGCGACCTCGAACGCGACGGCGTGCTCCCGCCCGCGGCCCGTACGGCGACCGGCTACCGGATGTACGGCGAGGTGCACCTGCGCTCCGCCCTGGCCTATCGGGCCCTCACCCCGGCCGTGGGGCCGGTCGAGGCCAAGAGGATCCTCCGGGCCTTCCACGAGGGCCCGACCTCCCGGGCCCTGGCCCTGCTCGACGCGGCGCACGCCCGGCTGCACGGGGAGCGCGCGGACCTGGAGCACGCCAGGGAGGCGGCCCGCGCGATCTCGCGCGAGCCGATCGACGACGTACGCGCCTCGGACTCGATGGGCACCTCCGAACTCGCCGCCGCCCTCGGGGTGCGCCCGTCGACGTTGCGGCACTGGCACGCGGAAGGCCTCGTCGTCCCCGACCGCGATCCCGTGCGCGGAGCGCGGCGCTACACACCGAGTCAGGTGCGCGATGCGCGGATCGTCCACCAGCTGCGCAAGGCGGGCTACCGCATCGCGCCGCTGAAGGCCCTCGTGCCGCGGCTCCACGACGCCCGCCGGGCGCGGGACGTCGAGGCGGCACTGGCCGCCCGGGACGCCGACATCACCGCCCGCTCCGCGGCCCTCCTCGACGGCGCCTCGGCCCTCCGCGCCGTCCTCGCCTGGCACGGGCGGAGCGACTGAGGACGAACCGAGGCGAACGGAGCATGGAGGGCCGGGCCGTCCGACGCGATCAGCCCATCACCCGGTGCGGGTGGTCGCGTGGGACAGTGCCACCCCGCCGATGATCAGGGCGAGGGCCAGAAGGCGGCCCGGGGTCACCGGGTCCTTGTGGAGCACGACGCCCAGGGTGATGGCGCCGGCGGCGCCGATCCCGGTGAAGACCGCGTAGGCGGTGCCGACCGGCAGGCCCTTCATCGCCAGGGAGAGCAGGTAGACCGCGACGGCGGCGAGCGCGAAGCAGAGCAGCGTGGGCAGGGGGCGGGTGAAGCCGGCCGTCGGCTTGATGCTCTGCGACCAGGCGACCTCCACCAGGCCGGCGGCGAGGAGGAGCAGCCAGTTCACAGGGCCGCTCCCGTCGCGCGGGCGAGCTCCAGCGCCGCCGCCCTGGACCGGTCGTGCTCCCCGCGCCGTCCGGCGAGGGCGGGGTCGGTGCGGGAGTTGACGAGTTCGGTGCCGAGGAAGGTCATGTCCTCATCGGGGACGGCGAAGTGTCCGGTGAGGAAGTCGCGCAGGTAGCGCTCCTGGTGGTCGTAGGGGTGGCGCGGGGTACCCGGCCCGTACGCGCCGCCGCGGGCGTGGGCCACGACGAACCGCCGTCCGGTCAGGGACATGCGGGGGAAGGTGACCTGGTCGATCCAGGCCTTCAGGGACGCCGGGATCGAGTAGTTGTACATCGGCGTGGCGATCAGCACGACGTCGGCGGCGAGGAGTTCGGACAACAGCGGCTCGACGACCGCCCAGGCCTCCTCCTGCGCGCGGGTGCGCACGGCTTCCCGGTAGCGGGCGGGGTCGGTGATCCCGTGCTCCAGGACGTGGTCGCACAGTTCGGTCCACGCCTCGTCGATGTGCGGGACGGGGGCCGCGGCCAGGTCGCGACGGACGTGGACGCCCCCCGGGTGGGAGGCGCGCCAGGCGGCGGCGACGGCGTCGCCCACCTCCCGACTGAAGGACGGGCGGCGGGCGCTGGCGTCGAGGTGCAGCAGCGTGGACATGACGGGACCCCCTCGGTACGGCCGGAACATTAACCGGACACGGCGTCCAGTTATACCGGATGCACGACCCAACCGGACAGTGCGTCCACTTATTCCGGTAGGCTGGGCGTCATGGAGACGAGGGAACGCGCGGACGCCGCCCGCAACCGGGCCAAGGTGCTCGCGGCCGCCGCCGAGCTGTTCGCCGCCGGCGATCCGCGGTCGGTCACGATGGACGACATCGCCCGGGCCGCCAGCATCGGCCGCGGCACGCTCTACCGGCGCTACCCGGACGTCACGTCCATCGCGGCGGCCCTCCTCGACGAGCACGAACGCCGCCTCCAGGAGGAACTGCTGCACGGCGCGCCCCCACTGGGCCCGGGCGCGCCGCCGCTCGACCGGCTCGGCGCGTTCTACGCCGCCATGGTCGACCTGCTCGACGGCCACGGCCATCTGGTGCTGGGTGCCGAGACCGGCGAGAAGCGCTTCACGGTCGGCGCGTACGGCTTCTGGCGCGCCCACGTCCTCGCCCTGCTGCGCGCATCGGGCACCCCGGACCCGGAGGCCCTCGTGGACGGCCTCCTCGCCCCGCTCGCCCCGGAGGTCTTCCTCCAGCAGCGCGCGCGGGGGGTGACGCCCGACCGGATCAAGGCGGCGCTGGGACGACTGGCGAGGTCGCTGCCGGGCGACTGAACGAAGGCCACCGGGCCGGTACCGGGCCGCCCCGGTCGGACGGTGCCGGCGGCCCGCCCGCGGATGTCGGTGCCGTGTGGGTCCCGTGTCGGTGGCGGCTGACACCTTCGAGAGGTCCGGCCGGGTGAGCACCCGGCCCCGGCTCGACGGGCCGGAACTCGGGAATGGGGATCTCTCATGCATGACGTGGTGATCGTGGGCGCGGGCCCGGTCGGGCTCTTCCTCGCCTGCGAGCTCGGCCTCGCGGGCTGTTCCGTGCTGGTCCTGGAGCAGGAGCCGGTGCCCGAGTCGCCGTGGCGTACGGAACCGCTCGGTCTGCGGGGTCTGTTCGGCTCCTCCCTCGCGGCGTTCCACCGCCGTGACCTGCTGGACGAGCTGATGGAGGCGTCCTTCGACTTCGACGGACGACGCGACGTCGGCGTCGGCGCCGACTCCGACGCCAACACCGACTTAACGGACGGGCCGTCACGACCCCGGATGGTGGGCCACTTCGCCGGGATGATGCTCGACGCGGCCCGGCTCGACACGGCCGCGTTCCCGTTCCGGTCGACCGGCCCCGTCCCGGACATCGCCATGATCAGCCTCCAGGCCCTGGAGTCGCTGCTGACCCGACGGGCCGTCAAGCTGGGCGTCGAGGTCCGGCGCGGCGTCACCGTGGACGCGCTCGCCCAGCACGAGGAGCACGCGGTCGTGTCGGCGGGCGGGACCGGCTTCGAAGCCCGCTGGGTCGTCGGCTGTGACGGGGGACGCAGTGCGGTGCGCCGTCTCGCCGGCTTCGCGTTCACGGGCACCGAACCGGAAGTGACCGGCTACACCGTGCTCGGCACCCTCGCCGACCCGGACGGGCTCCGTCCGGGCTTCAACCTGACGCCGACGGGCATGTACGTCCGCATGCCCCTCGCGGGCCACATCGCCATGCTGGACTTCGACGGCGGCGCGTTCGACCGCACGCGGCAACCCACCCTCGACCACCTCCAGACGGTTCTGCGCCGCATATCGGGCACCGACGCCACCTTCACCGAGGTCCGAATGGCCTCCAGCTTCACCGACCGGGCCAAGCAGGCGACCACGTACCGCAAGGGCCGCGTCCTGCTCGCGGGCGACGCCGCGCACATCCACTCTCCGCTCGGCGGCCAGGGCCTGAACACCGGTATCGGCGACGCCGTGAACCTGGGCTGGAAGCTCGCGGCCACCGCGCGCGGCCACGCCCCGGAGGGGCTCCTCGACACCTACGACCGCGAGCGCCGGCCGATCGGCGCCCAGGTGCTCGACTGGTCGCGCGCCCAGGTGGCCGTCATGAGGCCGGACCGGCACGCCCACGCCATCCAGAACGTGGTCCGCGACCTGCTGGGCACCCGGGACGGAACGACGTACGTCTTCGGGAGGCTGTCGGGTGCGTCGCTGCGCTACGACCTCGGCGACACGCATCCGCTGGTGGGCCGCAACGCCCCCGACTTCCTGCTCGGGGAGGGCACCCGCCTGGGCGAGCTGATGCGGAACGGGCGCGGCGTCGTCCTCGACTTCAGTGCCGACCGCCGGTTGGGCGGCCCGGCGGCGGCCTGGCGGGACCGCCTGGAGCACGTGTCCGGGACGCCGGCGGAGGACTTCGGGCTGGGCGCCGTACTGGTCCGACCGGACGGCGTCGTCGCCTGGGCCGCCGACCGCGACTTCACCGTCCCCGGCTTCGACCGGGCGGCCGCCCGATGGTTCGGCCGTCCGTAGACCTGACGGGCAAGCGACCTCACACCGCTCGGTGGACGCCGGGCTCCTGGGCACGGTCACGCGCGGGCCGTTCCGAGGCCTTCGGTGGGATGGTTCGACCCCTACGATGCGTGGATACGGGGCGCGAGCGGGGGCGCGTATGCCGAGATCGAGAGGGAGACCAGGGTGGCGATACCGAAGCGTCCGGAGCCGTTGGATCCGCAAGTTGAGCGGGCCGCGGAGGCCGGTGACGTGGCAGCGATGCGCCACGTGGGCATCCACCGGTACGAGTCCGGCGAGAACGCCGCGTCCGAGAAGTGGCTGCTCGCCGCCGCACAGGCCGGTGACGCCGAGGCGATGTACACCCTGTCGCGGGTCCACCACGACCGGGCGGTGAGCGCGGGCCTTCACGGCAAGGCCTCCGACGTCACCGCCGCGTCCTGGTGCAGGCGTGCGGCCGAGGCGGGCTCGGTCGACGCCATCCGAGCCATGAGGTCGTGGGCGGAACCCGACGAGCGTGAGTTCTGGCTTCGAAAGGCGGTGGAAACCGGCGATCCGTACGCCGCATCGGGCCTTGGAGCACTGCTCGACAGGGAAGGAAGGACGGCGGAAGCGGAGGAGTGGCACCGTAGGGCTGCTCGTGAACCCGGCTACCACGGCCACAAAGCCCGCCATGAACTGGCCAACTTCCTCGTCGGACAACGGCGGCTGGAGGAAGCCGCCGCATGCCTGATGCAGAACGCGGAGGAGGGCGATTCGTCGGCCGCCAGGTACCTGGGCGACATCTACGAATGGCTCGGCCGGGCGGACGAGGCCCGCTCGTGGCGCCTGCGAGCTGACGTGCTGCGGGCTGCCGAACCTGAACCGAACCCCGAACGGTAAAGTAAGCCCTGAGCCCGGCTCGATCCGATGAACCGGCCTCCGCTTCGGGCCTGAGCGGGGTGCGCCCCTCGCCGGCGAGAGGCGCGACGTACCCGTCGGGCGGTCAGTCGTCGAGGGGAACGGGCTCGGTCTCCCAGACCTTGATGCGGCCGTCGTCGGTCTTGGTGCTCCAAGCCCCGAAGCGGCCCTGGCTGGTGATCACGCAGTAGTCCCCGATGGTGGCGGCGAGGGGCGTCGTCTTCCGCTGCCACGCGGAAGGCGGCACCGTCAGGCAGTCCCCGAGGCCGGGCTCGTACTCCATGTACGCGAAGCGGGCACCGTTGAGGGCCTCGACCACGAAGGCCCCGGCCTCGACGTCGGCGTCCTTGTCCGTCACCTTCGCGGTGTCGAAGTCGAAGTCCTGGTAGGGCAGCGGGTAGTACCCGCCCTCGATCCTGACGGGGTCCTCCGGGCTGTCCACGATGGCCACCGTGGTGTCGGTGGTCTCGGCCTTGATGGTGAGGGTCCGCTTGGCTGGCGAGAGGGTCCCGAGGACGGTGCCCTTGGCGCGCACGCTCACCTCGGCGTCAGCCGCGACCACGTACACCTCAGAGCGGGCTGCGGTGCCCTCGCCCCGGGTGATGACGAGCCGCCAGTCCTTCGGCGCCCCCTCGCCGAGGAGGAAGGCGCTGAGGGCGTCGGCGGCCAGGTCCCCGGCGGTACGGGTGACCTTCATCCCGGCGGAGGACCGGATCACGGTGCGGCCCGCCTTGTCGGTCACGACGCGGGCCACCGCGACGGCCGCCTGCCCGGTGACCACCCGGGCGGCGGCGCCCGTGCAGGCCGTGAGGGCGCCCGCCATCAGGACGAGGGCCAGGCCGATCGCGCGGAGGGCGCGGGGGCGGGTACGGCGGAGCCGCAGGAAGGGGATTCCGGAGCGGTGTCCGGGTATCGGACCTCGGGTCATGACGTACCGCCTTTCGGCAGGAGGTCGACGGGGCGGCGGGTCCTCGGGCAGCAGGGGCCCGCCGGGGGATCCGTTCCCCGTTCCCCACCCGTCATGCGCCCCGGGTCGGGCGCCCGGGTCACGCGTCCCAGGTGACCGGGAGGCTCTTCACCCCGTAGATGTCCGCGGCCTCCGGACGCAGGACGACCTCCTCGGCCGGTACGGCCAGGCGCAGCGTCGGGAACCGATCGAGCAGCGCGCGGAACGCGACCCGCATCTCGATTCGGGCCAGTTGGGCGCCCAGGCACAGGTGGATGCCGTGGCCGAAGGCCAGGTGCCCGCCGTCCTGGCGGTGGATGTCCAGGAGGTGGGGGTCGGCGAAGCGCTCGGGGTCGCGGTTGGCGGTGTTGTACGACAGGACGACGGTCGTGCCGGCCTTGATGGTCTGGCCGCCCACCTCGACGTCCTCGAGCGCCGTGCGGTGGAACGTCTTGGCGACGCTCAGGTACCGCAGCAGTTCCTCCACCGCCTGGTCGATCAGCGCGGGGTCGGCACGCAGGGCCGCCAACTGCGCCGGGTTCTGGAGCAGCGCGAAGGTGCCGAGGGACAGCATGTTCGCGGTCGTGTCGAATCCGGCCGCCAGCAGGATCAGGCTGATCCCCTTCAGCTCCTCGTCCGTCAGGTCGCTGTCGGTGAGTTCGCTGAGGACGTCGTCGGTGGGGTTGGCCCGCTTGGCGACGACCAGCTCCGCGAGGTACTCCTGGGTCGCGGTGTAGGCCGCGATCAGTTCCTCGTCGCTCGTCTCCCCGCCCATGAACGTGTCGATCTGTTCCTGGAAGGAGGCCCGGTCCCGGTAGGGGACGCCGAGCAGTTCACAGATGACGATGGTGGGGATGGGCTTGGCGAAGGCGGTCACCAGGTCCGCGGTCGTGCCGGCCCGCTCCATGGCATCCAGGCGGTCGGCGGTGATCTCCTCGATGCGTTCGGCCAGCAGCCGCATGCGGCGGGCGGTGAACCTGCCCACCAGCGGCTTCCGGTAACGCCCGTGCAGGGGCTCGTCCATGAGCAGGAACTCGCCGGGCGGCGCCGGAGGAAGCTCGAAGTCGACCACGTTCATGAGGTCCCTGCGCGAGCTGAACCGGGCGTCGGCGAGGACGGATTTGACCAGGTCGTATCCGGTGATGACCCAGCCGGGTTTCCCACCGGGGTGGGTGTACTTGCTGATGGAGCCGTGGCTGCGGGCATCCGTCAGCTCCGACGGCGGGTCGAAGGGGCAGCCGGATCGACGCTCCGTCGGCATCGCGGTGACGGTGTGCACGGAATCGCTCATGACCAGTCCTCGTGTCCTCGTGCGCCACGTGGTTGACGCATCACGAAAGCTACGTTGCGTTCACGATCTGGTCAATGAGGTTGAAGGATATATTGCAGCTGAGAGCCGGCTAATTGATGCAATGACACTGAGCATTAACGCAATCGGCCGTTGCATTGACGGGCCACGAAGGCAACGCTGGCGACAGACCGTGAGGACCAGCGACAGCCGATCCCGCAGACGGCGAGGCCGCGCCGCGGGCTTGACCCTGACCCGCGGGTCAGGGGTTGGCGCCCCGGCACCCGTCGCTCCCCCGTCCAGGAGGCCCGCCCGTGCCGACCACCGTCCTGCCCCGCACCGCCCGCGAGGTCCGCCTCACCGCCCGCCCCGACGGCCTGCCGGCACCGAGCCACTTCGCCGTCGCCCGGACCCCGCTGCCCGAACCGGGGCCCGGCCAGGTGCTCGTACGGAACGAGCACTTCCTGGTCTTCCCCGTCTCCCGCTGCTCGCCCGTGATCCGGCGCCGACCTGCGCGTCCGGGACCGGTGACGGCAGCTTCGGGCCCGTGGTCGACCGTCGCACCGCGGCCCTCGACACCGAGCCGGCCCGCCTCGCCCGGCAGACCGGGCGCCAGACCCGCCTGCGGACCGACTGACGCCGCTCGGCGACGCCGCCACCGCGCGGCCGGCGAGCAGTGCGAGGGACACTGGGGATGGACGGCAGGACGGGGGGGGAAGACCGTGGCGCAACACCTGGGGCCGTTGGAGCTGATCGGGGACGGGTGGGTGATCGGGGACCCCGGACGGAAGGAGGGCCTGTCCATCGTGCTGGGCGCGGCGGTCGCCAAGCTGTCGTCGTACACCTCCTGGTACGCGCCCGGGGGCAACCGCCTGGTGCAGGAGACGATCGAGGGTCTCGGCGAGCCGAAAACCCGTGGAGCCCGGCTGCGTGACGTGAAATGATCTTGGCCGCTGTTCATGAAGGGGAAGGCCGAAATCGTGTACGTACCGTCATCCGCACGCCCTCTCGATGACGACGAGCGTGAGCTCGTGGAGCTGGCACGCCGCACCATAGACGCGCATACCGACGCCGGTCCCGACGAGGACGGGATCCACACGATGGGCGCCGCGGTCATGGCCGCCGACTACCGGATGTTCACCGGCGTGAACCTCTACCACTTCACCGGCGGCCCCTGCGCCGAACTCGTGGCCCTGGGGGCCGCGCGGGCCCAGGGCGCCCGCCAGATGCGCTGCATCGTCGCCGTGGGAAACCACGGGCGCGGCGTCATCGGCCCTTGCGGGCGCGATCGGCAGGTCTTCGTGGACTACTACCCCACCATGCGCGTCATCGTGCCCACACCCGACGGGCCCCGGTCCGTTCTCGCCGCCGACCTGCTGCCGCTGACCCAGCGGTGGACCCCGGAAGGCATGGTCGGTCTCGACGCGTCGCTCTACCAGGACCCCGAGACGGCCGGGCCCCCGATCATCCGGTTCAATCCCCGCTACCTGGAAGCCGTCCGTTCCGGCGCCAAGACCAAGACCACCCGCTTCCGGGACCCGGCCGAACTCGGGCCGGCACGGCTGGTGTTCGAGAGCGACCCCGAAGTCGTCCTGCCGGCGGAGGTGACCGACATCAGGCACTGCCGGGTGGACGACCTCACCGACCAGGACGCCCGGGCCGAGGGCCTGACGACCGCGGCCGAACTCCGGGAAGGCCTCCGGGGCCACTACCCGGACCTGGCGGGAACCGACGAGGTCGACGTCGTCACCTTCCGGATCGGCGACGGGGCAGGGACATCCTGAGCCCCGGACCGCCGGTGACGCGGGCCCGGTCGCGGCGGCGCTGCGGGCGGGCTCGGTCGCGGCGACCGGGCCCGGTGACGCCCCGAGGCCGCCTTACGGGGGTGCGGGCCCGGCGCCGCGATCGACGAACCCGGCGAGGAGTCGTGTCCCACCGGCTGGGATCGCGGCCCCCCGCCCCCGTCGCGTCCTACTTCTCTTCCGGCTCCCAGGCGCGGAGCAGGTCGAGCAGCCCCGCGTCTCCGTCAACGCGCAAGGATTCGGCCTTGATCCGGTCGTACAGGTAGAGGACCAGCTCACTGGCCGTGCCGTGGACGGAGGCGCCGGCCGCGTCCGGGTCCTCGTCGGTCGCGGCGGTGGGCGCGGGTATGCGGGTGATGCGTGCGCCGTCGCCGTCGACGGCCAGGCGCCAGGAGAGGCCCTCGGCGGCGTGGAAGTCGAAGGCCGTGGGCTTGTGCGGCCAGGCACTCGGCGTCGCGCAGACGGTGAACAGGAACTCCTCGACACCGTCGAGTGCGAGCTCGACCGGCAGCGGCTGCGGGGAGCCCCCGGCGAGCTGGGCGTCGTACGTGTGGACCGCGGACTCCTGGACCCGGTGCCGGGCGGTGCCGCCGGCGGTCTGCGGTGACTGCGACGCGGGCCACCACGTCCAGCAACCGCTGTCCGGTCCCGCCGCGCGCAGGGCCTCCAACAGCAGCTGCGTCGACGCGTCCAGCCAGGCCAGCAGGGCCTCACGGTCCTGCGGCAGTTCCAGCGCGGCGCGCTCGGCGACGGCCTCGGCCGGGGGACCGTCGGCGGGCCCGGCGCCGACGATGGCGGCCCAGAAACGGTCACCCCCACCCAGGTGCTTCACCAGATCGAACAGCGTCCAGCCGGGGCAGGACGGCACCGGCGCGTCGAGACCGGGCGCGGCGGCGACCACTGCACGGAAGGCGGTCGACCGCTCGTCGATCAGTCGCAGCAGGTCAGGGAACTCAAGATTCTTTTCCACGCCGGATGTCTATCACCATGTCCGGTGATCGGACAGTGATTTTCACAGTCGCCGCCGATTGGCCCCCTCGCCGGACGTCTCCCGGAGTCCGGCCTCCGGCTTCCCGCTTCTCGGCCGCAGCGCATCCGCCCTCGGCCAGGGGCGGTGTCGGACGGCTCTGTCACAGTGACGGCATGACGACCGTCGAGGCCTCCGGGGCCATGCCACTCCACTGCTTCTGGCAGCTCATCGATGCCGCGCGGGCCGGAAGCGCATCGTCGGAGCGACCGTTCGCCGACGTGCTCAGCGACCTGCTGGCGGCACGCTCGCGGCGTGAGATCGTCGCGTACGAGCGGACCTTCGGGCAGGTGCGATCGACGCTGTACCGCTGGGACGTGTGGGCGGCCGCGTACGTGATCGGCGGAGGGTGCTCCGATGACGCCTTCATGGACTTTGGGGCGGGCGTCATCGCGTTGGGACGGACCGGGTACGACGAGGTCCTGGCCTCGCCGGACAGCCTTGCGCAACACCCCGTTGCGAGGGACGGCGATCCCGGACGGCTGGAGGACCTCCTCTTCGACGAGGAGGCCAACTACGCGGCGGCCAGGGCGTTCCCCCGGGCCACGGGGGACGGGGCCTGGGAGGAAGTGGCCGGCGCGGACGACACGGACGCCGTGGACGACGGCGACACGGACGTCGACCACGAAGGGCTCGATCCGGCGGAGGCGTTCGACTTCGACGACACGCAGGAGATGCGACGCAGGCTGCCGGCCCTCGCCGCCCTGTTCCTGCCGTGAGGCCTCCAGGACCTCATCGGTGGGGGACGGGTATCCCCGCGGCGCGGAGTCTGGTCTCGGTGAGCGCGGTCAGGCGGGCCGCGACCGGTGCCCGGTCCTCGCCGTGGCTGTTGATCAGCCGGTACTGGGCCGAAGCCTTGGCCCATGCCTTCAGGCTGGCCTGGTCCCCCAGCAGCGCGGGGTTGGCGAGGTAGCGCTCGGCCATGGCGGCCGCGAGTTCATCGATCCTCGGGTCGTCCGGCTCCCAGGTCTCGGCCTCCCAACCACGCTTGGCCAGGTCGACGTACTCGGGGTCGTCCAGACCGTGTTCGAGCTGGGCCAGGAAGCCGTCGAAGCCCTCCGGCACCAGCGCGCGGGCCAGGACCAGGGCCTCGCGCTGCGCGGCCACGTGGTCGGGGCCGAAGCCGAGGCCGGGCATCCGGGCCAGGACCGCGCAGGCGCGGTCGGGCAGCAGGGCCCGGTCGCCGTCCGCGAGCCGGTGCAGCGTGTCGCGGCGAGGCGACCAGTTCGTCGATGCGCTCGGTGAGCTGCCGCTCGACGTCGGTGAGAGCGGCGCCGAACCGCGCGGCGTCGGCGTCGAGCATGGAACCGATCTCGGCCAGCGGCACCCCTGCGGCCGCCAGCGTACGCACCTGGACCAGTTGCAGGAGGTCGTCGGATCCGTACCGTCGATAGCCGGAACCGTCACGTTCCGGTTCCGGGACCAGGCCGAGCTTGTGGTAGTGCCGGACCGTCTTGACCGTGATGCCGACGAACGCCGCCGCCTGCCCGATCGTGATTCCGTTCCTCATCGGTCCACCTTGCCGCAGAACACCGTGTCGACGAGCATCTGTTGGGCGTTGCGGAATGCCGGGGCTATCGACAGGGCGGCGTCGTCCACCCAGGTCAGCCCGGCGGTCAGGGTCCTGCTGCCGTCGGGGGTGCTGTACATCAGTGCCGCCGAGCCCATGATGGCGCCGTTGTGGTGGAAGACGGTTCCGCCCTCCGTTTCCTGCGCGAACACTCCCAGACCGTAGCCGACGGTCGGCTCCGGCGTACGCATCTCGGCCAACAGCCCGGCGGGCAGGAGCCTGCCGCCCATCAGCGCGGAGAAGTACGTGTGCAGGTCCCGGGTGGTCGAGATCATGTCGCCGCCGGCCCCGACCCACGACGGGTTCTGCCGGGTCACGTCGATCGTCCGCTCCCGCCCGGCGTCCTCGTAGCGGTAGTAGCCGTGGTGGTGCGGCTCGGGCATCTCCGGCGAGGCGCCCGGCGCCACGGTGCCGGTCATGCCCAGCGGTTCCAGGATCCGCCGCCGCAACTCCTCGGTGAACGAACGGCCGGTGACCTTCTCGACCAGCAGCCGGGCCAGCACGTAGTTGGTGTTCGCGTAGCTCCAACCCTCACCCGGCGCGAACCGCGCCGGCTTGGACAACGACAGCCGCACCAGCTCCTCGGGCAGGTAGGTCTTGAACCGGTTGTCCACCCAGTCCTTGCCCTGCCAGGGGACCCCCGGGACGATCGTCCCGTCCTCGTAGAGCTCGCCGGTGTGGTTGAAGATCCCGCTGGTGTGCTGCAGCAGCATCCGTACCGTGATCCGCCGGTCGAGACCGAACTCGGGCAGGTGGTCATCGGCCGGGGCGTCCAGGCCGATCCTTCCCTCGGCCACCAGCATGAGCACCGAGGTGGCGACGAAGTTCTTGGTGCTGCTGCCGATGCGGAAGTGCCCGTTCGTCAGCGGTTCGGTGCTCTGGCCCAGTTCGCGCACGCCGGCGCCGCCGACCCACTCGCCCCGCTCGTCGTTCACCCGGAGCTGGACCCCGACGAAGCCGGACGCGGCCAGCTCCTGGATCGAGTTCCGCAGCTCCGGACGGTCCTGCCCCTGGTCGGAAAGGTTGGCGGACATGTTGCTCCTTCACATCGGTCGATCGTTCGTACCGGGTCGGCGTCGTGCCGATGCGATGAGCCTCCACCCTGCCCCGAGGTCAACCTCAAGCGTGATCCGGCCCACAGTGCCGGTGTCGGTGCCGCTGTCGGTCGGCGAGCGACGCCGATCAGGGTGAGGGGGGCGAGGGGTGGTAGCGGACGGTGGGGCCGGGGCGGTAGCCGCGGAAGTGGTCCACCAGGCTGGTGCCCCGGGCCAGGTCCAGGAGGAAGTCGGTGAAGGGGCCGGGCGCTTCCTCCCAGTTGTCGTCCTCGTCCTGGATGACGATGCGCCAGTCGGCCGGATCGGGCTCTTCGGGGAGGAAGTAGTAGAAGCCCATGCCGTCCTCCGCGCCGCCCCAGAGGATCAGCCCGCCGGGATCGGGGTGGATCGGGAACGGCCGGCGCTCGGGATGTTCGAGGTGCGAGCCGGGACCGGACGTCGGCCAGAGCCGTTCGAGCTCCTCCGGGCTCCCGTCCACGGGCCGGTCGATCCACAGGAAGCCCTCGAAGGCCCCCGGACCGTACAGATCGAGGAAGGCCTTGTAATCGGGCGGCAGGGCGGTCCCGAGGTGTTCCTCGGCCGCCTCCCACAGGCTCGGCCGGGCCCAGCCCCAGCAGGCGGGCTCACCGAGCAGTTCCCGCAGTCTCTCCAGTGGGGACGGCATCTCTTCTCCTGGGTCGCGTGATCCGGTACGCGGCGCAACATCTCACACGGGTACGACAGCCCGCGCCGTGGCCTTCCGCGACGTCACGCGCCTGAACACCGTGCTGCGCGTCGTCCGCCGTTTCGTCCGTTCGGAGGACGGGACGATCAAGGAAGGTCGGTGAGATGGAGGAGTCCGTTTCCCCTCCCTCCGGTCGTCTCAGGAGATGCCCATGCCTACCGTCACCGCTCCCCACGCTCTTCGCGAGCCGCAACTCGACTTCCTGGAACTGCTTCGGATTCCGGTGCTCTCCAGCAGGCACGCGCAGGAGACGGAACTCTGCGTCGCCGCCTGCGGTGCCTTCTGCTTCCACAGCGGGAGCGGGCGGCGCTCACCGAGGGTCCGCGCCGGGGCCCAGGCGCCCGCCTGATGGCATGATCGAGACGTGATCAGTGAACGCGCCCGTCCCGGCGCCAAGCGGTATGTGCTGTTCGATGTCGATGGCACGTTGATGGATGCCGTGGCCAATCAGCGCCTGGTCTGGCGCACGTGGGCGGAGCGGTACGGGCTCGACCCCGACGAGGTCCACCGCGTGGCGCTGCGGACGCGGCCGACGGAGACGTTCGCGCAGGTCGTCCCGGACCGGGACCCTCAGGAGTGCCTGGCCGCCCTGCACGAGCTGGAGGACGAGGACGTCCGGGTCGGCTCGTACGCGGCCTTCGACGGCGCCTCGGAACTGCTGAACGCCCTGGAGCCCGGGAGTTGGGCCCTCGTGACCTCGAACTACGAGCACCGGGTACGCGGACGCTTCGCGCGGACGGGCCTGACCGTCCCGGAGGTCGTCGTGGACGCGGCCTCCGTGGCGGACGGCAAGCCGTCGCCGGTGCCCTACCTGCGGGCGGCGGCACTGCTCGGCGCCGAACCGGAGGACTGCCTGGTCATCGAGGACGCCCCCTCCGGGGTACGGTCCGGGCTGGCCGCCGGGATGACGGTGTGGGGCGTCAACACCCCCGAGCCGGTCGAGGGCGTGCACCGCCACTTCGGCAGCCTGCGGGAGGCGGCCCCGGAGATCCTCGCCTTCGCGTCCGGGGCCCGCCGCCCAGCTCACGGCGCGTCTACGGGTTCGTAGAGCACATCGGTCCTGAGGATCGTCTTCGTGCCCTCGACGATCGGGGCCGAGTCGTGAAGGGTCCGATGCCAGAAGAGGAGCACATCGCCCGGTTCGGGGCGGTGGGTGCTCAGTATTTCCTCAGGCTTCGCGGGCCGGGTCCAGTCCGAGAAGTCGCGTTCCGCGAAGGGGAGATCGTTCTGCTCGTCGGCGATGAACCGGGTCTCTCCGCCCACCGCCTCGTACGACAGGTAGACGACGACCGTCAGGAGGGTCCGCGTTCCGTCGGGGGCGAAGTAGGGCGAGTCGTAATGCGGGACGAGGAGTCCGCCGCCTTCGTACGTGATGAAGCGCATACGCGGGTTGACGGCCGTCGGCTTCCAGGGCTTTCCGTCCGAGTCCGTCGGATCGTCCGGTCCCACGTCGGACGACAGGAAGGTCCGAAGCCTTCGGTAGAACTCCGCCGCCAGGGTTTCGGACTCGGCCGTGGCGCGGAGATGGCCGACCGGATCTCCGTCCGCGTAGTTGGCGGCGTCGCCGTCCAGACCCACCGGCACGAAGGGCTGGGAAGCCAGTTCGGCCGTGAGTACGTCCACTTCGGCCGGAGTGAGGAAGTGGCGAATCAACCTGGCACCGACGTTCGGGAGCTCCGACTCGATGGGGGCCCATGAGTCATCGGCGGATATGCGACCCACCGCTTCTTCGGAGAGTTCGAATGGGTTGACCGGTATTGCAAACATGCTCACTTCTCCGCCTTGAGGTCATCGTCGACACCGTCGGGGTCGTGGACCCGATCACCCGGCACGGTCGTGGGCCACGCACTCGCGTGCGTTGAATCCGTAGGGGACTCGCGACCCCGGGCGTCCGCGCCCGCAGGGTGCGGGGACCGGACCGCCGAGTAGTTATCGTCGTGGTGACGATATTAAGCCCGGGGGAACCCGCGAAGCAAACAGGACCCAGCCAACGCGGCGGAAGCAAGGGGGAGGTGAGCCGGCGCACCTCACCGGTCGAGTCGGCGGATTCCGGTGGCGCTCAGGACGGCGGCGGCGCCCAGCGCGACGGCGGCGCACACCAGGCCGGCGCGCAGCCCGACCAGGAGGTTCGCGGTGGCGCTCCGTCCGACGAACAGGCCCATGACGGCGACGCCGATCAGGCCGCCCAGTTGGCGGGAGGCGTTGAGGACGCCCGAGGCGATGCCCGCGTGGGCCGGGTCCGCCGCGCCGAGCATGGCGTTGGCCATGGCGGGGACCACGAGGCCGATGCCGAATCCCGCGACGATGAACTGGAGGACCACGGCCGGGTACGCGTCGGATCCGAGGGCCGGGACGACGGCCAGGTAGCCGAGGGCGGCGAGGAGGTTGCCGGTGAGCAGGACGCCGCGTGCGCCGAACCTCTTGACGAGTGGGGCGCAGGCCAAATTGGCGGCCATGATGGCGCCGGTCATGGGCAGGAAGGCGAGTCCGGTGGCGAGGGGTGAGTAGTGCCGCGCCTGCTGGAAGAAGAGGCTGAGGACGAAGATGAGGCCGTAGAAGGCGAAGTTGAGCAGGACGCCGATGAGGGAGGTGGCGCTGAAGGCCCGTCGACCGAACAGGTGCGGGGGCAGCATCGGGTCCGCGCTGCGGCGTTCGACGAGGAGGAAGGCGACGAGGGCAGCCGCGAAGACGAGGACGCAGGTGAGGACGAGGCCGTCGTCCCAACCCCGGGCGTTGGCTTCGACGAAGGCCGCTGTCAGCGCGCCGATGCCGACGATGGCGAGCGACTGGCCGGGCAGGTCGAGCGAGCGACGTCGCTCGGGGTCGCGCGGCGGGGCGGCCTGGGCGTGGCGCCGGATGAGCAGGATGCCGAGGACGGCCATGGGTATGTTGACGTGGAAGATCGAACGCCAGCCGAGGGTGTCGACCAGAAGTCCGCCGACGACGGGGCCGAGTGCCAGTGCGAGGCCGCCCGCGGCGGCCCAGACGCTGACGGCCCTGGCACGGAGGGCCGGGTCGGGGAAGTGGCCGTTCACCAGGGAGAGCGAGGACGGCACGATCAGGGCCGCGCCGACTCCTTGGAGGATGCGGGCGATGACGAGGGTGACGAGCGTGGGGGCGGCGCCGCAGGCCAGTGAGGCCACGGCGAAGAGGGCGAAGCCGGTGACGAAGATGCGCCGGAGGTCGAAGCGGTCGCCGAGCGCGCCCGCAGTGAGGAGGAAGGCGGCGAAGGTGAGGGTGTAGCCGTTGATCACCCACTCCAGGCCGGCGAGGCTGCCGCCGAACTCGGCGCCGAGCGCTTCGGAGGCGACGTTGACCACGCTCACGTCGAGGATGACGACCACGAAGCCCAGGCAGGCGGCGAGGAGGGTGGGTCCAGGCCGGGCTGCGGGGGCGGGTTCACGGCGAGTCACGTGCTGGTCCTTCCGTGCTGGATGAGGGGGTGGTCCGTAAGGGGGGTCCGTGGGTGGCCGCGCGGTCGGTCCGCAGGGGCGGACGGGTGGCGCGGGACCGTCCGGACACCCCTAGAATGTTCGTCACGAGACGAACACTCGGGAGTGTACGCAGATCATCGAACACTCTGCAATCGGTGATCAGCGGGATACGGTCACCCTGAAGGACGGAGAACGGCCATGACGGCAGCGGACACACCCCCCGGCCCCGGGCACCGGCTCCCGCCGGTCCACACGGACCCGGCCGACGTTCCCCTGGAGAGCGCCCTGCTCGCGCTCGCCGACCCCGTGAGACGCACGTTGGTACGCGAACTGGCCGGGGCCGAGGACTGGGAACGCTCCTGCGGGAGCTTCGACGTGCCGGTCACCAAAGCCACCTTGAGCAGGCACTTCGCGGTGCTGCGGGACGCCGGGCTACTGGAACAGCGCGACGCGGGGCCCAAGCGGCTCAACCGGCTCCGGCGCACGGAGTTCGAGGCGCGCTTCCCCGGTCTGCTCGCACTGGCACTACGTCAGGACTGAACCGCGGAGCCGCCCGTGAACCCGGCTACGTCGGCCAAGCCGAACGGCCCCGCATTCCTCGGAGGAGGAACGCGGGGCCGCCTGTGATCGGGGAAGTGCCGTTCTGTGAGGGTTACTTGGGCATGAGGACGGTGTCGACGATGTAGACGTTGGCGTTGGCGGTCTTGACGTTGCCGCAGACGACGTTGGACGTGTCGTTGACCTTGTAGGCCTCGCCGGAGCCGGTGGTGGTGACCATGCCCTTCTGGAGGGTTTCGAAGCTGCCGTTCTCCAGTTGCTGGGGGGTGAGCTTCTGGCCGACGACGTGGTAGGTCAGGATCTTGGTGAGGGTGGCCTTGTCGGCGAGGACCTTGTCGAGGTCGGCCTTCGGGATCTTCGCGAAGGCGTCGTTGGTCGGGGCGAAGACGGTGATGTCCTTGGCGTTGTTGAGGGTGTCGACGAGGCCGGCCTGCTTGACGGCGGCGACCAGGGTGGACAGGGCCGGGTTGTTGGAGGCGGCGGTGGCGACCGGGTCCTTGGCCATGCCGTCGAAGGAGCCGGCGCCCTCCTTGGGCACGCCCGCACAGGCCGCGCCGAAGGGCTGGTCGCCGGTCATCGAGTCGCCCGAGGGGGTGGCGCCACCGGTCTTGGCCTCGTCACCGGAGGCCGCCGAGGGGGCGGCCTTGGTGTCGCCGCCGGAGTCGGAGCAGGCGGCCAGGGAGAACGGCAGCAGGACCGCGGCGGTGACGGCGATGGCGGTACGGCGGATCTTCAGGCTGTTCATGATCTTCCACTCCGTGAAGGTTCGGTGGTACGGGGATTGCGAAATGGCTGGTCGGGCTGGTCGGGCTGGTTGCACTGCCGGATCCGGCCCCGGGGGGGGCCGTTCCGGTGGTCTAGGGGACGGTGACGAACACGCTGTGCCGGCCGCTCGCACCGTCGGGGATGGTCCGCGTGCGCTGTTCGGTCTGCACCGTCCCGGTTCCGTCGGTGGCGCGGACGGTGATCGTGTGGCCGCCGGGGGTCGCCTGCCAGGGGTAGGACCACTGGCGCCAGGTGTCGACGCCCGCCTGGGGGGCCAGGTCGGCGTCCTGCCACGCGCCTTCGTCCACGCGTACCTCGACGCGGGCGATGCCGCGGCGCTGTGCCCAGGCGACTCCGGCGACGGTGACCGTGCCGGCGGTGGGGCGGGCGAAGGGCTTGGGGGTGTCGATGCGGGCCTGCGTCTTGATCGGCGCCCTGCGGGCCCACTGGCGCTTGACCCAGTACGGGTCGTAGGCGTCGAAGGTGGTGAGCTCGATGTCGGTGATCCACTTGCAGGCCGACACGTACCCGTACAGACCCGGGACGAGCATGCGGACCGGGAAACCGTGGTCGAACGGCAGGGGTTCGCCGTTCATGCCGACGGCGAGCATCGCGTCGCGGCCGTCCATGACGTCCTCGACCGGTGAGCCGAGGGTCATGCCGTCCACCGAGCGCGCCACCAACTGGTCGGCCTTCCCACCACGGGACGGCGGCCGGACTCCGGCTTCGCGCAGGAGGTCGGCGAGGCGTACGCCGAGCCAGCGGGCGTTGCCGATGTAGGGGCCGCCGACCTCGTTGGAGACGCAGGTCAGGGTGATGTCGCGTTCGATGAGGGGGCGGGCGAGGAGCTGTTCGAGGGTGTAGGTGAGGGGGCGGGTGACGCCCTTGCCGTGGATGCGCAGCCGCCAGGTGCCCGCATCGACCCTCGGTACGGTCAGGGCGGTGTCGACGCGGTAGAAGTCGCGGTTGGGGGTGCTGAAGGGGCTGATGCCGGCGACCTTCAGCTGGACACCGGCCGGGACCGCGGGCGCCGGGGAGGCGGGCGCAGGCAGGACGAGAGCCTCTCGGGAGGCGACGGCGCCCTGGCCTTGGCGGCCGGTCAGGAATCGGCCCAGGACACCGGCGGATGCGGCCGCCGCGGCGGTCACCCCGGCCGCGGCGAGGAATCCGCGCCTGCTCCAGCCCTCGTTGCCGTCCTCCCGTCCGTCGGCATCGGCCCGGGCAGGGACGGGCAAGGCCTTCGAGGCGAGGACGTACAGGGCGACCGCTCCCGCGAGGGCCCCGGCGATCGAGGGCAGCGCGTCGGCGATGCCGGTGGAGTCGGGGCGGCCGAGAGCCGCCGCGGAGCCGACGATCCCGAACAGCAGCACGCCCGCGGCGCCGGCCCACCGGTGGGACAGGGCCAGGATGCCCAGGCCGACGGCGATGACGGCGAGCACCGCGAGGATCCCCAGCTCCAGGACCGCCTTGTCGTTCTCGCCGAACGTCCGGATCGCGAAGTCCTTCACCGCGGCCGGCGTCCGGTCGATCACCGCGCCCCCGACGACCGTCACGGGCCCGGCCGCCGGACGCACCAGCCCGGCGACCAGCTCGGCCACGGCCAGAGCCGTGAACGCGGCCAGAACTCCGGCCAGGGCGCCCCGTGCGGCGCGGGAGAGGGTGTCGCGGAAGCTGCTCACGTCCGGGATTCGGCAGCACCCACCCGGCGGATTGGTCAGACCCTCGAAAGAGTGACTCGCCGGTTCGTGTTGCCTTCACAGCACGGGCTCGCGACGCCCTCCGTCCGCTCGACGAATGGGCGACCACCTGGGCACAGGCGCAGGAACACGACGATCAGGAACCCACGGGGACCTGAAGGCCACGGCCGACCACGTCGGGTTGGCGCGTCGGGCAGGACCGGGGGGAGCCTGCCCCGGCGAGCACCGTCGGTGGGGTGAAGTAGCGTCGCACACATGATCTACGAGCAGACGGGCCGGACCGCGGGCCACCACGACGCCGGCTTCCTGCCACGACTGCGGATGTCCTTCCGGGCCACGTCCGAGCCGGTCACCGAGCCGGTGTCGAAGTTCGGCGGGCAACCGGTCTGGCTGGACGAACCGGCCTGGCCGGTGGATCCGCATTCGGGTGAGCCCCTGGTGTTCATCGCCCAGTTCCGGGTACCGGGGGACGAGGTGCGCCTCGCGTACCTGTTCCTGCACGAAGACGACATGGTGATGAGCGGCAACGAATCGGAGGACGGCGGGGCCGTCGTTCTGGTCCAACCGAACGGGCGGATACCGCCCTTCGCCTCGATCGGCTCCCCCGGCACCCGGGGAAGGACCCTGTGGCGGTGGGGTCCGGACGCCACGGAGGTTCCGGTCGAATGGCTGACCGAGCTGACTCCGCTGCCCCCGGAACTCGATGCGGTGGCGGACCAGGCAGCCGCCTCCTCCCGGTATCTGCGGCGCGAGGGCCCGTACGTCGACTGTCCCGAGGAGGATTGGCCCAGGGACTTCCTGGGAGGCGAGGCCGTCTACCCCAACCATTGGATCTCCGGCATCGACTCCTCCTGGCGATTCCTCTGCCAGTTCAAGGACCGGGGCGAGGCGGCGGACGATCCGTTCTTCCTGAACTTCGGCTACGGAAGCGGCTACGTCTTCGTCAGCTCCGACCACCTTGAGGGCCGGTTCATGTGGGACTGCGGCTGAGGCGTGTCGGTAAGGTGACGGTCCGTCGACGGCTGATCGCCGAGGCGGAAGAGCACCGCCCTCACGACGTGGAGGAGGGGCGAAAGGGCCGCCGCGTCCTGACCTGCTTGCGGCAGGCCCCCGGCGGCGACCCGAAGTGTCGTTTGAAGGCTTTGGCGAAGGCGAACTCCGACGTGTACCCCGTGTGCTGCGCGATGGTGCACAGCGGGGTCCGCGATCGGTGCAGCAACCGCGCCGCGGTGGCCATCCGCCACAGCTCGTCGAGGTGGGCATCCCGCCGGCTCCGCGCCTCATCGAGCGAGTCGTGGTGCAGAGCGAGGCCGACCCGGTCCTGCCGACGTCCCGTGGTCCGCTCTATCGCCCCACGGTGCACGCCGACCCCGATGCACCGGCTGAGCGGTCATCGTTCGGTGCCGAACCGGAGACCGGGGCGGTCTACTTCGTCATGCCGGGGATGCCAGGCCCGTCGCTGAGATGCTCTCCTTGTGGGGGCGTCTCCCCTCCCCCGACGGGACTCCCACGTACCCCGCCTGTGCGCCTTCGGCGCCGGCATCACCACCGCGGAGGCCCGCCGATGGCGCAGCTCGTCCCGTTCACGTCCGCCGACACCGCCCGCCTCCGCGAAGCCCTCGACCGGGCCGTCGCCGACGGAGCCACCCCCGGCGGCGTCATCGCGCTGGGCACCCTCGGCGAGCCCCCGCGCTTCCTCAGGGCCGGCCGGATCGCCGACGAACTCGGCGACACCGCCCCGGGCCCGGACACGCTCTACGATGTCGCGTCCCTGACGAAGGTCGTCGCCACCTGGCCGCTCGTCTGCCGGGCCTTCGACGCCGACGTACTCGCCCGTACCGCCCCGGTGCGCCGGTTCCTGCCCGCCATCGACGGGCCCGCGCCCAGCGGCGAGGCCACGATCGAGCAGCTCCTCACCCACACCGCCGGGCTGAGGGCCTCCACCCGCCTCGACCACTACCGCGGCGCCGAGAAGCCCCTGCACGAACTCCTGTGCCGCGAGCCCCTCGAAGCCGAGCCCGGCACGCATCGGTACCTCAACCGCGGCTACGTCCTCCTCGGCCTGGCCCTCGCCCACACCCACGGCCGGCCCCTCGACGAACTCGCCCGCGCCCTGTGGGACGACCTCGGCATGACCGGCACCACGTACGGGCCCGTCGCCCGTGGCCCGCAGGTCGCCCCCACCGAGCAGCGGATCCCCGGCGCCCCGCGGATCTGGGGGCAGGCACACGACGACAACGCCGCCCTCCTCGGCGGCGTCGCGGGCCACGCGGGCGTCTTCTCCACCGCCCGCGACCTCGCCCGCTACGCCGATCACCTCGTCGACCCCGCCGGCCGCCTCCACGGCCGGCTCCGCGCCTCCATGGTCCCGTTCGCCCCGATCGAGCCGGGCCTCGACCGCGGCCTGTCCTGGATGTGCGCCCCGGGCGACGTCGCCTTCCACCACGGGTTCACCGGCACGAGCCTCTACCTCAAGCCGGACGCGGGCCGCTACCTGGTCATCCTGACGAACGCCGTCTACCACGGCGAAGCCCGCCGCCGGATCGGCCCCTTGCGCTCCCTCGCCCTCAAGACCATCACCACCACCTGACACCACGGAGGCGCCACGGAGGCCGCCACGGGGCACACCGACCGTCCGACCACACCGCGCTGCGCCGCGACCCCTTTCAGGAGGCCATCCACGGAACACGGCAGGCGTGGGGGGCCGTTCCCTCCGGGCACAGCGTCCTGATCACCGTCTTGCGGACCGCCCGCCATGTCCGCAGCGAACACGCCAAGCGGACGCGCAGCTCGACCGGCTGCCGTGCGCCGCTGCTCTGATCGGGATGTTCCACGGCCCATTGTTCCGCCAGGAAGTCGTACACGTCAGCGGTCGACGGCCCGCCGCCGGGATGGGTGCGCGCGACGGTCTCGCCGATGATCCGGGCGCTCCGGGGGCCTGCCGCGTCCTCAACGAGTCGCCTGACCCATGCCAGTCCCTGCTCGTCCGCGTACAGGCCGAACCTCAACTCGCGCGTCCTCATCGGATCAGTCCTTCGTGGTGGTCTTCGTGGTGGTCTTCCCCGCTCTTGGCGAAGGCGGCGGTGAACCAGGAGTGGACGGGCGCGAGCGTGGGAGACGTGGGCCATCCGTTGATCGTTGCCAGGAGCTGCCAGTAGCGCTCCGCCCGCGGGTCGGCGGTCGTCCGCAGGCGGGCGAGGAGCCAACGGCGCAGATCGTCCTCGTCGGCCCGCTCGAATGCGTCGGCGTAGAGGTCGCCCAGCAGGTCGGCAAGGGAAGCGTCCTGGGCGGAGGCCGACGGACACGGCCTCGGCGATCCGTTCGCGCATCGCCTGGTCGAGGGCGTCGTGCAGTGCGGTGACGTCCTGCCGAGAAGGTTCCTGCGCCTGGTCCTCGGCCGTGCGGCGGATCGCGGCACGGAAGTCCGCGTCCTGGCAGAGTCCGGCGAGTTCCACCCAGGCCTCGATCTGTTCGGGCGTGGGATCGTCGGGGAGCTCGGGCACGGCGGATCGCATCAGGGTCACGAATTCGGGGTTGGCGTGAGGACCACCTTCGAAGGCGTCGTCGATGAATCCGGCGACGAGCCGGCTTCGTTCGGCCTGGGAGAGCGTGGCGAGTCGGTGCATGAGATCCATAGTGTCCACGGTCATGCGTTTCCCCACGGTCCACATCCGGGCGGTGGGCACACGATGCTCAGGCTGAGGAGGCCCGGTTCGATGGTCATCGGCCCATGATCGTGGAGCGGTTCACCGCTGTCACACGAATTCGCGCGGCCCCGCTCGGGGCGGCGTAGTGGTCAGGAACTACCCGTTTCCCAAAGCCTGTTGCGAAGACCTCCCGCAAGGAGTAGCTTCTCAGAAGAGAGAGATTTGCAAACCTGGGAGGGTCTGTTGAGTGTGATCATCCGTGTTGCCATTCCCGGCGTCACCGTGGAGACCAGGACAGTCGGCGACGACGTGCACATCGACATCAGTCCGGTAGGAGGCACGACCAGCCCCGCAACGCAGACGACTCCGGGAGGGCTCTCGCCAATGATCGAGACCGGCGATCTGAGGGTCGGCGAGGTGCTCTACTGGTCCCGCCCTCGCCTCGGGGTGCGACACGAGGCAACGGTGCTGTCCAACGGCTGGCTGTCGTTCCAGGGCAAGCCCTATCGAACTCCGTCAGGGGCAGCCGTCGCCGCAGCCGGGTCGCAGGCTGACGGCTGGACCGCATGGCGGCGGGAGCGTGACGGCGTAATCATCGGCTCCCTCCGCCAAGCGCAGTAGGCGTATGACCGAGTTGGGGTGTGAAGCGACACCTGTTGCCGCACGCCCCAACACCGAGTCAACTTTCTCGCCGCGGCACGGCCGAGGGGATTCCCCAGCCTCGGCGCCTCGCGCACCACGATGAGCGCCCGGTTCGCCGGCTGCGCGGGCCTCTCCGGTCTTGCCGGACAAGTTCCGGCGACCCCGGCCGAGGCGTGCGTCGCTTCCGCGATCCAGACGCGCCCGCGGACGGCCACGAGGAGTACCCAGGGCCGTTCCGGACCGTAGCGGTGCCCCGTTCAGGCCGTGAGCAGGCGGAGGCCGAGGTCTGCCGTGTCGAGGTGGGCGAGGTCGCTGTTGCGCTCGGCCCACCGGCCGGAGTCGAGGTCTTCGCGGAGGCTCCGCACCGCCCGCTGCTCGGCGTCGGGCCCGACCCTCGTCCACACCGACATCGCGCGGCGGACGTGCTCCTCCAGATAGGCCTCCGGGCGGCGCCAGTACGCCTCGAACAGGCCGTCCGCACAGTCCCACGGAACGGGCACCGGCTCGACGCGGGCGCCGATCGCGTCGGCCATCCCCGCGAGTGAGGGGAATCCCGCGAGGATGCCGGCGAACTCGGGCAGGTAGTCGCGGGTGAGCCAGAACCGGTCCTGCCATCCGGCCTCGTCGGTGTCGAACGTCAGCACCACCACGCGGCGGGCCACGCGCCGCATCTCGCGCAGCCCCGCCATCGGGTCCGCCCAGTGGTGAACGGTGGAGACGGCCATGGCGACGTCGAAGGAGCGGTCCTCGAACGGCAGGCTCTCCGCGGCGGCGGCCACGCACGGCGCCGAGCCGGCGGGCCGCCGGCGCCGCATGACCTTCGACGGCTCCACCGCGATCACCTCGCGGTCGGCAGGCTCGTAGGAGCCGGTGCCGGCCCCGACGTTCAGTACCGTCCGCGCGTCCCCCAGCGCGTCCGTGATCTGCGCGGCGATCCGCGGATCGGTGCGCCGCGTCGCCGTGTAGGCGCCGCCGATCGCGTCGTACAGCCGTGCGCCGAGCATCCCCAACTGCTCCTCCGGTGTCACCTTGAGCCCCCTCGCGCGTGCCTCGAGTTCCCTGTCGATGGCCGCCACCATGGCGCCGGCACGATCACGCCGCTCCAGCAGCAGGCCACGCAGTCGGCGCAGGTGCGCGACCGCGTCGGCGGTCGGGTCGCCGACCAGTTCCGCGACCTCCCGCAGACCGAAGCCCAGCCGCCGGTAGGCCAGCGCCTCCCGCAGCCGCTCGACGTCGTCCGCCGAGTAGGCGCGGTACCCACCCGCGGTCCGCGCCGACGGGCGCACGAGCCCGATCTCGTCGTAGTGATGCAGCGTGCGGACGCTCACGTCGGCCAACTCGGCCACGCGCCCCACGGTCCAGTGATCTTCCACGGCACCGACTATGCGGCCTGACGCCACGTGAGGGTCAAGGGCCGACGCGGAACCGTGGCCGCACGCTGCGGGGTCGTCGATGCGTCCGCCCTGGTGGCCCGCCGGCATCCCGCCGCAGGTCGAGGGCGTCCGTGGCCCGGTGGGCCGGCTCGCCCTCGGGATGCGGGGCGGGTCTCACCGTACGCCGGCGCCGGCGCTGCTCGGACCGGCGTGCGCGGGGTTGCCCCCACCGGAGCCGTGGCGTTCGGCGAGGAGCCGCTTGCGATGGCGCCGGCGACGGAAGGCGGTGACGAGGACGATGACGACGCAGAGGGTGACGCCGAAGACGGGGAGGGCGACGGCCAGTACCAACCAGCCGGCCAGCGAGAAGTAGCCCACGGAGTCCCCGATGGCGTACTTGGTGGGCACCTCGGACGAACAGGTGATCCGGTACTCGCCCGCTTCCGTCACGTCGATGCCGTGGAGCGGATTCCACTCCTCGTTACGGGTGAGGAACACGTCGATCACCGGTTCGGTGAGACCGGGCTCGCCCGGACCGGTGATGCCGCACGTCGGGGTGGCGTACGGGCCGAACGGCTCGTCCCGCTGCCAGATGGACTTCTCGCTTCCCGGCTCCAGCCGAACGGTGACGACGTCGCCGTCGACGAACCGATGGTCGGTGTCCACGGCGTCGATCGTGTGGCCGATCCGGAGGGCACCGATGACCACACCCGTCACGATCAGCACGACGGCGATCACGCCTGCCGTGACGTACCAATGACGGCCGGGCCGAAGTTCGTTCGCCGCGATTCGCGGTGGTGGGAAGGCATTCACCGACACACCGTAGATCATCTTGTCCGACCGGCGATCCGTCGGAGCGCGGGTCAGCGGTTGCCGGTCCAGACGATGCGCTGCGCGAATCCACCCCGCTGCTCCGCCTTGGCCGCCCGGAGCCTCTCCAGCCCATCGGCGTCGATCCCGAGGTCCGCCGCGAGCGCGAAGGCGACCTCCAGGACGTCCGCGAGCTCCTCGGGGGCGTCCGTATCGTCCGCCTCCATGTACTCGGCGACTTCTTCGGCAAGCTTGGCGCGAAGGCGCCGACGGTACTCGGCCGGATCGGCCACGTAGACCTCCGGTTCGGCCCCGGTCGCGCGGATGATCTCTGGGATCCGGTCCCGTACCAGCTTGGCTTCGGTCACCACGCACGCTCCCGCACCGCTTCGTCCTCGGCCCGCCGCGCGGCCGGCCCCCTGGCGTCCGAGGGTAGCGGCCGGCTCGCGTGCCGCGGCGGGGCTAGGACGGCTCGTCGCGGGCGGTGTCGAGTCGGGTTTCGAGGTCGGTGGCCCAGGTGCGGGCCCAGGCGCGGAGGGTGGCGATGGCCTCGTCGTCGAGGTCGTAGGCGGTGAACTCCTCGTCGTCGTACCAGTCGGCGCCGATCAGGCGGGCGTGGAGGTCGTCGAGGCGGAACTCGTCGCGGCCGTGGCGGGCGCCGAGGCGTTCCAGGTCCGGGAAGGCGCGGTGGTGGCGGCGGTGGGCGGCGTGGACGTCGATGAGGTCGCGGGGGGCTCCGCGGTCGGCCAGGGCGCGGACCTTGGTGCCGATGACGTCGTCGAGGGCGAGGACGGGCCCGTACTCCGTGGGCTTCGGGTCCGCCCAGAGGTTCTCCTTGAGTACGTCGACCTCGCACCGCTCGCCGTCGCGGGGGTCGGTGACCATGAGGCGGGCGGCCAGCGGGTCGACGCCGAGGACCTCGACCCGCCAGCCGCGTTTGGCCAGCTCGTGGACGAGGTCGGTGGCGATGTCGTCCATGGGGGCGGGGTTCTCGGTGGCGACGTCGAGGTCCTGGCTGAGGCGGTCGACGAGGCCGTGGGCCTGGACGGCGTAGCCGCCGGTGATCACCAGGGGGTACGGGCTGCCGATGGCGATGACGTCGGCCAGCAGCCGGCGGTGCAGGGCGCTGAGGTTCACCCCGGCGGCTACGCGGCCGTGGTCGCGCGGGCGGCGAGCTGCGGGAAGGCGTCCTCCCAGACCTGCCGGACGTGGCGGCTGACCAGGGTGCGCAGGACGGGCCACTGCGCGATCAGCAGGCGCCGATCGAGGAGGGTGGTCAGGTCGTCGCGGAGGCCTTCGGCGAGGACGGTGCGGTAGAGGCTCATGCGCTGGCGCGGCCGGTCCAGGTCGTAGGTGCGCAGCCCCGACCAGGCGACGTGCGGGGGCAGGGTGACGGGCCCGGCGGTGGGCCCGGCCAGCTCGGCGAGGGAGGCCGGCAGACGGTCGGCGTACCGGGCGCGCAGGACCGCGCCGGCCTTGGCCGGAGGGACGGGAGAGGACAGCTGCGCCATGCGGCCAGTATCGCGCGTCGCACCCGCCCCCTGCACCGCAGGGGGCGGCTTGCCGCCGGCTGCGGTCATCGGCGCCGGCGGCACCCGGGCGGGACGACAGCCGACGCGAGGGGGCGCATCCGCAGGGGCGGCTCCGACACGTCGTAGGCGGTCGGCGGGAAGCGTTGGCCTCTGGATCCACCGCCGCTGTCGCGGTGGGCAGTAGTGCTCACCTGTCTTGATGTTGATCTGCCGTGCCCACCCCGCGGGCGCGGGCACAACGGTGCGCCCCGAGTGAGTGCTCTACGAGTGGGTGTCGTCCCTGCGGCCGAGTGAACCGGGCCGACGCCGGGTCGCTGGGCAAGCCTGTGCGGGGGTCATCCCTGCGGGCGCGGGAAACAGCCTCCGCTGAGCGGAGACTCCCACGTGGGATCGTGCAGGGATCTTCTCGTGAGGTGGGCCAACAGGTGCTCCGCCGTGTGGGAGGCAGTGTCATGCGGCGCGCCGACCATCACCAGGGCGGAGGTGAGCCTGGCCGGCGCCTCTTCTGGCACATCCGGGTCGGCAAGAAGAGGAAGAACCAGCAGAAGGCGGGCTTCAGCGCCCTGGACACCTTCGATACCGGAGGAGGGGGTGTCCGCGATGCGGACCAGTTCGCGCCACGTCAGCCCATTGCCCCTGAAATCTCCGTCCCAACTCGCGATCTGCTGGACGTCGTTCCTGCCAGGATGGGTGAGGAAATAGTCGATGCCGTAGTCGCCGTCCAGGTTCCGGTAGATCACCACGGCCCCAGGACCGGTTTCGGTGGGCACCCGAAACACCGGCCAGTGTTCGGGATCGAAGAGGGCCTCGGACAGGGCATCGGTATCGGCCCCGTCATCGCCGAACCACTCAGGAACCGGCCGCTCGGCACACCCCCCGTCGCTGCACATCATCAGAAGGTGGTTCGACCAGAAGCCCGAACGGGCAAGCAGTGACTCGCCCGCCACCAACGGGTCGGCTTCAAATCCCTTGATCAGCACCCCTTGATCCTGGCACCAGCCACTGACACGGTCCGATCCGGGATCGACAAGTGGCCCTGCGCAGTTACGGAACAGGCTTTGGTCGACCTCGTAGGGGTCATCCCCACGGATGCGGGGAGCAGTTCGTCGGAGAGGAGTCCGTCCAGCGGTTCGTCGGGGTCATCCCTGCGGGTGCGAGAAACAGGTCCTCGGCGTCATCGTGGGCGGCGGCGCCCTGGGGTCATCCCCGCGGGTGCGGGGAGCAGGCCTCCGGGTTGTGGCGCAGCACCTGGCGGATGGGGTCATCCCCGCAGGTGTGGGGAGCAGTCTTCGTTACCCAGCGGCCGGACGCCGACAGCGGGGTCATCCCCGCGGGTGCGGGGAGCAGCTGACCGGGGTGTTGCGTCCGATCAGGCCGTAGGGGTCATCCCCGCGGGTGCGGGGAGCAGACGCGGACGCCTGGCAGGTCCTGCACGACCAGGGGGTCATCCCCGCGGGTGCGGGGAGCAGCAAGGCGGCCTTCGGAGGCCCAGCGCCAGATCGGGGTCATCCCCGCGGGTGCGGGGAGCAGCCGGCGGAGATGCGCGCCGGCGACGTCGAAGAGGGGTCATCCCCGCGGGTACGGGGAGCAGCCTGTACGTCATCAACAAGTACGGCGGATACCGGGGGTCATCCCCGCGGGTGCGGGGAGCAGCGACGGTCGAATACCGGTCCGTGGTGGTCTTGGGGGTCATCCCCGCGGGTGCGGGGAGCAGGCCCCGGTCGCCGGAAGCGAGGTCCACCCGGAGGGGTCATCCCCGCGGGTGCGGGGAGCAGGAACACCTGTTGCTGCCGTTCCGGGGCGGGGGGGTCATCCCCGCGGGTGCGGGGAGCAGTAGGCGTGCGCCGTGACCAGGACCGCCGGCACGGGGTCATCCCCGCGGGTGCGGGGAGCAGGCCCCGCCCGGCGAACCGATCGACCTGATGGCGGGGTCATCCCCGCGGGTGCGGGGAGCAGACCCCATCGACGGGCCGCATCTGCGCCGGCCGGGGGTCATCCCCGCGGGTGCGGGGAGCAGGGAGCACCCCCACCAATTCCCAGACGAGACAAAGGGTCATCCCCGCGGGTGCGGGGAGCAGCACGACGCCTACCGGCCCGTGCAGCAGGCCGCGGGGTCATCCCCGCGGGTGCGGGGAGCAGGAGTTCGAGATCCCCGTGATCGCGCTCGCCCAGGGGTCATCCCCGCGGGTGCGGGGAGCAGTAGGGCCAGGTACGCCGGCGCTGGCCCGTGTTGGGGTCATCCCCGCGGGTGCGGGGAGCAGCCGAAGTGCAGGTCGATCGCGTCGTCGTCGCCGGGGTCATCCCCGCGGGTGCGGGGAGCAGCGAGTGCCGTGATGGACCGGACGTAGCCCTGTGGGGTCATCCCCGCGGGTGCGGGGAGCAGCATCGAACTGACGACCCTACCGCCGCCATCCTGGGGTCATCCCCGCGGGTGCGGGGAGCAGAGCGCCCCCGGACGGGGCCGTCGTCGTACGTCGGGGTCATCCCCGCGGGTGCGGGGAGCAGCGCACCGAACACCCCGCGCTGCGACAGCAGCAGGGGTCATCCCCGCGGGTGCGGGGAGCAGTTCGAGGCCGGCCTCACCGACGCCGGGGTCGCGGGGTCATCCCCGCGGGTGCGGGGAGCAGTCTCCTGAAGCGCGGTCATCAACGCGATGAGAGGGGTCATCCCCGCGGGTGCGGGGAGCAGGGTGTAGTCCATCCACAGCGGCAGCTCGCCGAGGGGTCATCCCCGCGGGTGCGGGGAGCAGCCGCGGTCGATGGCCGATGCGGTGGTGACGCCGGGGTCATCCCCGCGGGTGCGGGGAGCAGACGAAGTGGGCCCGTGACGAGGACGGGAACCAGGGGTCATCCCCGCGGGTGTGGGGAGCAGGCCTTCGCGGGCGGGGTGATGGGTGGCCGGTCGGGGTCATCCCCGCGGGTGTGGGGAGCAGCGCTACACCTGATCGCAGACGTGCTGATGGTCAGGGTCATCCCCGCGGGTGTGGGGAGCAGCCGAATTCACCGCCCGCCACACGAAAGGCCCGAGGGTCATCCCCGCGGGTGTGGGGAGCAGATCCTCGGAGTTGAGAGGATGACTGGCCGGGAGGGGTCATCCCCGCGGGTGTGGGGAGCAGCGGACTCAGAATCGGTCTGGGCCAGCACGCTGGGGGTCATCCCCGCGGGTGTGGGGAGCAGGCGTTCTCGTCGTGGAGGGGTGCGCGCTTGGTGGGGTCATCCCCGCGGGTGTGGGGAGCAGATCTGGGCGTTGACCTCCGGGATCCCCTTGGCGGGGTCATCCCCGCGGGTGTGGGGAGCAGTTCTGCAAATCTTCAACATCCTGCTGCGGGTCGGGGTCATCCCCGCGGGTGTGGGGAGCAGGGCTGCGACGCGCTCGTCGGCGTCGCCCTTACGGGGTCATCCCCGCGGGTGTGGGGAGCAGGCCATGGTCCAGTGGCTGCCGGGAAGGAACCCGGGGTCATCCCCGCGGGTGTGGGGAGCAGGCTTCCTGACCTGCGACTCTACGCAGCCTGTCTGCTGCTTACGACCACTTTCACCGATTCCGGCAAAAAGACTAGATAGAGCAAATCGCCAGCAATGCCCGCAGCCCACTCCAACGCCGCGCATTTCTGATGATCGGGACCTGATGATGGGGCTGCGCGCGGGTGATTGTGCAGTTCGGCCCGCTCGGCGCCGAGTTCGCCGCGCACCACGGGCTGCATCCCACCGATGTGCGCGGTGATCCAGCTACTGGACGCGGCGCGGGCCGGTACGTACCCGACGCCCGGGTGGCTCGGCGAGCAGTTGCGCCTGAACTCGGCCGGGACCACCGCGCTGGTGGATCGGCCGCAGCGGCTCCCACTGGTCCGGCGCAGCAGGGACACCGCCGATCGGCGACGCGGGGCCAGGGAACTCGGGTGGGCCTTCTTCGGGGCCGCGATCGGCGAGGTGGTCGAAGCCGCCGAGGGCTTCGAGGCGAGCGAGCTGGAGACGGTACGTCGCCTCCTGGCCGCGGTCGTGGAGTCCGCCGGGCGGGCGCGGTCGGCCTGAGGAGGGTTCGGGACGAAGCGGTGGAGGCCGACGCTCCGCATGGCGGGTGGCCGGGGCTTCGATGCGGGTCGCGGAGCCTTTCGGGAAGGGGCTCCCGGACCGGGAGCCCCCGTTCGTAGTGCGGCGGCGGAGTGGAGCCGCGCGGAGCGGCGTGCGGCCGTAGGGGGTCAGTAGAGGCCGACGAAGTCGGCGAAGAGGACTCCGGCCGTCGTGAGCGGTCCGAGGCCGACGAAGGCGCCCAGCGGCACTCCGGCGATCGCTCCGGCGATGGAGACGAAGGTCAACAGGTCGCTGTAGAGGGTCCACGGCTTGCCCGATGTCGCTTCGTCCAGGACGCTCGCGGCCCCGACGACCGTGGTGGACGTGATCACGACCAGGGCGGTCAGGCCCAGGAGTACGTAGAGCGCGAGGAAGCCGACGTCCGGCTGCGGATCGGTGTCCAGTGCCCGACGGAACCCCGCGGCGCCGATCGCCGCCAGTACCGCCGGCACCAGCGAGACGACCAGGGCGGTGGTCCAGCCGGGAAGTCCGTCGAGGAAGGCGGGCAACGGGCGTGCGGGTCCGCCCGATGCCGTCGGCCACCCCGCGACGACGAGGAAGGCGACGAGCGCGCACACCACGACGGCCGACAGGACGTCGCCGTAGGCGTGGGCGAAGATCTGCTGGTCCGTCGCCGCCACGCCACCATGGCGGTATCCCGTCAGCAGGACGTCGGCGATCGTGCCGGCAACGGCCACCCCCAGGGCGCCCGCCGCGCACGTCGTCGACCAGAGCGCCTGGGGGAAGGACGCCGTCGGGGGTGCCTGCCCCAGGCGGATCGCCGCGGAGCCGACGCCGATCACGACCAGCGGCGTCAGCACCCCCCACAGGCTCCCGCCGCCGGCTCCGCCGGCCCAGGAGGTCCACAGCAGGCCGCCCGCCGCGCAGAGCAGGCCGAGGGCGTGCAGGCGGCGCCGGCCCAGGAGGGTGAAGTCGTGATCGACCCAGCTCGCCGCCGCCTGCGGGATGATCACCGCGCACATCAGGGCCGCGGTGGCGAGGACCTCGTGGCCGAGGGCGTCGTACAGGTGGAGGACCAGGTACACGGGGGCGACGTACAGGACCTGTCCGTCGAGGACGGCCACCAGGTTCTGGGACGGGAACGGCAGATCCGGGGGTAGTTCGCGCCGGCCCTCCTCGCCACGCCGGTACGACGCCTCCTGGTTCCAGGTCGTGGAGACGAGGACGGCGTAGAGGCCGGCGGCGAGCGGGACGAGGACGAACGGGGACAGCCACGTGCGGGAGTACGCCTGCCCGATGCCGACGAGGGCGATGAGCAGGCCCGCCAGGCGCGTTCCCGTCACGAGCAGGTGGAGCCTGGTCGTGCGGCGCACGCCGCTGCGGCCCTCTACCCCGGCGGGGTCGGGCGGCAGGGCGAGGAAGGCCGCGACCGCCAACAGACCGCTCAGCCACAGGGGACCCCGGAAGATCCACTCCCAGCCCCACCACCGCGTCGTCACGGCCGCCGCGATTCCCGTGCCCAGACCCGCTACGGCGAAGGCGGCCGCGCACCGGGACCACGCCGTGCCGGGAAAGGCGTAACCCGTCTTTCCGGGCCGTGGGCGGCCGGTCCGGACGGACTCGACGAGCGGCAGCAGCGAGGCCAGGAGCAGGCCCTGCCCGAGCCCTTGGAGGACGCGGCCGACCGCCAGCCAGGTAGCTCCCGGCCCCCAAGGGGGCACGGCGAGGAAACAGCCCGCGGCGAGGACGAGGGCGCCGGTGAGGAACAGGCTCCGGCCGGTCGCCCTGGCTTGCACGGGGCGGCACCACAACAACCCTGCGGCCAGCCCCGCGAGGTCACCGGCGATCACCCAGTGGGTGGCGTTCGGCGTCAGGGACAGGCTGTCGCGGATCTGTGGCAGGACCAGGAGTGCGGCACTCGCGCTGAACGAGCACAGGGTGACGGCCGTACAGACGACGGCCATCACGAGCCGCTCCCGGGTTCGGGTTCGGGTACCGCGGTCCTCCTCGCCGTCCCTGGGCCGCGGCGGCCGGAGAGACTCGGGTGGCGGCGCGGCCGCGGCCGGGTGTCCCGAGGCCTCGGACGGGGGCGGCGTTGTCGTGTCCTGGCCGGTCAGGAGGTTGTCCGGGCTTGTACGGGACAACCCCTCGCGGGGTGGCGGCACGACGACCCCGACGATATAGGGCTTGTCCGCGGGACGGACGAGGCCGAGCTCCTTGCTGGCCTCCCCCACCGCTTCCCGGTTGCGCTCCAGGCGCTCACGCGCGATGTCCACCGCGATCTCCGCCGTGTCCAGGACATCGGACTCGTACTCCGGAGGGACCGCTGCCGGCTCCTCGGCCGGGTCCGCCTCGGGCCGCGCCGCCGGCTCCTCGACCACGACGGTCTCGGCCGCCGCCTCGCGCAGACGGGCGATCTCCCTCTCCTTCTCCAGCAGGAGCCGTGTCGCCTCGTCCGCCACCTTGCGCGCCGCGTCGCGGTCCCGCTCCGCCTCCCTGAGCGTCGCGGCCGTGGCGTCCCTGCTGCGCCGCGCCCGCTCCAGGCGCGACTGCAACACCACCAGCTGGGCCTGGGCAGCGGGCAGGGAGGCGGCCTGCGCCTTGAGCCGTGCCCGCTCGCGGGTCAAGGAGTCGATGGTGTTGCGCATCTCGTCGAACTGGAAGTGCATCGTGATGGCCACGGCCTGGGCGGCGAAGCACGCCTGATCGCTGAGCCGTTGTGCGTGGCGGAGCGTGTCGATCTCGCCCTGCGCGGTGGCGATGTCCTTCCTGGCCCGCTGCAGTTCCCGGAAGACGGCGCCGTCGACAGCGGCGGGCGTCGGGTCCTCGTCGATCTTCCTGAACAGGCTTCGGACCCGTGTGAGGCGTGCCTGCTCCAGGGCGGCGTCGCGGGTGGTGACGTCGATCACCGCTTCGGCCATCTCCCTCGTCAGGATCTTGCCGTTCAGGAACTCGTACATCCTGCGCGCCGGCGGTACCCGGGAGGCGCCCGCGTCAGCTCCGGGTACCGGGGAGAAGTGATCGTCGGTCAGCAGGCCGTGGAGCGTCTTCACATTGATCGAAGCCTCGTCCATCCACTCCCTCAAGAGAGTGGCGACCTCGTTGATCTCCTCGGTTTCGCCCTGCAACGGCCCCCATGGCCTACCGGCCCGAGCTCGTGGTGGCATTCCCCTCCCGCCCTCGATTCCTCCGGGACAAACCCCGTCACAGCCGCGTTACCCCCGGACAACCCCGCCGTCACTCCCCGGTGCCCCGCGAACGGGGGACCGTTATTTCACCACCGCACACGGCGAGTTGGTAACCCAAGGCCCGCTGTCGGAGTCGCGAACGCCACGGTGGGCCCAGACCCCAGGAGCCAGTGATGGACCAGCCCAGGACCGGCAAGCCCGGCACGTCCCGCACCAACATCGCCCTGGCCGTGATCGGCGCGGCCGTCTCCGGAGCGGTCCGCGCCGTCACCACCTACCTCCTCAACAAGATCAACGACTGACGGAGTGTGGGTCCCAGCCGGAAGGCTGGGACCCACACCGGCCGCGCGACGGCGGCACGACGACCCGCCCACACAACCCTTCCGTAGATCCGGGCCCTCTGGGGCCCGTTCCTCCGGAACACCGGATCGATGACGGTGTGTCATCGGCTGCTGAGCAGCGGCCGAGGATCGAACTGGTGCCGCTGCACCGAACTCCTCTGCTGTACACCGGACGGCCTGATCGTCGGCAGGCCCTGGAAGACACTCCTTCGCGTGCGGGTAGCAGTTCTCTTCGTCCGTACCGAAGTTGCGGCGCGGGGGGGGCCATCCCCGCGCATGCGGGGAGCAGCGGGTGATGATTCCGAGGCGTCGTGCGACGGCGGGTCCATCCCCGCGCATGCGGGGAGCAGGTGTGGGCGGTGATTACCGTCCCGGTCCTTGTGGGGTCCATCCCCGCGCATGCGGGGAGCAGGAAGCCCACGCCTTGTGCAGTTCCACGAAGGCGGGTCCATCCCCGCGCATGCGGGGAGCAGAGGGTCTGAACTCGCAAGTTCGGAACGTCGAAGGGTCCATCCCCGCGCATGCGGGGAGCAGTCCCACCTGTTGAACCCCGAGGAGCTCGGCAAGGGTCCATCCCCGCGCATGCGGGGAGCAGCGGGGCGGTCTCGCTCAGGGCGAGGTACAGGGCGGGTCCATCCCCGCGCATGCGGGGAGCAGTCGGCGTCGCCTGCGGCCCGGCCGGACTGGTCGGGTCCATCCCCGCGCATGCGGGGAGCAGACTTTCTGAGCTGGGAGTCTATGTCGGCGGAGGGCGCTGACGGACCAGCTTCATCGAATCCGACATTCGGAATAGAAAACTCATACCATTCTTTTGAGATCAAAATGTCGCAAAAGCATATTGTGCGGGCCCAGCAGTTGTCGGTTGAAGTCGAGCGGCGGCGTGCGACCCTTGTGCCACGACGAACGGCACTGGTGCGCACGGCGCGGCTGAGCCCCGCCGATGCCGCTTGCACTTGACGGTCGATCTTCATGGGGCCGCTCCCCCGCAGGTGAAGGGCGCGAGAGGCCTGCCTCTGTGATCAAGGCATCGGCGGAAGCCACCCCGCACCCGCCGGGGAGCTCGTTGTGCTGTCCGCTGCGACGAGCGGGGGCGGTGCGCGCAGCGTTGATAATCCGTCATGCTGGCCCTTCACCACGCACGTCCAGGGGGGACCATGCGACACAGCACCACCATCACGGCATCACTGAGCACGACGCTCGCCCTCGCCGCGCTCACCGCCTGCGGAGCTTCGGACGCCACTGTCTCGTCCAAGGGCCAGGCCACTCCCGAGGTCTCCGCGGGCGCGTCGGGGACGGTCCACAGTTCGCCGGCTCCCTCGCCAACGCAGGCCAAGACGCGGTTCCCCGTCGGCGAGGTCGTGGAGATCACCAACGCCGACACGAAGTTCACCGTCGTCGTCCTCGCCTACACCCAGCCCGCCGAAGGGCCTCAGCCTCCCGATCGCAAGACACTGGGTGGTGATGCCTGGGCCACTGCCGAGGTCAAGGTCTGCAACACCGCGCCCAAGACCTTCAGCGTCAGCCAGTTCCCCTGGTCTCTCGCCTACGAGGACGGGACCCGCATCAAGGTCACCGGGCTCAACGGCGGGGACCTGCCCAAACCGGAGTTCCCCAGCCTCGACACGGCGGTCAAGCAGGGTGACTGTGTACGGGGCAAGATCCCGTACCCGGTGCCCGGCGACAAGCGGCCGTCGCGGGTCGTGTACGCACCCGAGGGGCTCAAGGAACCGATCGATTGGGTCATTCCCGCCTCATAAGGGGTGAGCACTTCGCACATCGGAGACACGGTCGGCCGGCGCAGGGCGATGCACCCGCGCCCGTCCGGGCCCGGTGGATGCTCCGGGAAGACCCTTCTGCGACGCAGGCGCGCAAGGCCCTCACTTCGGTGGGGGCCTTCCGTCTTTCACGGGTCCGGCTCCGGGCCTCGCGGTTGGCGATCCGACTCAGACGACCTGGAGCCTCGGCCTGCCCGACGTCGGGGTGGGCGGGGCCTGCCGGTACGTCGGCGACTTCAGGTTGGGCAGGCTACCCGCCCGGATGCGGACGTGGGCCGCGCGGAACGCCACCTCCATGACCCCGAGGCTCGCGTACTTCGCAGCAAGGGGTGGAGTCGGCAGGAGTTGCCGTTGCGCTCCTCGCTGCCCGCCCGAGGGCACCGGCATCACCCACTACACATAGCAGGAGATCACCGACGGAGTGAACAGGTTCGACGCCGGCACCCGCCCGCCGACCACGAAGAGGAAGGGCACAGCTGTGACTTGGTGATGCCGTTCGCGAGGCGTTTGCATGTGGGGCTGGAGCCTGCCGCTTGGGGTCTTGTGGGCGATCTGAGCACATCGGCCATGTACGGGCGAGGTCGAGCAGTACTCTTCTGGAGAGGGCGCTCGTGGACGGTCTTGCACTCGAGTTGGCTCTGTTCCCCGTTGTGTCGCGGGGATGACCCTTGTGCGTGCTCAGCGCGCCGTTGCTCCCCGCTTCGGTGGGGATGGCCACTGACTGATGGACACTCTTTCGCTGCCTGCTCGCAACTGTGCCTGTTCAGCGCGAAACCCCACCAGAGGCCTGAACCAGGAGTCCGAAGAGTTCTTGCGACAGCGTGAAAGGATCTTTAAAGGTGCTGTAGCGTCTGCGCCCGACGGGGCCTCAGGAGCACCTGCGTCGCCCCGACAAGCCCGCGCGTCCTCGCGCGGGCCGAGCCCGCCCGTCCGCCAAGACATCAAGCGAGCTCGACCCAGAATCGCGTAAGGAGAAGCGATGTTCGCAAGGTTAGCGGCCCGGGCTTCCCTGGTCGTCAGCGGGCAGCAGTCACGGTCGTGGCTGCTGCCCGTACTCGTTGCCGTGCTCGCCGGGGGTGCGGGTTCTCAGGTCCCGGTGGATGTCTGGATCCGCGGCGGCACGTTCATCACCGTCGTCGTGATCGTGCTGTTGATCGTCGTGCGCCCATCACCCACACGAGTGATTGTCTCGGAATGAGGTTCGGGGCGTCCCTGATGCCTTGATCATGAGCGGGCTCCCCACAACTCACGGGAGAGTGAGGGGGCGCCCGCTCCCACCGATCGATCGACACCGTGATCCTTGGGGGGATTTCGATGCATCACGACACTCCACACTGGAGTGCCGGGCTGACGAGGGCAGCTCGCTCGGTTTGGGCCAAGCACGACCGGGACACCGAGAAGTGGCTCCAACTCTGGAGGCACATGGCCGACTCGGCCGCGATGGTGGAGCGGCTGTGGGACGAATGGGTCCCGCACAACGTGCGCGCCCTGATCGCCGAGAGCCTGCCCGGCGGGGATGCGGACGCCCGGGTGCTCGTGGTGTGGCTGGCCGCGATCCATGACATCGGGAAGGCCACCCCTGTCTTCGCCTGCCAGGTAGACCAGCTGGCCTCCCGCATGCGCGACGCGGGGCTGGACATGCCGACGGCGAAGCAGTTCGGGGACTCGCGCAAGCGGGCCTCCCACGGTTTGGCCGGCCAGGTCATCCTGGAGGAGTGGCTGGAGCGCCGGGGATGGTCCCCCCGGAGCGCAATGGCGTTCGCGGTCGCCGTGGGGGGACACCACGGAGTGCCGCCCGGGCACGACGCCTTTCCGTACCTCCACCAGCACTCCGAGCTGCTGCGGACGCCCGGTTGCAGTGAGCACCTGTGGCGCGGCGTCCAGACGGAACTGCTTGACGCCTGCGCCACGGCATACGGCGCACGGGACCGCCTTGACGACTGGCGGACCGTCAAGCTGCCCCAGCCCGCCCAGGTCGTGCTCAGCGCGCTGGTCATCATGGCGGACTGGATCGCCAGCAACTCGGATCTCTTCCTGCTCTTTCCCGAAGAGCGACCACGCAGCGATGCGGATCGGATCGAATCCGCGTGGCGCGGCATCGAACTCCCGGCCCCCTGGTCCCCACACGAGGTGACCGAAAGCGCCGCCGATCTCTTCAAGGCCCGATTCGCCCTCGCCGCGCCACGCCCCCTCCAGGAAGAGGCGCTGCGCCTCGCGCAAGCGGCGACGCACCCCGGGCTGATGATCATCGAGGCGCCGATGGGTGAGGGGAAGACCGAGGCCGCCCTCGCGGTCGCCGAGGTCTTCGCCTCCCGTACGCGCGCCGGGGGGTGCTTCGTCGCCCTGCCCACGCGCGCCACGGCCAACGCCATGTACGGCCGCTTACGCCACTGGCTGCGCCGGCTTCCCGGAGACGAGGAACGCACCGTCTCCCTGGCGCACTCCAAGGCCTTCCTCAACGACGACTTCGCGCACGATCTGCGCGCGGGCGCCCGTACGATCGCCGCGGTCGATCTCGACGGGGCCGCCGAATCCATTCGCTCCGAACGAACCGACCAGCGCGCAGCCGCCTCCGAACTCGTCGCACACCAGTGGCTGCGGGGCCGCAAGAAGGGCATGCTGGCGCCCTTCGTCGTCGGAACCATCGACCAACTGCTGTTCGCCGGCCTCAAAAGCAGGCATCTGGCGCTGCGGCACCTGGCCTTGGCGGGCAAAGTCGTCGTCATCGACGAGGTCCACGCCTACGACGCCTACATGAACGAGTACCTCGAACGCGTCCTTTCCTGGCTCGGTGCGTACAAGGTGCCCGTGATCATGCTCTCGGCGACCCTGCCCGCAGACCGCCGTCAGGCGTTGGCGCTCGCCTACTCCGGAGCGGACGAAGGCCTCCGCGGATTCGCGGAGGAGACGTCCTATCCGCTGATCAGCGTGGTCTGCGCCGACAACACCACCGCCACCGGCCGTCCCGCGGCAGCGGCCGACCGGCGTACCGAAATCCGGCTGGAACGACTCGACGACGGCCTCGGCGCCCTCGCGGACCGGCTGGAGGCCGAACTCGCCGGTGGAGGCTGCGCGCTGGTGGTCCGCAACACAGTGGACCGCGTCCTGAAGGCGGCCGAGGTGCTCCGGGAGCGGTTCGGCCCGGACACGGTCACCGTGGCCCACTCGCGGTTCGTGGACCTTGATCGTGCCCGCAAGGACGACCGACTCGTGGAACTCTTCGGGCCCTCCGGAGCCCGTCCGGCAGGTCGCCACATCGTCGTCGCCAGCCAGGTCGCGGAACAATCGCTCGACATCGACTTCGACCTCCTGGTCACCGACCTGGCCCCCGTCGACCTGGTCCTGCAGCGCATGGGGCGCCTGCACCGCCACCACCGCGGCGAGGGCCAGTCCCGACGGCCCCTTCGGCTGCGCACGCCTCGATGCCTGATCACAGGAGTCGACTGGGCAGCGACGACACCGACGCCCGTGGAAGGGTCGGCCGCCGTGTACGGCAGTCACGCCCTGATGCGCTCCCTGGCCGTGCTGAACCCGCACCTGGCCGGTGTTCCCCTCGTCCTCCCGGACCACATCAGCCCCCTCGTGCAGAGCGCCTACGGACCGAGCAGGCCCCCGGTGCCCGAAAGTTGGATCGAGGTCATGGACGCCGCGCTCGCCGCGCACGAGCAGACCATGGCCGGGCAGCGCCGGCGAGCACAGACCTTCCGCATCGATGAGGTCCGTAGGCCCGGTCGCTCGCTCGTCGGGTGGATCGACGCGGGTGTGGGTGACGCCGACGACTCCAGGTCGGGCCGTGCGCAGGTCAGGGACGGCGAGGAGTCCTTCGAGGTACTCGTGGTCCAGCGCCGCCGCGACGGCACGTACACCACGCTGCCGTGGCTGGACCGGGGCCTGGGCGGCCTCGACCTGCCCACCGACGCCGTACCGACGCCCCGTGCCGCGCGAGCCGTGGCGGCCAGTGCACTGCGCCTGTCCTACCACTTCTACCGGCCGTGGGTCATCGATCGGGTGATCGACGAATTGGAGCAGTTCTGCCCGGCCGCCTGGCAGGTCAAGGAGAGCCACACCCTGGCGGGGGAGCTCTTCCTCGTCCTCGACGAGGATTGTCAGACCCGCCTGGCAGGCTTCGACCTTCGCTATACCCAGACCGACGGCCTGGAAGTGGTTCCGGCCGGCGCCGAAGACGTGAGGTTGGTGAAAGGCGTGCCGGGATTCGATCTCGTCTCCCGCCCGTGGCTGCCCGTTCAGTTACGCGACGGCACATCAGCGGAACTCTCGCTGAAGGAGGTCTTCGCCCGTGCCCCCGAAATCCGGCGGCTCGTGGGCGACGTCCCCACCCAGGAGTTCGCGCTGATGCGCCTCCTGCTGGCCATCCTCCACGACGCCGTGGACGGCCCCGAGGACATCGACGCCTGGCAGGAGCTCAGTGAGAGCCCCCAACCGTTGGCCGCCGTCGGTCCCTACCTCGACCGCCACCGCGAGCGGTTCGACCTCCTCCATCCCACCCGGCCGTTCCTTCAGGTGGCCGATCTGCGGACGGGGAAGGACGAGGTGGCGTCCTTGAACCGCATCGTGGCGGACGTTCCCAACGGCGACCCCTTCTTCACGATGCGCCAACCCGGCGTCGACACGCTCCCCTTCGCGGAGGCGGCACGCTGGCTCGTCCATGCCCACGCCTTCGACACCTCCGGCATCAAGTCCGGCGCAGTGGGCGACCCTCGCGTCAAGGGTGGCAAGGGCTATCCGCAGGGCGTCGGGTGGGCCGGAAACCTCGGAGGAGTGTTCGCGGAAGGGGACGACCTCCAGCAGACCCTCCTCCTCAACCTCGTCGCCTCCGACGCGTCGGGCTTCGTCGTCGACAAGGACGACCGGCCCGCCTGGCGCCGTGAGCAGTGCGGGCCTCACGTACAGAACGACCTGGCATGCAGGCCGACCGGACCCCGTGACCTCTACACGTGGCAGTCCCGCCGCATCCGCCTCCACCACGACGGCCAGGTCGCAAACGGCGTGGTCCTCTGCTACGGAGATCCCCTGCCGGTCCACAACAGCCATCCACGCGAACCCATGAGCAGCTGGCGACGCAGCATCCCGCAGGAAAAGAAGCTAGGGGAACCCCGGGTCTACATGCCTCGTGGCCACGATCCCGCCCGCTCCGCGTGGCGCAGCCTGGGCGCCCTCCTCACGTCCCAGACGGAGGAACAGACCACCCAGGGCACCGAACCCGCACGCTACCTCCGAGCCGGCGTGCTGAAGTGGATCGCCGAACTCACGCATGAGCGCCTGCTGCCCCGTGACCTGCTCATTCGCCCTCGGCTGATCGGCGCCGTCTACGGTACGCAGCAGTCGGTCATCGACGAGGTCGTCGACGACGCGATCGCCATGTCCGTGGTGCTGCTGCACGAGCGCGACCAGAAGCACGCGCTGGAGGCGATCGCGGCGGTCGAGGACAGCACCAAGGCCGTCAGGGCCCTGGGAGACCTCGCGGCCGACCTGGCCAGAACAGCCGGCCGGCCCACCGAAGCCCCCGGCGAGACCGCCCGCGACCTCGGCTTCGGCCTGCTCGACGGCCCCTATCGGCAGTGGATCGTCACCCTTGACGGTTCCCGTGAGCCCTCGATGGCCCGCGCCACTTGGCAGCGAACGGCCTACCGAATCGTCCGCGATGCCGCATACGACCTTCTGGCCGCCGAAGCCGACGAGACCGGATGGCTGGACAACGCCAGGTCCGAACAGGTCTTCCGATCCAGGCTCAACAAGGCGCTTCCCCTCCACGACGGCGCTCGCCTCGACGCGGCCGCCCCGGAGGGAGAAGTCGACGACCCCAGCAAGGAGAAGGAGACAGTGCGATGACACCCTCCGCGCCGCAGGTCCCGGCGCCCGCTCCACCGCCGGATCCGCACCGGCCCTCCCCCACCTCGCCCGGTTCGGCGGATCGGGACCGCGGACCGCTGCGCAAGGCCGTAGCGCAGCACATCGGCATCCTCCAGGACGCCTACCACAAGGACAGTTCCCAAGCCGTCCAGGCTCTCGCCCGCCTGCGCAGGGGCATCGGCCGTCAGGCCAATGAGACGCCCGACCTGTGGGGGCTCGTAGGCGTAGAGGCGTTCTACGCCGCATGGCCCGAAGGCCGTCGCCCGAGCGATGCCGAAGCCCTGCGCGCCGAACGCGCCGCACACGTCGCCGTGACCCTGTGGGCCCTGCACCAGCAGTCCAACCGCGCCCACCGCATGCACGTGGGGGACGGCATTTCCCTGGGCACGGCCGTACGCCGGCTCATGTCCGGCTCCGACCGCGACGAGGCCGTCCAGAAAAGGCTGTTACGGGCCGGGACCTCCACGACCTTCGACGTCCTCGGACACCGGCTGCGTGAACTGGTGGTGCTCCTGCGCAAGGCCGAGATCCCACTCGACTACGGCCTGCTCGCCGAACAACTCGTCCAGTGGCAGCTGCCCGGAGGGCCCCGTCTCGTGCGTCAGGCCTGGGGACGCAGCTTCCACGCATACCGCCGACCGGCCGATGTCGGCCCGTCGGAGAACAACGCCTCCGAAGCGCCCCGCAGCGGCGCCGCCGACAACGAGCCGAAGGACCAGACATGAGCCGCACCATCGTCGACGTGCACATCCTCCAGACCGTCCCGCCGAGCAACATCAACAGGGACGACACGGGCGCGCCCAAAAGCGCGGTCTTCGGTGGTGTACGACGTTCCCGCGTGTCCAGCCAGGCGTGGAAGAAGGCGACCCGCAAGGCCTTCGAAGAGCTGCTGAATCCCGCGGAACTCGGCGTACGGACGAAGAAGGTGGTCGATGCCCTCACCGACCGCGTCAAGGCACGCGAAGAATCGCTGACGGCGGACCAGGTCTGGCCGATGGCAGCCGAGATCATCACCGCGGCGACCGGAGCCAAGATCGAAGCACCGTCGCGCGGCAGCGCGGCCAAGGGAAACCGCAAGGGCGACGCGGACAACCCTGCAGCCGAGCCGCAGGCGCCACAGTCCTCCTACCTGCTCTTCCTCAGCGCCCGTCAGCTCGACGGACTCGCCGACCTCGCCATCGAGGGTCTCGGCAGGAAGGCGGACCCCAAGGTGTTCGTGAAGGAAGCCGGCCTCAAGGCGCGGGCCAAGCAGATCGCCTCCACCCGTCACTCCGTCGACATCGCCCTCTTCGGGCGCATGGTGGCGGACACCACCGACATCAACGTCGACGCCGCGGCACAGGTGGCCCACGCACTGAGCGTGCACCCGGTGGACCTCGAAACGGACTACTTCACCGCTGTCGACGACCGGAACAGCGATGCCGAGAGCGGCGCCGGAATGATCGGCACGGTCGACTTCAACTCGGCCACCCTCTACCGCTACGCGGCAGTCGACATCGACCTGCTCACCAAGAACCTCGACGCGGGACTCACCGACGGCGAGCGGAGCGGAGCACCGGTTCGTCGCGCCGTCGAAGCCTTCATCGAGGGGTTCGCCCTGTCCATGCCCACCGGCAAGCTCAACACCTTCGGCAACAACACCCTGCCGGACGCCGTGATCGTCAAACTCCGCTCCGCCCGCCCCATCAGTTTCGTCGGCGCTTTCGAGAACCCGATCGCCCATGACACGGCAGACGGTCACGTCCGCGCGGCCTGCCAGGCCCTCGCCGAGCACATCCCCGCCGTCGAGGGGGCCTTCGGCGACCCGGCCGACCACACCTGGATCGTGCGCGTCGGCAAGCAGACGCAGGACCTCGCCGACCTGGGTGACGAGGTCAACCTGCGGGACCTCGTCACCCGGGTCGGACAGGCCGTGGAGGGCCGACTGGAGAAGCGTGGATGAGCGTCCTGGCCCTTCGCCTGGCCGGACCCCTGCAGTCGTGGGGGTCCTCGGCCCGCTTCGCCCGCCGAACCACCGAGACCGCGCCCACCAAGAGCGGCGTCATCGGCCTGCTCGCCGCCGCTCTGGGCCGTGACCGCACCGCCGACCTGAGCGACCTCGCGGCGTTGTCCTTCGCCGTGCGGATCGACCAGGCCGGCACGCGGCTACGTGACTTCCAGACGGCCCGCCATGCCGTCACCGGCAAGGCCATGCCCGTGTCGGAGCGCTTCTACCTGGCCGACGCCGTGTTCGTCGCGGCGGTCGCCGGCGACGACGAGCTGATCCGCTCCCTCCACGAGGCGGTGCGCGCACCCACCTACCTGCCCTTCCTCGGCCGACGCTCCTGCCCCCCGCAGGGACCGATCGACCTGGGCACGAGAAGCGGACACGACCCGGTGACCGTACTGAGGAACGAAACCTGGCAGGCCGCCGAGTGGCATCAAGAACGCCATCACAAGAAGGCCCTCGTCACCCTGCCCCTGCTGAGCGAATCCGTGGGCGACGGACCACGCGGCACCACCCTGCGAGACCAACCCCTCAGCTTCGACCCGAACCACCGCCGCTACGCACTGCGCAACGTCGTCTCGACCACCGTCGACGTACCCAACCCCCGGTTCCGGCCCGCTCAGGAACCGAGCGGCACGACACGACCCGTGCCCGTACCCCGACACAACCCCGAAGCCCTCCTCACCCAGCTGCCCCCGCAGGCCCCGTTGGACGGTCACTGATGTTCCTGACCCGCTTCCGCGTCAACACCGCACGCCTAGGAGCGCGCCCGCTGCTCGCCTCACCACAGCGGATGCACGCCGCCGTGATGTCCTCCTTCGCCGGGGCGCTGCCGGGCGAAGGCTCCGCCTCACGCATTCTGTGGCGCCTGGACCGCAACTCCAGGGCGGAGGTGTTGCTGTTCATCGTCAGCGAAGAGCGTCCCGACCTCACCCACCTCGTGGAGCAGGCAGGATGGCCCACGACCGCCTCGTGGCAAACCTACGATTACAAGCCCTTCCTCGATGGCCTCACCGCCGGCAGCACCTGGGCCTTCCGACTCACCGCCAACCCCGTCCACAACGTGCGCCGCACACCCGACGAACCCCTCAAGCGCACCGCACACCGCACGCCCCGCCACCAGATGGGCTGGCTCCTCACCCACCAAGAGACGGCCGGATTCCGGATCCTGGAGACTCCTGCGGACCGAAGGCGGTTGGCACACGGCGACGAACACCAGCTGACCGTCCGCGACGAACAACGCCACCGGTTCGGCAAGACCGAGATGAGTACGGGCAAGGCCAACAAGGTACCGCTCGTGACGGTCACGTTCGACGGCCGCCTGGAAATCGTGGACCCGGTCGCCCTCCGACGCACCCTCACCCTGGGCCTGGGCAAGGCAAAAGCCTACGGCTGCGGCCTGATGACCCTCGCCCAGGCGGGGTGAACGATGGCCACCGTCGCACAACGCCGAGCCTCCTCCCCGCGGGACCTCACACGTGTCGCCGAACGCACCTCCTTCATCTACCTGGAACGATGCGTCGTCCATCGTGAGGACAACGCCATCACCGCCGAGGACGCCGACGGCACCACCCACATCCCCTCCGCCACCATCGGAACACTGCTCCTCGGACCGGGAACACGTGTTACCCATCAGGCGATGAGCGTCCTCGCGGACAGCGGTGCCGCCGTCGCGTGGGTCGGAGAGCAGGGGGTGCGCTACTACGCGGGCGGGCGTGCCCTGACCCGCTCCTCGGCCTTCGTGGAAGCACAGGCCACCCAGTGGGCCAACCAACGCACGCGACTGGACGTCGCGCGGGCCATGTACCGACTCCGGTTCCCCGACGAGGATCCTTCGCGCCTGACCCGCAAGGGACTGCTCGGCCGCGAAGGAACGCGCGTCAGAGACTGCTACCGCGACCAGGCGCGGCGTACTGGTGTTCCCTGGCACGGAAGACACTACGTACCGGGCGACTTCACGGCCGGCGATGCCCCCAACCAGGCGATCACGGCCGCCGCCCAGTGCATGTACGGGGTCACGCACGCGGTCGTGTCCGCGCTCGGCTGCTCCACCGGCCTCGGGTTCGTCCACTCCGGACACGAGCTGTCCTTCGTGCTGGACGTCGCCGACTTGTACAAGACCGAGATCGGCATTCCCGTCGCATTCGACGTGGCAGCCGAGGGAACCGAGGACATCGGCTCCCGCACCCGGCGCGCGCTACGGGATCGCATCAACAAGACCCGTCTGCTCAAACGATGTGTGAGCGACATCAAGGCACTGCTGCTTCCCAACGGACCGTCACCTGCTGCACGCGAAGCGGGCGATATCGTCACACTCCAGTCGGACCGGGAACTGACGGTACCCGCCGGTCGCAACTACGCCGACGCGGTGACCTGGTGACGGTCATCGTCCTCACCCATTGCCCGTCCGGCTTGCGGGGGTTCCTGACCCGCTGGCTCCTGGAGATCTCCCCGGGAGTCTTCATCGGAGGCCCGTCGGCACGCATCAGGGCACTGTTGTGGGAAGAAGTGAAGCAGTACGCGGGGAACGGACGCGCCCTAATGGCCTACAACGCCGACAACGAGCAGGGCTTCGCGTTCGAGACGCACGACCACAAGTGGCATCCTGTCGACCGTGAGGGAGTCACCCTGATCCACCGCCCCAACGACCGCACCCCACAGGTGTCACCACCAACCCAAGGCTGGAGCAAAGCCTCCAAGCGCCGACGCTTCGGAGCGCGATGAGCGATTTGCCTGGTATGTCGAAATCTAGAGAAGTGGTTCAGGAAGGTCTCCGCGCCGGATAAAACCGCAGCTCAAGACTGCTCCCCGCACCCGCGGGGATGGTCCCTCTGCGACTCGGCTCCCACCGAATCCCCGTCCCTGCTCCCCGCACCCGCGGGGATGGTCCCGTGGGAAGCTCGTCACAAATGAAGAGCCGGGGCTGCTCCCCGCACCCGCGGGGATGGTCCCTCCGCAGTACCCGTACTGTTCTGACGCCCTGACTGCTCCCCGCACCCGCGGGGATGGTCCCAGGCGATGCTCCCGCCCGTCGACCTACCACTGCTGCTCCCCGCACCCGCGGGGATGGTCCCCCGGCCCGTCCCACGTGGACAAGAACTCTCGACTGCTCCCCGCACCCGCGGGGATGGTCCCGGGCGAGAATCGCACGTTCACTCCGGGGCGGGCTGCTCCCCGCACCCGCGGGGATGGTCCCATCTCGGTCGAGATCGACTCGGCCTTCATGAACTGCTCCCCGCACCCGCGGGGATGGTGCCCGCCCGCGGTCCCCTCAATCGTCGTAAGGTCGGCTGCTCCCCGCGCCCAAAGGTGGATGGCCTTCCTCGACGACTCGGACAAGGTGAGGACGCGATGTTGCCGACTCGGGCGGATTCCGCGCTTGGGGAAGAGAGGGCCCTGCCCAAAGGAGCGTCCTCGTGTAGGGGTGCTCGGTCGGAGAATGCCGCCCCGGCGAGGGCGCCGCGGCCGGAAGTGTCGGGGAGTTGGGGGGTGGGGGCCAACTTGATGACCATCCGGGGACTTCTGCCTGCTCGTACGCCGCGAGTTTGTGGTGCCCGTCGAGGAAGTAGCCCGCCCCGCTCTGGGCGGTGTGAAACAGTGCCGCCAGCGCCGGGAGGTCGCGCCCGGCGCGGATGTGGTCGCGGTGGCGGCGTACGGCCCGGTGGTCGCGGGGCGGCCACGTGTCGGTGGTCCCGAGCGCGAGCTCCTCGTCGGCGTACCGGCCGTGAATCTGGAGGGTGCGCGGGTGGACCACGCGACCGCGGCGGTCATCACGTGCCGACCTGGGCGAGCAGCGACAGCAGCGGCTGCAGGCATGCCGGTTCGAGGGGGGCGGCGCGGCCGGTGCGGGGATCGGGCACGCGGCCCGGGGCGCCGAGCGACTCGGTGAGGTACTCGCCGTATGTCGCTGAGCCGCACGTCGGCGACCGTTGGCCGGCTTCTGCCGCCGGCCCCTGGCTTTCGTCTGTCGAGAGAGCCGTCACGTGGTGGTGGAGCAAAGGAGGATCCGGCCGTCGTGGGTGCCGATGAGCAGGCGGCCCGACCGGGTGACGGTGAGTGCCGTCGGTATCAGAGGCAGGTTTCCGAGAGCCAGACGGTGCCGCCAGAGCACGGCGCCGTCGTCGACGCCGAGAGCGACGATCTCGCCGTCTTCGCAGGCGATGAAGGCGGTGGTCGCGTCGGCGTCGAGCGCGGTGGCGGAGGAGTCGGGGCGAAAGAGCCAGTGCGGTGTTCCGTCCGAAGCGTCGCGGCGTACGACGTAGGAGTAGCCGGGCCGGTCCCTGCGCCGCAGGACGCTGCCCGCATGGATCAGGCTTCCGTCGGCCGTCTCGACGCCGGGCCCGCAGATGTGCGGTGCACCGGGAACCCAGGAGTAGGGGAAGAGTCGCCGTACGCTCGTCTCCTCAGGCTCGGCCGGTCGGTCGGACGCCTCTCCGGGCTGCGGCTCGGCGGTGGACACCCACGCGACACCAGGTTGCGAGCGTCGGGTGTCTGCATCCTTCACGAAGGACAGGAAGCGCGTCAGGCGGGCGTGCCGGACCCGCAAGGGGTCGCCAATGGCCACGGGCACACCGTTGATCCAGTGCCCGGCGGGGGTGAGGACCGGATGGCCGTCCGCCACTGTCGACAGCGATACGTAGCCGGCCGGAGTGATCTCGTCCAGCTGTGCGCCGTCCGCCAGGGAGAGCCGGACGACGGACTGGGTGCGTCGGGTGTGTCGTGCGGGGCGCATGAGGGAGACCCAGGCCGTGGTCTCGTCCCGGGTCACGGCGATCTCGCGGCCCCCGTCCTCGTCCGGGACCGCCCATTCCCGTCGCCCTGAGGGAAGCCACCATTCCAATCGCACTCCGGCGAGGGTGGCGAGGATCCGGCCGTCCGAGAGCTCGTGCACCGCTTGCACGGTGAAACGGGGGTCCCAGTCCGGGGCCAGGTCGGTCACCAGCCGGTACGCGGCGGCCCTGCCGTCAGGCCGGGGTGCCGGGATCCGGGGGCCGGCCAGTTCAAAGGGTCGATGGACTCCGGTGGCACGGTGGTCCAGTCGGGCTGGAAGACCACGGCGCTGTGACCTTGCGCGTGCGCTTCGCTGTCCTCCCAATCGTCGGACGGGGCCATCAGAATGCGAAGCCGTTGCGTGTCGAGCCATTCCAGCTTCAGGATCTGGGGACCCTCCCACGGCTTGCAGGCGGAGACGGACGTGCCTGTCTCCAGGTCGAGCAGGAGCAGATCGCCGGAGAAGGAGTAGCCGCCGTCGTAGGAACCGGTCCCCACGGCGAGCAGGGGCAGCGTGGGGTGGAAGGCCATGGCCTGGACGACGTCGCGAGAGCGGATCAGCGCGCGGCAGGACAGGGTGGCCGTGTCGTAGAGACCGACCGTCGGGTGCTCGGGGAAGCCGTGCGTACCCGCCACGGCGACCAGACCCCGCCGTTCGTCGGTCACGGCCAGGGTCGGGTAGCCGATCTCGGCGAAGGAGCGGTCGCCAAGAATCCGGTCGACTGAGAACGAGAAGGTCATGAAAACGATCATCTCGCAGTGGGCACCCCAGCAGACGCTCCTGTGGTGGCCGGCCGACGCCTCGCCTCGCCCAGGTCGCCACCGCCCTGTCCCACCGACGGCACGGCCGTAGTGGGACGCACGGAACGGCCTTCAGTCAACAGCGTTCATCTGCCTGACGAGTTCCGCGTCGTCGATGTCGTGCTCGAGCGGGATGTGAAAGTTGTAGCCCTGGTCGCAGAGGACCAGCTCGACATCCCGGGGGACGAAGCGGCGGAAGAGACAGGCCAGGCGTGCGGCGTCTGTCAGGGAGGTGTCCAGGTACAGGCACGTCCCGTCCTCGTGCAGGTACGCCTCGACGGTGCCTTCCTCCGTCTCGACAGTCCATCGGAAACCGCACGCCTCACTGCGGCGCGACGCGTCGATCTCGACCTTGCCCTCGGCCCAGACGGCCTGGATCGCCGGTGTCAGCGCTGCGGGATCGGCCCTCCATGGGGTTGCCGCACCGTCGAACAGAGCCATGAAGGACGCCATGCCGATCTGTCTATCACTGCCGTGCGGTCCACGCTCTGATGGCATCTGCTGATCGTCTGTACGACGCGCCTCGTGGAGGGCCGCATGGCACTCGGGCCGGATCCTCTCCCGGGTGCCGTTCTTCTCGACGTCGACGCGGACGCACCGGCCACGGCACCCGCCCACGGCTGGGCCAACCCCGGCTCGGCAGCCCGTACGCCCTCGCTCCGCGTCGATGTCGGCCTGTACGGCGTGAACATCACCCTCGACCTCCCCAAGTCCTCTCCACCGCCGACGATCCGGCGGGCGCCGATATCGCCACGCGCATCGAGGCGGCCTGGCTCTCGTCGGTGTCCGAGGCTGTCGATGCAGTGGATCAGTGGCGCTGAGGTCATCCCTGTCGACCGGGGTTCCGCCCGGGTTCGACGATGGTCACTCGGGCATGCGCAGGGTGATCATTCGGCCTGGCTTCGACGGCGCGATCGGAGCGTAGACGGTGGGCGAGAGGGAGACGGCCCGGGGGCGCGCCGTGAAGGAGGGGACGACCACCACGTTCTCGAAGCAGGCGTACGCCCAGTCGTCGCGGCTCCCGGGGAGTGCCACGTCGCCGGACACCACTCCCCTCAGGAGCCATCCCGGGCCGTCGCACCCGATGAACCGTACCGTCCTGGAGTCATGCCCCCGAGCGTTACGGGCGACGGGGATCACCGCCCTGAGCTCGACACCCGTCCGCCCCGACCATCGTTCCGCCTCGCCGCCGCGTGCCCGCACGTCCGCCTCCAGTCGGGCGCAGACCCTTTCCCACTCCGGCTCTCCGGACGTGCGAAAGGCCTGGAGTTGCAAGCCGGCGGTCGTATCCCGCAGGAGGACCGCCTCTGCGTACTCCGTTTCCGTGCCGGATCGACAGGCGTTGAGTTCCACCTTCCGCACGCCCTCGTGCGGGATCCTCAATCCGCCGAGGTCGAGCAGGTCCAACGCCTGCCATCCCCTCTCGCTCACGTCCCAGGGCCCGACGTCGACGCCGCGGTACGGCGGTCGCAACAGGTCGCCGGATCGCAGCGCCTCCTCGTGCATCGCCCGGGCCGACGCGAGCACGAAGGCGACCTCTTCATCCGTCATCGCCTCCTCGGCGATCACGCGGACCAGGAGGGCGAGTACGTGTTCGAGGTTGAGCAGTCCGCCCTCGCGGGCGACGCGGGCGGCCGAGAGGTTGCCGCGCAGGACCTCGACCAGGCGGTCGGTCTCGTCACGGGACAAGCCGGTAGGCGGCTGCCCGGGAAGGATCTCCGAACCCGCATGGCCTGCTTCCCAGCGCAGGACGACCAGGGTCTTGAGGCCGAGAAGCAGGACCCAGGCCGGAGTGACCCGTTCCCAATCCCCCCACCCGGCGCGCTCCGAGGAACTCGGTGACAGGCGACCGTCACGGGTGAACTCCTGCAAGATGGCACGTGCTTCGCTCTCCGCGACTCCCATGCCCACCACCCCCCTCTTCGATCCCCAGGCACGCCGTCCGACGACGCCGGCCTCGGCAGGGCCGCTTCCACGGCGCCGCCGGAAGCGCCACTGGAGTCTGCCAGATCGCCCCTCACCCCACGCGGGCCGGATTCGGCCCCTCACGGTCGGCCGGACCGCAAGCCGCCTCAGGTCATCGGCCGCGGTCCTCCCAGTCCGGCGCGAAGAAGCGGGCTCCGCTCACGACGGCGTCACCGGCCCGGGTGGCCCGTACGTACATGTTGAGCTCTTCCGGGCCCGGACCGCCGTCGCAGTGGACCGTCCACTCCAGGCCTCGTTCCTCGATGCGCCGGATCACCTCCGCGTCGACCTCGGAGACCGAGCGGCCGATCAGCCGGATGCCGTCCCAGTCGACCTGGGGCCCCGTACGCCCGTCCACCGTGACGGCCGCCAAGGTGGGAGGGCCCTCCGGGGACCAGTAGTGGGCGGTGACCCCCGCCGCGTCGAACTGCTCCTCCCTCAGGTACCACGGTCCGGCGCCGCGTCCGGCCCACAGGTTCCACCCCCGGCGGATGGCCGGCGCTTCGCCGCCCAGCGCGGCGGACACCTGGTTCACGGACATGCCGAACCTGAGCGGTCCGACGCCCGCCGGCGGCGTCCAGGCCCAGTGGGTCCGCTCCCGCGGAGGTAGCGGGGACGTACCGGGGTTCGGCCTCGCCTCGCGCACGTCGTACCAACCGATCACCGGGGCTGTCGCGTACGGATCCTCGGCCAACTCGGGGCCGACCAGCAGGGCGTCCGTGATCACCCGGTCCGTACGCGTCCACTCCTCGGGCGGAGTGCCCCGTTCCTGCGCGGCCCCCATGGACAGCCCCCAGGCCGCCACCTCCGGATCGCCGCTCCAGTTCGACCTCACCGAGACCCCGGCACTCCGGGCGAGGTCCAGGATGTCCGCACGGACCTCGGAGGGCACCCGGGCGATCAGCTCGACGTCCCCCAGCCGCACCAGCGGCCCGCACCACGGATCGACCGCCACCGCGACGAGGCGCGGCCCGCGCACGTGCCCGCGCCCGTGCCCGTAGATCGCGGTCACGCCCACGTCGGCGTACCGCTGCCAGGACAGCCTGCCGCCCGACGTCCGCGACGGCGATACGCGCGCCCCGCCCAACGCCGCCCGCACCTGCTCGGGATCCATGCCGAAGCGCAACGGCCCGACCCCCAGCAGCGGTTCGAGCACCCACCGGGCCCGCCCTTCCCGCGGCTTCCTGGTCCACCGACTCATCAGCACATCCCCCGATCTCCCTGAACGGTCCGCGACCCTCCGCTCCTCCGCAGGCCCGGCGTACCGTTCGTGATGAAGTCCTATGATCACGCCATGGACGACGACCCTTGGTTCTGGGACGACGAACTGCGGCAGGACGCCGTCGAACCGGGGGACCTCACCGCCGATGCGCACTGAACGGTCCTGGCCGACTCACGTCCGTGGAGGGCTGACCGACCGTGGTGTCGGTGGCGTGTGGTGGGATGGCCGGATTCTGCTGTCCTGATCCGCTGGGAGACCGCGTTGTTGCCTGTGTACCCGTCTTTGACCCATGCCCTGGCCGAGGCTTTGGTCGATGTCCTCTGGTTCATCGAGGGCAGTGAAGACGAGCAGATGGATCCGGACGAGGCCGTCAAGGTCCTGGAGGGTGTCGCCCACCTGGTCGGCCGGCTGTCGGACGTCCAGCAGGGCGAACTGATCGGCCTGCTGGGAACGATGGCCGAAGCCGAGTCCGACCCCGCGCGGCGGGAGTTCCTGGAAGGGTTTCCCGAGGGGTTCGGCCTCGTTGGTGATGCGGTCTGACCTGTGCTTCAGGAGTGGAGCAGGACGCGCTTGCGGAGCGGACGAAGCCGGCCCGGCCGAACATCCGGCGTTCCGGTGAAGGGCGCCGCCGCCCGTGGTCGGGCGGTATCTTGCCGGGATGGCGGAGCCGTTCATCACCGAGGACAGCGACCACCCGGCGTGCGGGATCTGTCCGTCGCTGCGACTGCCGCGCGAGGCCTTCGTCGTCTACGACCGGCCCTCACGCGAGTGCCCGTTCGACCAACGTGACGGGCACCGCTACACCGCCGACGGGACGCCGGCCTGCGTCCACCCGAACAAGATCGGGGTGGAGCCGGACCGGTTCGCTCCCCCGCCGGCGCGGGTCGTCGTCGAAGAGGAGCCGCCTCGCGGGCGCTGGTGGTCCTCTCTCCGCTCGCGTCTCCACTCGCGGTGATCCGGACGGCGGCGAAGTCGATGTCGTGCTCGCGGCCGGAGCGGTCGATGCCGATGGAGACGTGACGACGAACGCCGCCTCGGCGCCGTGGCCGCTGCCGCGGGCCGAACCGGAGCCGTACGCGAACGCCGGATCGTCCGGGATAGTTGCCTCATGCTCGTGAACTTTGACGGGGTCACTCCGATGCCGCGCATGCTGCTGGTCATTGAGTTCCTGCTCCGACCGGACTTCAAGGTCGAGCTGGACGGGCCGTTGCTCGTCGAGGCGGGTGACCGGGTCGCGTACGAGGGTCGCGCCGTCGTGGTGACCCGTCCGACCGGAGAGCGGCGTAGGCACCCGGTGCGGGACGGCTACTGGGTCTGCCGCCGGTAGGCGGGCGACGGGACGACCGGGCCGAGCCTCCCGTCGGAACAAACGCTCGGGGCCGCTGCCGGCCATCACGCACTGTCCGGCCAGGTCAGACGGCGGGCGAAGTGCGCCCAGGCGGCCACGACCATCAGCAGGGCGGCAAGGCTGCCGAGCGTCATGACCGTGGACGGGGAAGTCCGGTCCACGATGACGCCGCCGGCCACCGCGCCGAGCGAGATCGTCATCTGGAAGGAAGCGGTGAACAGCACCGACGCCGCCTCGGGCGCGTCGGGGGTTGCCTTGGCGAACCACGTCTGGGAGCAGACAGGGACGGCGCCGTAGGCAACACCCCAGACGACCAGCAAGGCAATGGCGCCGATCTGCCGGTGCCCCAGGATCGGCAGCAGCAGGGTGGCGGTTGCGATCAGGCCTGCGGCGAGGGCGAAGGTGGCTCGCGGGTGGCGGGTGACCATCGCTCCGCCCAGGAAGTTGCCGACGATTCCCGCGGCACCGTAGAGCAGCAGGAAGACGGTGATCAGTTGCGGGCCGGCGTGGGTGACCTGCTCCAGGAACGGAGTGACGTAGGTGTAGGTCCCGAAGTGCGCCAGCACGGCCAGGAAGGTCAGCAGCAGCGCGAAGCGCGTGTTGACGCCCTTGAGCATGGCGCGCAGCACCCTCGGACGGGTCGTGCGGTCGGGCGGCAGCGGCGGCACCACCAGGAGCAGCATGGCCAGTACGCCGACGGTGAGGACACCCATGACGACGAAGGCCGTACGCCAGCCCGCCAGGTCTCCGATGAACGTGCCGGCCGGTACGCCGAGCACGGAGCCCAGCGGTACCGCGGCGAAGATCACCGCCGTGGCGCGGCCGACCGACGCCGCGGGCACCAGGCGCTCGGCCAGTCCGGCGCCGATCGACCAGAAGCCCCCGATGACGATGCCGACGATGACGCGGGAGACCAGGACCAGCCCGTAGTCGGGTGCAGCGGCGGCCAGGAAGTTCGCCAGGGCCAGCAGGAGCATGAACACGCACAGCATCAGACGGCGGTCGATGCGTGCGGTCGCCACGGTGACGACGGGGGCGGCGACGGCAGCGAGAAGTCCGGGCATGGTGATCATCAGCCCGGCCATCCCGTCGGAGATGGCGAAGTCGGAGCCGATGGTGGTGAGCAGGCCGATCGGCAGGATCTCGGTCGTGACGATCGAGAAGATTCCCAGCATGACCGAACCGACGGCCAGCCAACCGATCAGGGGAGAGCGGGTCGGTAAGCCGAGTTCGCCGGAGTGACGCGCGGTGGTGTTGGTCGGGGCCATGAGTACCGTCCCGTGGAGGGCCTGTGGTTGCGTGATCAGTGCAACAAGGTCCGCACCGTGGGGGCCGGCCGGTCCGCGACATCATCCTTGCGGCGCGAGGGTCATGTCGCCGATCTGCTGAACCGCTCTGCCGCCATGGCTCCCGGTCGGGGGCCGCTGGTCCAGCGGCGGAAATTGGGAGGATGGCCTGCTGGGGATCAGTCAGAGTCGCCTCATGTCGAGCGATGTCGCCTACCCGGCCCTGTCCTCCCGAAGCTGCCGCGAAGTGACAAGTAGCGCTCTGTGATCAGAGTGGCGCCCGGTCGAAGGGTGCGTGGCGGGGCCCGGGGACGTCGTCCGCCCGGAGGGCGTCGAAGTCGGCGTGGGCTTGGGCGACGGCTTCGGGGTACGCCTCGCGCTTGGCGTGCTCGGCGAGGGCCCGGTAGACGCTGGCCACCGAGGGGTTGTGGCCCTTGCGCTTGCCGGTGGGGATGATCAGGTCGGGCTGGATCTGCTCAACCGACTCGCCGTTCGCCCGGCGCCGGAGCACGGTGTGCAGCATGTCCTCGGTGATGACGGGTGGCCGGCCGCCTTGCTTGCCCTTGCGGGCCGCGGCGTCGAGTCCTTCGAGGGTCGACTCCCGGATGTTCTCCCGCTCGGTCTCCGCCATCGCGGCGAAGAACGCGAACAGCAGACGGCCGGGCCCGCTGGGGTCGTACAGGCCCGGCAGGGGCCCGGCGAGCATCTCCAGGACCAGGCCGTGCGCGGTGAGGTGGTCGGCGAGCGCGGTGAGTTCGGCCGCGTCGCGGCCGAGGCGCTTCATCTCGTAGACGGTGAAGATGACCCGGCAGTGCGGGGCGTGGGCCTTGATCTGCCGGGCGAGCGCGAGCGCGGCCTCGAACTGGGGGCGGACGCGGACGCGGGTGCTGATCTTCTCGGAGAACACCTTGTCGCGCGGGATGCCGTGCTTGGCCAGCGCGTCGAGCTGCGACTGGAGTTCCTGGGTGAGCGTCGAGCAGCGCGCGTACCCGATGCTGATGTCGGCGGTCAGGGTGTCCGGCGCGAGGGCGAGCGGGACCGGAGTCCCGGGGCGCCAGGGCTGGCCGGGCCTGCGGTCGGCTGGGGTGGGCACGCGCAGGAGCTTGGCGAGCCGGGGCACCTTGGTGAAGCGGCCGGTGTGATAAGTGCCGGCGACCGCGCCGGACCGCGAGCGGCACGGCGAGCCAGGGTCGGCCCGGCAGCGCGGGCAGGGGTGGCGCTCAACATCGTCCGCGTCACTCGCAGGGACCTCTTGAGGGACCGTCATGGCACCGGAGACTGTCACAAACAATTCCCAGAAGTACCCCGAACCCTCATTTGAGTGAGAACGGGTTCTGCCAACCGAACCGCCCGTTGGTGATCTCCTTGCAGTTCTTTTTGATCTTTCTCGGGCAAAGGACCGTTTCTGAGAGTTACCGTGCGTGCGGCTCTGGCTCCGGCTTCGCGCCGAGGAAGATCGTTGGTGACTCGACGGGCGGCGGTTCGAGCCTCGTAAGGAAGAACGACCGATCGGCGGCTGCTGCGCACGGCTGTGCCGTCTTCCGTGCCGAGCCGTACGCCGACTGGGTGATCATGAAGGAACGGCATTCTGACCGGAGGCATGGCGGGTCCAGCCGGTGGTGTCGAGTACAGCGGCCGCGACGGCGGCTGGGCTGAGCCGGGTGGTGTCGATGGTGGCGTCCGCGAGAGCGGCTTGCTCTAGGACGAGGTCGAGTTCTTCGGCGCGTGTCAGATGCCAGGGCAGGGATGCCAGGTCGTGGTCGCTCTCGTGGCGGTGCCGCAGTCGGGTGTGAAGGATGTCGAGGTCCGCGGTCAGCCTGCATACCCGCAGGGGCATGCGGAGTGCTTCCTGGATGGCCTGCCGTTCACCGCTGGTCTCCGCGACTCCTGCCAGAACGAGGTGTCGAGCGCCTGCCGCCCTGAGGTTGAGCGTCACGGCCTGGAGGTTGGCCAGGAGCAGGCGGTGCTGGAAGGGATCGTCGTCGGGTGCGGGCCATGCCCGGCACAGTCCGTCGAGGTCGAGGACGGCGTGGGCGACGCCGGCGTCGACGAGGAGGTCGCCGACGAGTTCGGCGGTCGTGGTCTTGCCGACGCCGACCGTGCCGGTGATGAGCATTGCGCTCGGCTCGGGAGTGTGAGGAGGCGGCTGCGGGTGGGTGAGGGAGGGCACGATGGTTGTTCTCCGGGCGCGAGGGTGGGAGGTCAGGTGGTCAGTGGATGATGGAGACGATGCGGCAGGTGGCTTCGGCGAGGACGCGGTCGCCTTCGATACGGGCCGCAGCGAACGCGTCCGCGGGATTGATGCTCCTAGTGCACAGGCGCCAGGCCGTTTCTGAGTCGAGTCGGACCCTGGCATCGGGCGAGGCGTCGGATACCGGGGCGAGCGACCAGCCTGCGTCGGTCGAGGTGACGGTCCAGGTGCCTCCGGCCGGCCCGGTGATGCTCACCTGGACCTGGGTTCCGGGGCTGGCGTCGCTGTCGCGCAGGGTGTGGGGCAGCGCGCGCATGAAGGTGTCCAAGACCACGGAGAGCGTTCGGGGATCGGGGTCGGTGGCCAGGCCGACGGCGTGCCGGATCTGCTGGCGGTGGGTCCAGAACTCGGTGAGGTCGCGTGCGGTGTCGAGCCAGCGTGGCGCCGGATCGGCACCCGCCCAGGACACCCCCAAAGACAGTGCGGCGGGGTCGGTCGCCTCATAGAAGCGAGCCGTCTGGGCGCCGATCAGGTCGAGCATGTCGGTGAGCACAGCCGGGCTCACCCGACGGTGGGCCCGGACCCATTCCTCGTTGATGCGGTGGATGAACCTCTCCAGCGTCTCGCCCGACACGAACTCGGGTCCGCCCCTGTGGCCGTCGCGATCCCGGGCCAGACGCCCCACGCAGTCGCCCAGCAGATGCGCGACCAGGTCCCCTACCGTCCAGCCGGGAACCGCGACCCTGTCCCAGTCTCGGGGGGCCAGATCGCGGAGCATGCCGATCAGCGTGGCGTGCTCTGGGGCGAACAGCGAACGGGTGTCAACGGGAACACCGAGCCAGGCGAAATCCGGCAGGTCATGGGGGTGCGAACTCATGCCCCAACCCTGTCAACCACATCCCACAATCGCCACCAAATATCCCATTGAGTCCAAACGAGTCGCATCTTGCCCATGCGCCTTTCCACGCCCATCCCCACCTCCCGAGGCCGCCCGGGGCGCCCTGGCGCCGACCGGTCCGGCGCAAGGGCCTCAGGCCGGGGCCTGGGTCGGATCGCCGCTGCGCGGGCTGGGCACCGAAGCCGTCATCGCGGCGGAGAGGTCGAGGTGGGAGGTCATGTCCAGCTCGAACCGGCCGTAGGGGTTCACGTGCGTCCAGAACAGCGGGGACAGGCCCCGCCGGTCGGCGTCGGTGAGTTTCTTCTGCCACTTCTCCTCGGCGAGGATCTCCTGGAGGAGCAGGGTGTTGACGTGCACCAGCGCGGACTGGAGCAGGTGCAGGGCGAGCATCGAGACCTCCTGGGACTCCTTGTCGGAGCCGGTCAGGTCGCCGTCCTTGCCGTAGAACAGGTCGTGATTGGCGGAGTTCCAGTTCTCCACGACCTGGAGGCCGTCGTTGATCTCCCGGCGCAGCTCGGCGTCGGCGAGGTAGTCGCAGATGAACGCCGTACGCACGGCCCGCCCGAGTTCCTCGATCGCCCGGTAGGTGGGGTGCTTGGGGCCGCCGCGGGTGAAGCGCCGCAGGACCTGTTCGGCCTCGGCGGTGCCCAGGCGCAGGGCGGTGGTGTACTTCACGATCTGGTCGTACTGCTGGGCGATCAGGTCCCAGTCGATGGTCTTGGTCGACAGCACCGGCGCCAGGCGGGGCCAGGTGTCGTCCTCACCGGCCGCCGGCCGGTACAGCCGCGCGGAGCCGACGTTCTTCAGCCGGGGCAGCAGGTTGAAGCCGAGCATGTGGGCGAAGGCGAACCCGACGATCGAGGCCCCGTGGGTGTCGGTGTACTGGCGGTCGATCTCCACGTCCGTGCAGTGCCGCAGCACGCCCTCGATCATCGCGGCTACCTCGGAGGCGGAGCAGGACTTGAGCTGGGAGTACACGCACAGCGACTTCCGCTCTACGTGCCAGTAGATCATCACGCCGGGGCCGCGGTAGCGCTGGTGCCACTCGGTCATGAAATTGCTGGACCAGGACCCGAACTTCTTCGAATCGCTCGCGCAGGCGGTGCCCTCGCCCCACCACGCCTGGTCGCGGGCGGCGAAGGTGGCGTTGACCAAGCGGACCAGGGCGGCGCGCAGGTTGGTGCGGTTGACGAACAGGTGCCGCACCCGGCGCAGGACGGCCTCGGACTCGCCGTGCTTGCCGGTCACCGCGACCCGCTTGATGCCCATGTTCGTGCCCAGCGCGAACAGCACCAGCAGCAGCCGGCGCCGCAGCACCGCCTTCGGCACCGCCTCCCTCGTGGCGACCGAGGCGAACTCGGACGTGAACCCGGTCGCGAACTCGGCCTCCTTGAGGATGTCGATCAGGTCGATGGTGCCCCACCGGCGCTCGATCTCCGCCTTCAAAGCGACCAGGTTCTCCGGCTCCTCCTGCCTGCCCAGCGGCGAGACCTTGATCCACGGCTCGCCGTGCTTGCGGACGATGTCCACCCCGCCCGTCGAGCCCGCCTCCAGCGCGGTGTCGAAGCGGGTCAGCCCCTCCCGCAGCCGCTTCTTGAGCGCCCCGATGAACGCCCCGGGGTCTTGGGGCTGGCGGATCGCGTCGTAGTGCACGTCGCGGTTGTCCTCGAAGTCGGGGGGCAGGTCGTCCTCCGGGTTCTGCCACCGAGCCGCGCCCGGCACCCAGATCTCCCGGCGCCGCAGCGCGTCCCGCAGCGAGACGAGCACGCACAGCTCGTACGGGATGCGCTCGACCCGGCCGCGCTCGTCCACCACCGCCTTGCGCCACTCCTCGCGCACCACCCCGGCCAGCGGAATCCTCTCCGACTCCTCGAAGAACGCCCCCTCCTTCGCGATGGGCTGGTCCAGGTACCGCTTCAGCAGGTCGATGGCGTCCATCACCGGCCGGTAGGCGGTGTTGTTGCACTTCAGCTCCAGCGCCCCCAGCAGCGGGGACAGCATCCGCCGCCAGTGCCCCGAGTACGACGACCGCAGCACCGTACGCACCCGCGCCCGGTAGCGGGCCTCGTTCGCCGCCGCCTCCGCCGCCAGCGCCTTCAGCGTCGACTCCCCGGCCACCGGGAAGATCACCTTGCGGACCGTGCCGCCCGGCTCCGCGACCGCGGCCTCCGCCAACCTGAGCAGGATGCCCTCCTTGCCGCGCACCCGCTTGAGGTCCTTGGTGAACTCGCCCTCGACCTTCTTCTCCGCCCGCGTGTTGATCCGCTGCACCAGCTGGATGAACAGCTCCACCAGAGAATCGGTGATCTCCGTCTGCCGCACATGGCACAACGCGGCCAGCAGCGTGTACCGCACCGGCCCCGCCGCCGCCCGCAGGTCCGAGGGGTACTCCTTCGACGCCCGCGCCCGCCACGCCGCCACCAGCTTCTCCGACACGTCCCCGAACAGCTCCGGTGCCAGCTCCAACCCGCGCACCCGCTGGAGCTTGTTCACCTCCGCCAGCAGACTGTCCAGCCCCAGTGCACCCGGGTCCGCCTTCAACTCGGAGAAAAACGACACCCCGCCGCCCGCCGACTCCTCACCGCCGGCGTCCTCGGCCACCAGGTCGTCCAGCCGGGACCGGGTCGCCGCCGACAACCGGCCCACCGTGGCCGCACAGAACCGCTCCTCGAAGGTGGTCACCGCCGACCCGACTAGCCGGGCGATGCGCCCCGGCGTCGGCGGCTCCATCCGATCCCCCCGGCAGCGCACGACCACGGCCTCCGCCAGCCGGTCCCGGTTCAGCTCCACCCCGCACAGCTCCGCCGCCAGCCACTCGGCGAGCTGGGCCTGGTCCTCCTCCGTGCACTCCCGGAACCCGAACGCGCCCCGGATCTCCACCCGGTGCCGCTTGATCGCCCGCCCCGACCAGTCGTACGCGGCCCACTCCCCGGCCGGCACCTTCACCTGCTGGGCCACGTACGACACCGCGGGCACCGGGATCTCCCCGGCCTCCTCCGGGAACCGGGCCTCCACCTCGAAGAACTTCAGCAACAACGCGAACCCCAGCCGGTTCGCCCCCGACTTGTTCCGCAGTCGCTCCTGGTCCTCCTCCAGCAGCGTCCAGACCTCAATCAGGTCCTCCGGCTCCCAGTCCTGCCGCACGCCGCGCTCCCTCCGGTCGTCGTGACCGGACCAACCTCGCGGAACTGCTCCCTCAACAACCCCAGAAGATCGAAAACCCGGACAAGCACACCCCCGCCTTGCTACAGAGCGCTACATGTCACTTCGCGGCAGCTTCGGGAGGACAGGGCCTACCCCATCTTCCGCTCGCCCGACCGTGCCCTGGCCCTGCGTGTGGCCTGGAGGATGGTGGCGTTCGGCAGACAGTCCTTTTCCGACGTCTCCGTGGATGCCACGGTACCCACCCTGGCCGAGGCGAGGCGGCTGAGAGAGGCCTTGCCGGATTCCTGGTTCACCTGCCGGCGGGAAGGCCGGGAAGGCGTGGGCTCGGTCCCACCCGCCGACATACCCGATCTCTTCCGTGCGGTCCCCGCGAGAGAACTTCCCGTCAACTCGTCGGCGTGGCGTGGACGGTTCGCTGCCGGGTCGGCATCGTTCGTCAGAGTTCGCGATCGGGCGCCCGACCGGTGGTGGGCCGGTGGTGGGCCGGTGGTGGGCCGGTGGTGGGCCGGTCTGATCGGCTGGTGCGTCAGGTGTCGTACAGGCCATCCCAAGGTGCCGAGAACCCCAGCCCGTCGGGATACAGCTCAGCCCGGTCTTCCTCGCCGTCTCGGTCTTCGGCACGGCATTCGGCGACGAGGCCGAAGACCACATCGTCGTCGGTGACCCGGAACGGCCGGATCGCGATGTCGCCGTACTCGCGGCCCGGGAGGCGGGAGAGGACGGCTTCCAGCCGTGCTTCCGCGCGGGCGGTCACGGAGTCGTCGCCCCACCGACGCCTCGTCTGCTCCGCCCAGGTGCCGGCGCACCAGATGTCGGACTCCTGATGGTGACCGGCGGCGTCGAACGTGTGGAGCACGACGAACAGCCGCTTGCGCTCCTCCCAGCCGTCCCCCATCACGAACCCTTCGGGGAACGCGTAGGTGATCGAAGCCAGGAACTGGCCGCGGTCGAAGCGGCCGATGGTGCTCGTTCGATGGTCCGGCTCATACGCGATGGGGATGATCTCGGGAACGGCCATGGCCGCACTGTAGACACCCGGCGGATTCCCGCCCCCCACCGGGTCGCCGGCCGTCGCAGTGATCATCTCCGCGTCGTGATCGACGCGAGGGGCAACAGTCTCGGCACCGGATGACGTCAGCTCGGCTTCTTCGCGTCGATCTCGGCGATCAGGCCCTCGACGAGGCCCCGGATCTCGTCGCGGATGGGGCGGACGGCCTCGACGCCCTGGCCGGCCGGGTCTTCGAGCTGCCAGTCGAGGTAGGTCTTGCCGGGGAAGTACGGGCAGGCGTCGCCGCAGCCCATGGTGATGATGTAGTCCGAGGCCTGGGCGGCCTCCGGGGTCAGCACCTTCGGGGTCTGGTCGGAGATGTCGATGCCCAGCTCGGCCATGGCGGCCACCGCGGAGGGGTTGACCCGGTCGCCGGGCACGGAGCCGGCGGAGCGGACCTCGACCCGGTCGCCGGCGAGGTGGCGCAGGAACCCGGCCGCCATCTGGGAACGGCCGGCGTTGTGGACGCAGACGAACAGCACGGAGGCGGCGGGAGCGGTGGACATCTGTTCTTCCGGGGTGAGGCGGCTGTGGTGGCGTCGCGGCGGCCCGGACAGGCCGGCTCGGGCTGGTGTCAGTGCCGACTGATGTGAAAGTATCAGTACATGATGACGTCAGTCGACACTGATCTGATGCGGGTTCTGGCCGACCCCCTCAGGCTCCGGATCGTGACCCTCCTCGCCCGCGAAACGCTCTGCACCACCCACCTGGTGGAGGAGACGGGCGCCAGGCAGACGAACCTCTCCAACCACCTGAAGGTGCTGCGGGAGGCCGGGGTCGTGGAGACCGAGCCCTGCGGACGGTTCACCTACTACCGCCTGCGCCCGGACGTCATCGAAACCCTCGCCGGTCAGTTCGCCGACCTCGCCCGGACCGCGCGCCTCACCGCCGAGGCGAACCTCAAGCGGTCCTGCCCCTGAGCCCCCGGCGGGCCCGCTCGCCGATGCCTCATCTGCCCGAGGAGTCCCCGCGCAGATCGTCGGCGCCATCGCGGGTGCGGTCCTCGCCGACGCCATGTTCGGCGAGCCCCTCGTGAAGTGGTCCACCCACGACCGCTCGGCCGGCAACCTCCTCCTCGGCGAGCTCGTCGCCACCGCGGGCCTGATCCTGCTGATCTTCGGCCTCGCCCGTACGGACAGGCTCCGCCTCGCACCCGTCGCGGTGGCCTCGTACATCGGCGCCGCCTACTGGTTCACCTCCTCCACCTCCTTCGCCAACCCCGCCGTCACCCTCGGCCGCGCCTTCACCGACACCTTCGCCGGGATCGCCCCGGCCTCGGTACCCGGCTTCGTCGCCATGCAGCTGATCGGCGCCGTGGTGGGCCTGGCACTGGTCGCGGTCATCTTCACGCGCGGCAGGACCGAGGGCGACGACGGGACGCCCGCGTCACGACGCACCGCAATGCGATGATCGGCGCATGAGCGAGCGTGAGTGGCAGGCATTGACCAAGTCCGAGGAAGCCTTCATGGTCAGCTCGTACGAGATCGACATCCTGGCGGGCGTCTGGGGAGACCTCGACGAGGCCGACCAGTCCCGGCCCGTGGCGGAGTTGGCTCAGATCCTGCTCGGCCTCATCGATCGCGGATGGATCGACGTCTGTCGACTCGTGCCGTGGACGCCCCCGTCGGGTGGGGAAGGCTACCGGCACGGGGAGTCGATACCTCGTGACGAGCTCCCGGCGGTCCTGGAGGACCCGGCCAACTGGGAGTACCCGGAGGGCGACTGGATCGGTGCGGTGACTCTGGTGGAGACGGAGGCGGGCATGAAGATCACCCGTCTCTCTCCCGAGGAGATGGCCGAGTAGACCGCCGGGCGGGGATCATCGCGCCGCGGCCGGATCCCATGACCCCGCGCTCCCGTACGCCGCCCGGGTGCCCGAAGTCCCAGACGGTCGGGTCACGTCACCAGACGGCTGCGGCGCTCCAGGAGGACGACGTCCCGCCACGTGCCGTGGTGGCGGCCGAGCCGTTCGCGGGTGCCGACGGTCCGGAAGCCGGCCCGCTCGTGGAGCCGGAGGCTCGCGGTGTTCTCGGGGAAGATCCCGGACTGGATCGTCCAGATCCCGGCCGCCTCCGTCGAGGCGATCAGCGCGTCCAGGAGCGTACGGGCGACGCCCCGGCCGCGGGCGTCGGGGTGGACGTACACGGAGTGCTCGACCACGCCCGCGTACGCGCACCGGTCGGAGACGGCGCTCGCCGCGATCCACCCGAGCACGCGCCCGTCGCCGTCGAGGGCGACGAACCGGTGCCCGGGCAGCTTCCCCTCATCGAACGCCGACCACTGCGGGGCCCGCGTCTCGAAGGTGGCGTCGCCCTCGTCGATCCCGGCCTGGTAGATGGCCAGGACCTGCTCGCCGTGCTCGGGCAGCAGCGCCCCGATCCGCACCGCGCTCACGCCCCGGCCCCCGCAGCCCCGGCCGCGCCGGACAGGAGCGCGCCCATCGAGGCGAGGACGGCGGGCTCGACGCGGTAGTACACCCAGGTCCCGCGCCGTTCGGAGGACAGCAGTCCGGCCTCCTTCAGCTTCTTCAGGTGGTGCGAGACGGTGGGCTGGGAGACGCCCACGTCGGAGATGTCGCACACGCACGCCTCCCCGCCCTCGTGGGAGGCGACGGCGGAGAACAGGCGCAGCCGGACCGGATCGCCCAGGGCCTTGAACATCCTCGCGGCGACCTCGGCCTCGTCCGCGGACATGGGGCGCTCGTTGAGCGGGGGGCAGCACGGGGCGACGACCTCGGGCTCCAGGAGCGGCAGAACCTTCGCATTCGACATACGTCTATGTTGACATACGTCGAATCAGCGCGGCAGAGGCCCGGCACGCTCCGCCGACACCCATGAATTAGATAAACGTCTATGTTGACGGTCATCGAAGCAAGTGCCATGCTGATCACGCAAGCCGACATCGACAAACATCGAAACACCGAGGGGGCGGGGGCATCGTCATGGCGGGTGCGGTCCGCACCCGAACCGCACCCGCCACCCCGGACCGCGTCCGCCGGCCCGCCCGCCCACCGGCCCGCCCGCCGGTCCGCCCGCCCGCCCGTCGAAGACCCGGAGACACGCCATGAGCGACACCACCACCGAACTGCCCACCGTCGTGATCGGCGCCGGTCCCGCCGGCCTGGCGGCCGCCGCCCACCTTCGCGAGCGAGGCCTGGACTTCCTCGTCCTCGAAGCCGGCCCCCACGCCGGAACCGCCACACGGGAGTGGTCGCACGTACGCCTGTTCTCCACCTGGGGCGAAGTCGTCGACCCCGCCGCCGAGAAGCTCCTCCTACGGACCGGCTGGACGAAGCCCGACCCCGCCGGGTACCCCACCGGCGGGGACTGGGCCGCCCTCTACCTCCAGCCCCTCGCCGACGCGCTCGGCGACCGGGTCCGCTACGGCGCCCGCGTCACCGGCGTCTCCCGGGCCGGCCGCGACCGCGTCGTCGACGCCGACCGCGACACCCAGCCCTTCACCGTCCACGTCGAGACCGGCGACGGCCGCGAGGAGCGCGTGTCCGCCCGCGCCGTCATCGACGCCTCCGGCACCTGGTCCAACCCGGGCCCCGCCGGAGGCGACGGCCTGAAGGCACTGGGGGAGCGGGCTGCCGCGGACCGGATCACCCACCGCGTCCCCGACCTGCGGGACCCCGCCGTCCGCGCCCGCTACGCCGGCAAGCGCACCGCCGTCATCGGCTCCGGCGCCTCCGCCTTCACCGCGCTGGCCTACCTCGCCGACCTCGCCGGGACCGCCGCGGGCGCCGGCACCCATGCCACGTGGATCCTGCGCCGCGGAATCTCCGGCTCCACCTTCGGCGGCGGGGACGCCGACCAGCTGCCCGCCCGCGGCGCCCTCGGCCTGGCCGCGAAGGCGGCGGTCGACGACGGCCACGCCGACGCCGTCACGGGCTTTCGTACCGACGCCTTCGAGCGGGACGGCGACGGCCGCCTGGTCCTGGTCGGCGAGGACGGCCGCCGCCTGGACCCCGTGGACGAGGTCATCGTGCTCACCGGCTTCCGCCCCGACCTGAGCTTCCTGGACGAACTCCGCCTCGGCCTCGACGAACGCCTCCAGGCTCCCCTCGCCCTCGCACCCCTCATCGACCCCAACCAGCACTCCTGCGGCACCGTCCACCCCCACGGCCAGGCCGAGCTCTCCCACCCGGAGAAGGACCTCTACCTCGTCGGCATGAAGTCCTACGGCCGCGCCCCCACCTTCCTGGCCATGACCGGCTACGAACAGGTCCGCTCCATCGCCGCCCACCTCGCCGGGGACCGGGCGGCCGCCGAACGCGTCGAACTCACCCTCCCGGAAACCGGTGCGTGCGGCGGAGCCGGCCTCTTCGACCAGCCCGAACCCACCGAGCGGGAGCGGGAGCAGGGCGGCGGCTGCTGCGCCGCGCCGACCCTCCTCACCTTCGGTGCCTCCGGCCCCGCCCCCGCCGCCGTCTCCTCCGGCGGCTGCTGACGGTGCCGAACACCCAGGCCGACGTGGCCGCGACCGGAACGGGGGTCCGCCCGCGGCCACGTGCCGTCCTCCCCGCCCTGTGCGTCACGCAGATCACCAGCTGGGGCGTCCTCTACTACGCCTTCCCCGTCCTCAACCCCGCCATCACCGCCGCCACCGGCTGGCCCGCCGGCCTGACCACGGCCGCGTTCTCCGCGGCGCTCGTCGTCTCCGCCGTCGTCGGCATCCACGTCGGCCGCGTACTCGACCGCCAAGGGCCCCACAGGGTCATGACGGCCGGCTCCGTCCTCGCCCCGCTCAGCCTCCTCATCGTGGCCGCCGCGCCCAACCTCGCGGTCTTCGCAGCCGGATGGCTCCTGGCCGGCGTCTCCATGGCCGCCACCTTCTACCCGCCCGCCTTCGCCGCCCTCACCCGCTGGTGGGCCCCCGACCACGTCCGCGCCCTGACCATCGTCACCCTCGCCGGAGGACTGGCCTCCACCGTCTTCGCCCCGCTGACCGCCGTCCTCGCCGACCACCACTCCTGGCGCACCACCTACGCCGTCCTCGCCGCGATCCTCGCCGCCCTGACGATCCCCACCCACGCCCTCGCCCTCCGCGCCCCCTGGCCGCCGGCGCCCGTAGGCCCCGACCGGCCGACCGCCGCGCCCGACCCCGCCGTACGCGGCCGGGCGTTCCGGATGCTCGCCGCGACCTTCACCCTGTCCTCGTTCGCGATGTTCGCCGTCCTCATCGGCCTCGTCCCGCTCCTCCTGGAACGCGGCTACACCACCACCCAGGCCGCCTGGGTCCTCGGACTCGGCGGCGCCGGACAGGTCCTGGGCCGCGTCCTCTACGCCGCCCTCGCCCGCCACACCGGCGTCATGACCCGCACCACCACCCTGGTCGGGCTCGGCGGACTGACCACGACGGCCCTCGCCCTGGTCCCCGGACCGTACGGGCTCCTCGTCGTGCTGTCCGTCCTGGCCGGGCTCGTCCGGGGCAACCTCACCCTCCTCCAGGCCACCGCCGTCACCGACCGCTGGGGCACCACCCACTACGGCCGGCTCTCCGGACTCCTCGGCGCACCCGCCCAGGCGGCAGCGGCCCTCGCACCGTTCGCCGGGGCCACGCTCGCGGTCCCCCTGGGCGGCTACGGCCCGCTGTTCGCCCTGCTCGCCGCCATCTCCCTGGCCGCCACCCTCACCGCGCCCTGGACCGGCGTCCCCGAATCCCGCGAAGCGGAACGGTCGCCCTGACCAACGCCGTCGCCCCGACCGCCGGACAGGATCCCGGCGCCGTCGGTGCGGTGCGGGAAAATCCTGAGCGGTCGCGGAGCCGATCGAACTAGGCTCCCCGCATGTCCGGACCGACGTTGGTGATCGAGTTGGCGGCGCCGCTCTCCTCGGCCGTGCTGAGGGAGTTCCGTGCGTTGATCGTGGGGCTCTCCTCCCACTTCGACGAGAAGCGGCCCGGTTTCTTCGATGTCAACGTGCACGCGGAGAGGCTGGGCGTCGAGGACGGGCAGGAGGAGGAGCGGCGGAAGCCGTTCCCGGTTCCGCTTCCGCTTCTCGGCAACGCCACCGCGGACGAGGAGCTCATGGCCCTGGTGGGATTCGATCCGGAGCGCGAGGACTGGCGTCGGCCCTTCCTGGTCTACTTGATGGGACCGGGTGTCGGCGACGAGAACGTCTTCGAAGCCGAGCACGCGGACGGGCCTGACGTGGAGGTCGTCCTCGGCTTCAGACCGACCCACGCCGTGAACGTCAGCGCCTGCTGCAATCGCGAGATCGACCACGTGACCACGGCCCTGCTGACCGCCGCTGTCATGGACGTCATCGGAGGCGTGGCCAACGTCGAGCTGTCGGACGGACAGGCGTCGGTCGTTGCCGGCCTTCCGGGGCTGGTGGGGATCACGGACGACGACCTGGCCGCACTGGGAACGGCGGAGTTCCTGCGGTCATGGGCCGCGCACCCCGCTTTCCGGCTGGTCAAGTAGCCCAGGAGGATTCGTGGCGGAGCACGTCGCGCCAGCTCACGAACACGTGGGGTCCTGATCCCGCGATCCTCTCGCTGAACGGATCCACCACTCCGGTCAGGGCGGCCAGGCAGAACTCCGCCATGCCACCGTCGAAGACCGTCCAACGGTTCGTCCCCCACGGCGCCTGCCTCCGGAAAATGGCCACCCTCCAGTTGTCGGCGGCGCCCTCTCGCAGCCAGAAGGCGACATCGCTGCTCGCCGAGTCCGCGAAGGGCAACAGGGGAGGCAAGTCCTGCCCTCCAATCAGAGCGCCCAGCTCCTGGCGGTCCCGGTCCGAGAGTGCGGGATCGACTCTGTCGAGGAGATCTCCGTACGGCGATCCCGGGACGGGAGGCGTGCTGACGGACAGGTACTCGTCGATCTCTCCCCCACCGTACGACTCAACGAACTCGCGGTAATCCTCTGGGAGTTCCAGCTGCACCGCCTCGGCGAGCCCTTTCCAGTCCACCGCGTCTCCTCCGGAGACGGGTGCCGGGAGTAGCTGACGCAGGCGGGTGACAGCAGACTGAGACATATCGGAGTTCCTTCCTTGTCCCCGTGGGGAGCGCCGTGGCCCCAGCCCCTGGAGACCGACAGGGCTCGTGTGGACGATCCCGACTCACTCGGGGTGGTGATATCGAGTTCGTCGGAGGCCGAGCTGCATGTGGTTCTGTTTCGTGGTGGCTGGGCTGACGTGGACTTCTTCGAGGCCTCGACGAACTCGGACCTTTGCCGGCTTCGGACATCACCTCAGCAGGCGATTTCGCAGCCCGCATGGATCAGTGGGTGGTCCGCGTCTTCGGTTCCCTTGGAAGAGTGCAGTGAGCGCAGGTCCGTCAAGGTTGAGCTGACGGGCTGTTGCTCGGCGCGTACTCGGTGCCGAGCGGGCAGTGGAAGTCGGTTCCGGCTTCCACTGCCCGCCGGCGAGCGCACGGACTCCGAGACGCGGGGCGCCCCGTGAGGCGGCCACCCGCAGCGACCTCGGGTCCTGCCTAGTACGTGGGGCAGAGGTGCGTGTGGACCGCGTCGCGGATCTTGGCCGCCTTGGCCGGCCCGAATCCGTCCGGGTGGTTGGGCGAGGTGAACCTCTGGTTGGTGAGGTCGACCTGCTTCTGGTCGTCCTTGGGGAAGTTGGCGATCGTCTCGCACTGGTTGCGGCCCCGGTCGACCGCCTTGTCAGGCTTGGTGTTGACGATGTCCGGGTCGATGGCAGTCAGGGCGGCGATGTACTTCGCCTGCGTCGCAGCATCCGGCTTGGGCGGAATCCCCTTGCCCTTGGGCCCCTCGGCTGCGGCCGACGGGCTGCTCGACGCCTTCGGCGTGGTGGCAGCGCTCGGTGCGGCAGCGCTTGGTGCGGCAGCGGGCGGTGCGGCAGCGGGCGACTCCTTCGCCGAGGGCTTGTCCGTGCCCGTGTCGCTGCTGCCGCAGGCGGTCAGCGCGGCGGCGACGACTACGGCCGAAAGTACGGCAGTGGCGGTGCGGTGGTTCACGGCTCTCCCCTGTGCGATGACGGCGTACACAGGAGCAGATCACTCACCGCGGCCGATGGTTGTACGGCCGATGCCATCACCTCCTTGCCGTGCGCGTGTTCGCGTCAGCGGACGGGGGCGCTCGAAGAGCGGTACTCGGCCCCCTCACGCGCAGAGATGGTCCCCGTACCGGTGTCCACCGCGCCGTTCTGCAGGGCTGCTTGGCGGGGCCCGCTGAGTGGAGTTGGGGTGGGGAACTCTTGTCACGTCCGCCATCGACCCACGGCACGCCGAGCGGCTGTGGTGCTCGGCGTCCGGGTCGTTCGTGCTGGCGCCGAAGGTTCTCGTTGATCGGTCAGTTCCGGCCAACCAAGCCCATCCGGAAAATCCCTCTATGAGGCATTCCGATTTTCATCGACAAGGGTTTGGTGGTACTGAGCTGACGACCGGAGGGTCTCAGGTGGCCTTGGGTGGGCAAAAAAGCCAGCTGCGGAAGTTGAAAAATGGGAACTTTCGCGCCGCACTCCCGAAAACCCGAAAGTGAGGTGAGCCGTGCTCCGCCGCAGGTCGCATCGTGCATGAGCTGAATCGTGATCCACCCAGAAGTGCCCGCTGCTAGCTTCACAGGCGAAAAAGGAGCCCCACCCGCCTGTCTGGGGAGACCTGGGTGAGGCTCCTGACGCATCGCTGTCGAGCGCCAAAGGAGGAATGGCATGGAACCTGCCACCCCAGCCGAACCCGAGCCTAGTGGAAGAACGGGGTCGTCCTTGGTCGGGGTTGCCGCCTTGGCGACAGGCATCGGAAGTCTGCTCACCGGAGCTGCCGCCCTCATCGCACTGTTCAGGTAGGCGTCCACTCAAAAGAGCGGTGTGCTGTACTGCGCCCGATCGGCGGCAGTGCAGCAGCCTCCGCGGTCCGGGATGACCCTCGGGGTCAGCCGCAGTGAAGGCAGTCGGTACCGTGCAGCTCTTGAGCGAGCAACGACAGGGGCGGCATGGGAACGAACACACCGCACGATGATTTCCGGATCGGCGACGTTCTGCGTGTGAGTTGCCCGCCGGCTCGGGGCCGGGTGGCCGACGTGTCCCGTTTCCAGGTTTCCGCCGAGTGGCCGTGGGCCGAGATCGATCCGCAGTCTCAGATCGGGTGGAACGGCCGGCGGGCCTTCGCCGTGTCGGCCGACTCCTCGGAGTGGACCATGAGCCTCTTCAAGACCGACCCCGAGCCGTGGAACCTTCGCACCGGTGACAGCTGCCTCGTGGGCATCCCCGAGACGCTGGTGCGGATCATCGACATCGGTCGCTATGACCCTCCCCAGGACGTCGGCTGGCTTCCCCGCCCGCACACGATGCTGGTCGTCGTGCCTGCCGATCACCCCGACGAGGCTCTGTCCGAGGACGACGGAGACACCCTCGACCTGGACTCGGCGGCACCGGTGACCATCGAGCTGGTCTCCCGGAGCTGACCCGCCGTCCGGGTGCGCCGATGCCGGCCGTGACCGATGCCCACGTACCCCGCGCCCCGTCGCCGACGTGTCGGCTGCCGCCGGCGTCGTCGTCGTGCCGGCCCGGCAGGAGGGCGCGGGGCGGGGGCGGGTGGTCAGGCCGCGTGGATCGCGTAGCCCAGGTACGTCACCAGCGGGCTGGCCTTCGGGGTGAGGACCATGGCGACCAGGCCCGGGAGTTGTTCGTCGGTCAGGGTGCCGCGCCTGCGGCCGTGGGTGGCGCGTACCAGGCTCTGTACGTTGCGCGGCTTGAACGCCGTGACGTCCTTCGTGGTCAGTCCGACCTGGGCGAGGGCGAGGGCGACTTCGGTCGGGCGGCGCAGGCGGTGGGCGGCGTAGCGGCCGGGCGGCATGATCCGGGTGCCGGGGATGGCCTGGAAGGCGCCGAGGTAGATGAGGCGGGACAGCGGCGTGCGGTTGACCGTGTCGTAGACGAAGGCCCCGCCGGGGCGCAGGACGCGGGCCGCTTCCGCGAGGACGGCGTTGTGACGTTCGGTGATCTCCAGGGTGTCGGCGCAGTAGACCAGGTCGAAGGAGTCGTCCGGCAGGTCGAGGGTCTCCGCGGACGAGGTCAGGTACGTGACGCCGAGGCCGTCGTCGGCCTTCTGGGCGAGGGCCGTCGCGGTCGGGGACGGGTCCGTGGCGACCACCTCGAAGCCGAGCCGGGCCAGGCCCTGGGCCAGCAGGCCTCGGCCGCTGCCGACGACGAGCGCGCGGCTGCCGGCCGGGGCGAGGTCGACCTCGGAGAGGACCTGGCGTAAGTACTCCAGCCGTACGGACTGGAAGGTCAGGGCCCGGATCTGGCGGCCGTCGACGGCTCCGGGGCCGGTCGAATCGAGTGCGATGTACGGGGCGTTGGGCATGGCGGGCTCCCTCGACGTCGTGTGTCAGGTTGCCTCGATCAGCGCGACGGGGGCGCGTTCCATTCCCCGTACCGGCGGGCGGCGACGTGGAGGCGCCGGCGGGAGGAATCGGGGGCCGCGTACGGGGAAACCTGGACTGTTTGCCGGATGCAACGAAAGTGGTCCATTGGAGCCTCCTCCCCCCATGGACTCCCAGCTCAGGAAATCCGCTCCCCGCACCTGCGGGGATGTTCCCCGGCTCCCCGAGCCCGTGGGCCACGGTTCTCCGCGGCCTCCCGTTCGGCGATCGCGTGCGATCGCTTGCACGGCCCGCCGGATCCCGTGGCGCCCCGTCGTGCGCTTCGCCGTGCGCCGGAAATCGAACATCTGATTGAATCAGTGGATGACGTCCATCCGCTTCCCCGACGACCTCCTCATCCTGGAGACGGCCTGGCTCCGCACCTACGAGGACATGGCCCGGCTGCCGCGCACGGCCGGCGCCACCGCGCACCGGCGGCGGCTCCTCTACCTCTCCCGACGGATCTCCGCGCACCCCTTCTGGGCCGTGCCCGGCCATCCGGGCGCGACCATGGCGGAACTGCGCCGGCAGGCCCGCGTACGTCGATGGGTGGAGGCGGCGTGAGTGGGCGCGACCGTCCCCGACCCCTGGGCGAACCCACCCGCCGGCACCGGGGTCGACCCGGGTCCGGCCCGGTGGGCGCCGATCATGATGCTGCTGCCCGACGGGCGCCAGCACCTGCGCGTCCGTCTCCATGAGCGCCGCCGCGACGACGACACCGGCCGGTGGCTCTACCTGATCGGCGCGCCCCTGTGGCAGTACGCCGGGCGGGGCGACGTAGAGGCCATGGAGTTCCGTACGTGGGTCACCGCCGATCAGCTGCGGCCCATCCCCGGAGTCGACCTCTCCGCCGTCCCGACCCACCGCGGCGACCTCGACCGCCCGGCGGCCCCCACCCGGTGGGGTTGGGTCCTGCGCCCCGATCCCGGCGGCCGCACCTCCACGCTCCACGACCACGACTGCGAGCTCGCCGCGAGCGCCGGACCGGCCGCGGGATCGACCGCGGGACCGGGCGGTGCCGAGCTCGGCCTCGACGGGGCCCTGGACGCCCTGCTCCGCCCCGGGACCGAGGCGTGTCACCACTGCGACGCTGCCGCCGCCCTCATCCCCATGATCGAGCTCGGGCAGGGATATCCGTAGGCCGTCAATCGCCCGAGCGGGGCGTCACGGGTGGCGCTCCAGGTAGATGCTCGTGAACACCGCCACCTTCGCCCGCAGGACCCAGGGGTCGAAGGGCTTGGAGATGTAGTCGACGGCGCCGGCCGCGTAGCCGCGGGCGGAGTGCTCGGGGTCGGTGCCCATCGCGGTGAGGAAGATGATCGGCACGTCCCGGGTGCGGGGACGACGCTTGATGTGCGCGGCGGTCTCGTAGCCGTCCATGTCCGGCATCTGCACGTCCATGATGATCACCGCGAAGTCGTCGTGGTCCAGCAGCGCCTTCAACGCCTCCCGGCCCGACGAGACGGCGACCAGCTCCTGGTCGAGGGTCGAGAGCACGGCGCTCATCGCCAGCAGGTTGTTCGCCTGGTCGTCGACGACGAGGATCTTGGGCATTCCCTGCGGTGTGGGCGTCGCGGCGGGGGTCGGCGCCGCGCCGGGCATCTTGGCCACACCGGGCCGGTGGACCTGATCGACGGCTTCCAGCTGCCGTTCCAGCAGGGCGCAGCGCTCCTCGGCCTCGCCGTGCTGCTTCTGCGCGGCCAGCAGCTCCGTGCAGAGCCGGGCCACCTCGTCCTGAAGCGCGTCGCGCTCCCTCAGCAGCTCCGAGATGTCGGGGTGGGCCGCCGCCAGCCGGTCCGCCCGCTCCCGCTCCGTGCTCCACTCGGCCTCCAGGTGGTTCAGGCGCACCTCCAGGTCCGCGATGCGGTGCTGGCGGTCCAGCAACGCGTCCCCGAGGACGTCGCCGCGGACCGTGGAGCGCCGGGATACCCGGTCGGCGTCGGCGAGTTGCTGCTCCAGGACCTCCATGGCGTGCTTGGGCGAGGTGCTCGCGGAGACGGCGGCGCGGTGCAGGCCCCGTACGAGTTCGATCGCCTCGGGGGTCGGGCTCATCCCGCGCTGCTCGGCCAGGTCGGTGAACAGGTCCATGACCACCTCCCAGGGAGGTACGCGGGTTCCGCTGAGGTAGCGCGAGAACGTGCCCGGGTCGCGGGTGCGGCGGGCGGCGTACCGTCGGACCGACACCCGCAGCCCGTCGAACAGCTCCCTTAAGGCCAGGGCCAAGGCCCGTGATTCGGGGGTCAGACCGTCCGCCAACGGCCGCAGCTCACCCATGGCGGACCTCCGATTCCGCCCGGTCGCGGACCGGCTGCTCCCCGCCGGCGTCGACCGCGATCAGCCGGTTGAAGAACGGAACGCCCAGGGCGACGACGGCCAGGCCGTACAGCACGCTACGGGCGAGCCCCTCGCCGGCGAACGTGGTCAGCACTCCGGCCACGGCTCCCGCCAACGCGGCAAGCAAGAACACCAAAGTCGCGCGCAGCGACAGCAGTGAACGGTCCATCACGTTCCTCTTCATCCACCCGCGCCGAACCGGAACCCGACGCTGCACAGCTCCCCCGGCGACGACCGGACGAGAGCCACAGCATGGAACGTGAACGGACCGTTGCACCCCGGCAACGGGAATATCGGCAACGTTGTCGGGACATCTGGCATCACCGCCCCCGCCCGCAACAGGAACCGTGGCTCGTCAGCGGCCTGCCCCGGGTCGAGAGCCGCGGCAACACCCGTCCGCCCGGCGGGGCTGCGCGGGAGCCGGTCCGAGTCGGGTGCCGATCAGGCCGCCGGAACCGGGCGGGAGTCGGCGTACGGGCTGATCATGGTGTTGAAGTAGCCCTCGGGGGTGCCCTCCAGAAAGACCGGCAGGTTCTCCAGGAAGGCGCGCAGTGGGGGCGTCGCGTTGTGCCGGTCCAGGTCCTCCTGGGAGCGCCAGACCTCGTACAGGAAGAAGCGTCTGTCCTCGTGCTCGTGGAGGTGGTACTGCAGGTTGCCGGGCTCGCCCCGGGTGGGTTCCACGAAGGAGGAGAGGATGTCGCGGACTTCGTCCGCGCGTTCGGGCCTGGGGCGCAGGAAGCCGTAGAGGGCGATGGGGCGGTCTGTGTTCGTCATGACCCCCACGCTAGGATCTCACATCCATGTGAGATTCAAGGGGTTGTGAGGACCACCACATGAAGATCGGCGAGCTCGCCACGACCACCGGCACGTCGGTCCGGTTGCTGCGCTACTACGAGGAGCAGGGCCTCCTGGAGTCCCACCGCCTCGACAGCGGCCACCGCCGCTACGCCGACGACGCTCCCGTCGTGGTCCGGCGCATCCGGGCGCTGCTGGACGCGGGGTTGCCGACCAGGGTCATCCGCGACCTACAGCCGTGCATCCGCCAGGACGGGACGGTCGCCGTCTGCAAGCTGGAGACGCTCCAGGAACACCTCCGGGGCCTGGACGACCGCATCGCCGCGCTCTCGGAGACCCGTACCTCGCTGGCCGGGCTGATCTCGGCCACCCGGGCGATCGAGCCGGCAGGCGCCGCGTAGGCCGTTGCGCGCAGGTCGTTGCGCGTAGGCCGTTGCGCGTGCGCCACGCCCCGCTCAGGTGGACGGCGCCCTCCTTCCGGGCCCGTCCGCGCGGCAGCCGTCAGGGCGCCGGGACCTCGACGACGAGTCCCGCTTCGAGGATCACCGACGGGGAGACGTCCCAGACGGCTTCCTGGCCGACGCGCCGGTACTGGCCGGCCGGCAGCTCGGCGGCCGGCGTACGCAGCTCCCACGGCAGCCGGCGCGGCTCGCGGACCACCACGAGCCTGGGCTCGGTCGCGCAGTCGACGGCCACGTACAGCCACCAGTCCGGCCCGAGCGCGTTCATGGCGTCCCGTTGCCGGTCCACGATCGACACGCTCGTCGCCTTCCCGCGACCCTTGACCTCGATCAGGCGCTCGAAGTCGCCGGCGTCGTCCTGCGACACGAGGTCGCACCCGGGTCGGCCGGGCACGTCGGTGTGGCGCGCTCGCGCCCAGGCCATCACGGCCGGCAGGAACCCGGGCGGCGCCCCTTCACCCACGTAGGTCACCTGGCGTCCCTGCGACCGCTCGTAACGGATCGCCAGGTCGAGGGCGATCTGCTCTGTCGTGTTCATGGTGGTGGTGCCTTCTCTGTCGCGGTCCGGTGGTGCGATGGGTGGGAGGGGCCGCCCGAGGCCGCGGCGACAGTGGGCGGCGTGCCGGCCCGGCGCCAAGGAGACCATGCCGCTGGGCCGTACGCCCTTCGTTCGTCAGAAGGGGTAGAGCCGGCGCAGTGCCCTGAGGAGGGTGTTCATGGTCGTGCGGGCGGCGGATCGGCGGTAGGCGTGGCGCGACCAGATCGTCGGCAGCACCACCCCCGCGAAGACCATGACCGTGCCGAGGGCGACGAGCAGGCCGATGGGGCCGAGGGTGTCGAGGAGGTCGTGCAGCGTCATCGTGGGCTCCGTTCGGTCGTCGGTGACAGGAGCACCCTGGGCCGCCCCGTCGGCCGGTGGCGGAAGCCGGGGCGTATCGGGATTCCGGCCCCGGCGCCGCAGGTCGCCGCCTAGGCTGAGGGCCGGAACGCGGGGCGTCCCGGGACGTTTCGGGATGCCGGGGAGGGAGCGGCGTTGCAGCGGGGAGACGAGGCACGCGGGCAGTTCGCCGCCTGGCTCCGGGAGGTGCACCGGGCGGCCGGCATGCCCAGCGCCGCGGAGTTGGAGCGCACCAGCGCCCGCAGTCCGACGGTCGGCGGCCGGGCCCTGAGCCGGTCGGGCGTCCACCGGCTCCTGCAGGGCGAGTTCGTACGGCCCCCGGACTGGGACGTCGTGACGGCGGTCCTCGACGCGTGCGTGCGCTGCGCGCCGCCCTCCGATCCGGTCAGCGGCTCGCTCGTGGACCGGGCCCTGTGGCGGAACAGGCACCTGCAGCTCGTCACGCGCCTCGAAGCGGCCAGGGACGACGGCCGGGTCGACGGCCCGCGCGAGGGCGTCGAGGAGGAGTGGCAAGCCGCCCGCGATCGGGCGCTCGCGACCTACGCGCGCCGCGTCCGGGAATCGTACGGGAGCCTCGACCTGGAGGTCCTCACCCCCGACAACGACCAGAGCGCGCAGCCGAGCGTCGAGCTGCGCGAGGTGTTCGTCGTACCGACCGTACGGGCCGACCCGCCGCCGGTGGAGCTGTCCCGCGAGCTGATGGACCAGCTGCTCAAGGGCGAGGAGCTGACCGCGGACGGGGAGCTGCCGCCCGGCCTCGATCTGGAGCTGCTGGACTCGCTCGTGGAGACGTACCGTCGACAGCCCGCCGAGGACGTACTCGGCGTCCTGGCCCGGGAGGGCAACGGACGGGTCGTGCTCCTCGGCGATCCGGGCGCCGGCAAGTCCACCCTCGCGCACTACCTCGCGCTCGCTCTGACGGGCGACGACCGTCGCGACGGAAGCCTCGCCGGTCTCGCCGGCCGGATCCCCCTCATCGTGGAGCTGCGGCACTACGCGCAACCGGACTGGCGGCAGCGGACGTTCGCGGAGTTCCTGGCACACCTGTGGACCACCCAGGGGATGGGGCTGCCGCTCCCCGTCCTGGGCCGACTGCTCGACGAGGGACGCGTCATCCTCGTCTTCGACGGGCTCGACGAGATCTTCGACCCGGAGGTCCGGGCCGAGACGGCCCGCCGCATCGCCGGGTTCGCCGCCCACCACGAGCGCTGCCGGGTGATCGTCACGTCGCGGGTCATCGGCTACCAGCGTCAGACGCTGGACGGCGCGGGGTTCGCCCACTACATGATCCAGGACCTGGACACCCCTCGTATCCACGCGTTCGCGCGCCGGTGGTACGAGACGGCCTGCCCGGGACAGGGCGCGCTCACCGAGCAGCTCGTGACCCGGTTCGAGGACGCGGTCGCCCACTCCCGGTCGGTGCGCGAACTGGCCGGGAACCCGCTCCTGTTGACCATCCTCGCCATCCTCGGCCGCAGGCAGACCCTCCCCCGCGACCGGCACGGGGTGTACCAGCACGCCGTCACCGTGCTCGTGGCCCGCTGGGACCAGAACGCCAAGCACCTGACGACGGCCCCTGTGTCCGCGCCGGTCGCCGAGGCGCTCGACCTGCTCGGTCAGACCGAGCGCCTGGAGATGCTGCGGCTGCTCGCCCGCAGGATGCAGGAGGGCTCGGGCGGCATCGCGGGCAACTACGTGCCCGAGGCGGACGTCGAGGAGGTCTTCCGCCGGTACCTCCAGCTCTGCGACGTGCGGCCGGACGTCGCGCGCCGCGCCGCCCGCGCCCTGGTGCAGCAGCTCCGGGAACGCAACTTCATCCTCGCGCGGTACGGCGGGGGCGCCTGGGGCTTCGTACACCGTACGTTCCTGGAGTACCTGGCCGCGGCGGACATCGTCCACCGCTACGAGCACGAACGGGAGTGGACCCCGGAGGCGCTCGTCCGCGAGGTCCTGGTCCCGAGGGCGGACGACGCGACCTGGCACGAGGTGATCCTGCTGCTGGCCGGGCAGCTTCGGGAACACGACACCGGCGCGCTGGTGGACAGCCTCGTCCGGCCGGCCCCCTTCACCGATCGCGGGGACCGGCTGGTCCTCGCCGTCCGGGTGCTGGCCGAGGTGAAGAAGATCGGGGCGCTGGGTGCTCAGAGCCTCGCGGTGGTCGACGGGATCACCCAACATCTGAGTGCGGGGGCCGAGAGCTTCGGGAAGGTCTTCCTCATCCATCCGTACTTCGCGGTGAAGAGCGTCGCTCCTTCACTCGGTTCGTTCAGCGAGAACTGGGTGGGCCGGGACCGCTACCTGACCTGGTTTCACGTGTGGGGACAGTTCCTGGAGTCCAGCGTCCCCGCCCAGCTCGCCGGCGCACTCCACCGTGACTTCCCCGCCGTCATCACCTACGCACGGTTCGCACGGTCCGTCAACGCCCGGAGCGGAGCCCTCGCCGTCCTGGGCGAGCGGTGGCCGGAGAGCACCACCGTCACAGAGGCGATCATGACGAGTGCCGTCCACGACGAAGTCAGCGTCCGCATGGCCGCGCTGGAGGCCCTTGGGGCCCGCCGGATCGAACACGACGGGGCTGCGGAGCTGCGCTTGTTCCTCCAGACCCGCGCCGTCGGTGACCCGACACCCGGAGCGCGCAAGGAGGCACTGCTCTCCCTGGTGCGCCGTCACCCGGACGACGACACGGTGCGCTTCCTTCGGTGGCGGGCACGGGAGGATACCTTCGACGCGGTACGGGACACGGCGGAGGAGCTGCGGACCGGGCTGCTGCCGGAACAGGCGGAGGAGCACGAAGAGGAGCAGGAAGAGGAGCAGGAGGGCCGAGTGCACTCGCTTCCCGAGCAGCGCGACCTCTCCGGTACTCCCCTGCCGGGCATGACGGCGTTCGGCTCCGAGTTGACCCCGGAATCGGCGATGACGGCCTGGCGGTCCCGCCAGTACGGCGAGCTCAGCGTTCTGCTCGAATGGCTCGGATGGAACGAGGTGAGGGACGGCCAGGAGACGCTGACCTCATGGTTGCGCAGGCATCCCGAGGATCTCCGGTTGCTGATGCGGGACGCCCTGCGCCTCGCTCCCCGTGCCGGAACCCGATCGTCCGACGATCACCTGGAGCAGTCTGCGGAGACCGCTCTGGACGCCATCGGCCACAGCCTCGAAGCCGAGGCGCGGAACTTCCTGATCGACTGCTGCAAGTCCACCCGGCACATCAGCCTGCGACGGGCCGCGGTCCGTGTGCTCGGCGAGACCTGGAGCGATGATCCGGCCGCGATGGCCACACTCCTGGAATGTGCGAAGCCCAACCCCAACCCCGAACTCCGGTTGACCGCCCTCCAGTGTCTGACCGAGCTCTGCACGCACCTCCCGGAGGTCCGTGAACTGCTGCATCGCTCCGCGTCCGCCGATCACAACCCCGCCGTACGCGACCACGCCCTGCACTGGATGGCGCAGTGGTGGCCCGACCACCCGGAGTACGCGACCCTCTTCGTCACCGACCCGCGAGCGGCGGGCGCTCCCTCGCCCGGGCGGCGCGCGGTGATGCTCCAAGGGCTCGCCGCCGGAGGGCACGAGGCGGAGTACGCACGGCAGCTCGCCCGGGAGGAGGACCCCTGGGTGCAGGACCGGATGCGGCAGGTCGAACGCCTGCGAACCGCCCCCGGAGCCGCGGCCCCCGCCGTTTTCCACGAACGGCTCCTGTTCGGCCTGCGGCGACTTCTCACGACCCGCGCACGGGCCGCCCGGTGAGCCGGCGATGCAGGTGAGGGCGGTGGGCGGCCGGCGTGTCTGCGTGCCGTGATCGCGCTCCAGCCGGTTCCCAAGTCAACGGGGAGTGAGTGCGATCATGTGTGCGTGAACCGTCTCGATGTCTCCCTTGAGTACGACCGAACGCTGGTCTGGATGGGCCTTCTCGCAACCGAAGCCCACGACCAAATCGCCTGGCTCGGCGAGCGCGAGGTGGATACGAAGGAGCTCATCGAGGAAGTGGAGCTTTACTGCCGCGCGTGCATCCGGGTCGGGGAAGCCGAAGTCCCCGAGCCCGAGGGCTGGCATCACCTGCGGGCGGTCAACCGTCGCCTGGGGGAGATCGACGCAGCCCACCGCGTCGGCCCCTGGCATGCGGCCTTGACCACGGATCCGGCGTGGAACGACATACGCTCCCTCGCACAGCGGTTCCTCGTCACGCGCCTGGGCGACTGGAGCCACCTTCGCCGCCGGCCGGCCACGGACGAGCGCTGAACCCTCGGCTGCCAAGCGGCCTACACCAGCCTCGCTTTGAACGTGCATGATGGCGGGGTGTTGGTCGACGTAGAGGCAGTCCGAACAGCCGCGCCGGGCCCCGTGCCGGTCCGGGTGCGCTCGGCGGTGGGTACCGTCGTGGCGATCTGGGCGGGAAGCCCCGAAACGGTGGGGCGGGAACAGTACGTCGAGTGGACCGTCGATGAGGACCTCGCCTGGACGGTCAACGCCCGGCCGAGCACCTCGAACCGGCCCGAGCTGCGCGAAGCCGGCGACCGCATCGTCTTCCGTGGGCGGCTGAGCGTCTTCGACGACGGAGTGGCCGCCCTGGACGTGGATGGCGCGCAGATCCTCTTCGACCTGGCGGACCCACCACCGCCCAAGTGCGCCGACGGATCGTGGGTCGAGGTCGATGCGGCGCGGGACCGCGTCACCGTCTGGCCCTACGACGTCTGACCGACGGCAGAAGGGTTGTTCCCCCCACCGAGGAATCCTGCCGCTGACGCCTGCTGACGGCACGTGGACCTCCACCGGCTCAGCGCCGGCCCGGCAGCGCATGGCGGCACGAAGGCACGGCGGCCGGGGGCGAATCCGCTCCCGGCCGCCGCGGTGCGGGGTGGGTCAGTGCACGCTGACGACCTGGAAGTCACCCCAGCTCTGGGTGGTGTTGATCCAGGCGTTGCGGGTGTAGAAGCGGCCTCCGCCGCAGTTGTTGTAGGTGTAGGCGGTCACCTCGACGTTGTTCTTCCACCACCAGCCGCCCAGCTTCGTGGACGAGTCCCGGGTGATGTTGAAGCACTTGCCGACGGTGCTGCCGTTCTGGTTGGAGCCCTTGATGTAGACGGACTGGGCCCTGCCGGACGCGTCGTCGATCTGGATCTGCTGGCCGTTGGCGCCGGCGAACGCCGACCCCGTCCCGGCGACGAGGCCGGCTCCGGCCACGGCGAGCGTCACTGCGGCGGTGGCGAGCTTCCTGCGGATCTGCACGGTCTTCCCCCTGAGTTGCGGTGCTTGCGGGCACCGAAGTTGATCTTGGTTCGGAAGAAACCTTCTCCCGGGGACCCCGTGCGGAGCAAGCCGCTCCGTCGACAGGAACGTCCCGTTTCTGTCCCGTTTCGTCGACAGCCGTTCGAACCGGTACGGATCATGTCTGCGCGTCGCCGCGATGGTGCCCCGGCGCCGGTCGCGGCCGTCCCAGGACGGAGTGCGGCCGTTGATGTGAGAGGAGGAGCACCTGCGTTCTGTGCCTTTGGTCAAGGTCGCACCCGGAGGAAGCCGGCGCCGATGCGGAAGGCGGCCCCGTAGGCAATGGCGACTGCGGCTGCGCTGATCGCCCGCATGGCCCGGCGTGCTTCCGTTCCCGGATTCCTTCCATGATCCGCAGCGAGGCCCTCACCGCAGGAGCCGCCGAAGCGGCCCTCGCGAACGCCGATGCCTACGTCGCCACCCGGTGAGCACGACGGAGACCCGGGCGTACGGGGCTTCGTGAGCGTCCCTCAGTGCTCCCGGGTCCTCGACCACCACCAGCCGCCCACCGTGGAAGCGGTCCCCGGCGCGGGGTTGGGCAGGGTGCGGCGCTCGAACTCCTCGTCGATGCGGGCGATCAGCCGGCCGAGGTCGCGCCTGGCACCGCGCGGGAGGTGGAGCATGGCCTCTTCCAGATCATCGCGGGCGTACTCCACCTCCAGTCCGGGCTGCCAGACCGGAGGCGCGTTCAGATAGCGGCCGGGTTGTGCGAACGCGTCCTCGATACGGGCGAGCGCGTCAGCGACCGCGCCGGTCCACATCCGCTCGCCCTCGACGCGGCGGACGGCCGCGCGGGTCCTCGCGGAAACGCCCCGGATCCGCCGCACCACCACATGTCTGCGAGGCCGCCACCGCGTATCGCGGAGGGCCTTCGGGCGCCTACGCGGCATCGCCCTTTCTGATCAACATGCGGCCATCCTGCCACGAACGCGGCCGGCGTCGCACGCACGAGCGAACCCCGGTCGCCCGCGAGCGCCCCCGTCCGTCGACTCGTTCACGCGTCTACGGCCGGCGCGGCTTCCCGACCTTCGACGATGGGGGTCAGGCCGTCGAGGAGTGCCTTGAGGCCGAATGCGAAGAGTGCGTCGAGACGCAGGTCGTAGCCGTCCTCGAACGAACCGACCACCTTGCCGAAGGTCGGGAAGCGGCCGGATTCCACCAGTGCCCCGAGGGCGGGGGCGCGGCTGTCCATCCACTGGTCCTCCGACTGGCCCGTCGCGGCCTCGGCCTGCGCCTCCATCTCCAGGTGCACCGCCAGGCCCTGGACATGGCTGTAGATCAGTACGTGGATGTCGAACAGGGTCGTGGGGTCGAGGCCGTGACCGTCGAGGGCGCCCAGCACCCACTCGCCGTGGACCATCAGATGGGGCACGAGCAGCGGGCGCGTGAGGGAGCCGAGCTGGGCCAGCCACGGGTGCCTGCGGTACAGGCTCCACAGGGTCCGGGCGCCCAGCTCGACGCGGGTACGCCAGTCCTCGGGGGCGTCCGCGGGGTAGGACTCCTCGCCGAACGCGGCGTCGGCCATGTGCAGGACGAGGTCTTCCTTGCTCGGGACGTACCGGTACGTCGACATCGCGGAGACCCCCAGCCGTGCCGCGACGCCGCGCATGGAGAGCGCCGGGAGCCCTTCGGCGTCGGCGATCTCGACGGCGGTCCGGACGATCCGGTCGAGGCTCAGCTCCTGCTCGGCGGCCGGGGAGGAGGACGGGCGCCCGCGGGCCGGCGCGGCGGGGACGGGGGTCGCGGCGGTCCCGGCGGTCGCCGGGGCGGTTCCGGCGACGACGGTGCCGATCCGGGGGCGGGTCTCGACGATTCCCTCCAGGCGCAGGGTGGTCAGGGCCTTGGTGGCGGTGGCGAGCGCGACGTCCCACTCCCGGGCGATCTGACGGGTCGAGGGGACCCGGTCACCGGGGGCGAGTTCACCGTCTGCGATGCGCCGTCGGATCGCGGAGACGATGCGCAGGTAGGGCGGATCGCCGGCTGTGCCCGTGGTCTTCGTCACGTCCTGCCGCCTTCCTTTCCTGTACTAGTGCAGAGCGTAGCAGTGGCGATGCCGATCGGGCGGGTATCTGCCCTAGTACAGCCAGTGCATCTGGCCAGTTGAAGAGGCTGCGTGTACGGCGTACGTTCAGATCGCTTACACCGTACAGAGCACTGGAGGAGCTTCTCATGCGCACCGTACTCATCTCCGGCGGCGGCATCGCCGGGCCCGTCCTCGCCTACTGGCTGCGCCGCCGCGGCTTCGCGCCCACGGTCGTCGAACGCGCTCCGGGCCCGCGCCCGGGCGGCCAGGCGGTGGACATCCGCGGGGTCGCGCTCGACGTCGTGGCGCGCATGGGGCTGCTGGAGCGGGTGAGTCGCGTACGGACCCGCATGCGCGGCATGTCGATCCTCGACGCCGACGGCCACGAGGTCGACCGCTCCACCGAGGCGACCTTCAGCAGCGGCCGGCTCGACGGCGAGGACATCGAGGTGCTCCGCGAGGACCTCGTACGGATGGTGCACGAACACACGCGCACCGGCGTCGAGTACCTCTTCGGCGACAGCGTCACCGCGCTGCACGAGGACGAGACCTGTGTGCGCGCCGAGTTCGCGCACGGGCCGGCCCGCGCCTTCGACCTCGTGGTCGGGGCCGACGGCCTCCACTCCACCGTACGGCGCCTGGCCTTCGGCCCGGAGGAGCGGTACGCCCACCACCTGGGCAGCTACCTCTCGGTGTTCGGCGCGGACAACTTCCTCGCCCTGGACGACTGGCAGTTGTGGCTGCGGGACGGCGACGCCGGCTTCGGCATCATGCCCGTGCGCGGCAACGGCGAACTCAGGATCGCCTTCGGCTTCGAGTCCGCCCCGCTCCCCCACGCCCTCCGCGACGGCGGCGCCCTGCGGCAGCTCGTCGTCGACAGGCTCGCGTCGCTGCGGTGGGAGGGAACCCGTCTGGCCGAGGCCGCCCGCAAGGCGCCGGACTTCTACTGCGACGCCATGGCTCAGATCCGCATGGACCGGTGGTCGCGGGGCCGGGTGACCCTGCTCGGCGACGCCGGCTACTGCCCCTCCCCCCTCTCGGGACAGGGCACCAGCCTGGCCCTCGTGGGCGCCCACGTGCTGGCCGACTGCCTGGCCCGGGACAACGGCGACCACCGCGCCGCGTACGCCCACTACGAGCGGCGGATGCGCCCCTTCGTCACCCTCAACCAGGCCCTGGCCACCGAGAACCCGGGCGGTCCGGCCTCCGAGGCATCCCTCGCGCACGCCAAGAACGCCCTCTCGCTGGACGGCTGATCCCCTGCCCCGAACGTACGATCGCCCGAAGGCCGGCTATCCGGCTATCCGGCTTCGGGCCGAACGGCGGTCGGTGCGTCGTCGGTTCGGCGGCGTCGGTGGTACGCGACGGTGAGGATCGCCAGGAGCGGGCCCCACGCGAGGAGCGGGGCGTACGTCGTCCACAGTGCCCAGGCGGCCGGGCCGCTGGTCGGGAATCCGTCGCCGTTGTCGTTCAACGGTTCCACGAAGCCGAAGATCTGGTTCAGCACGCCGTACGCGCAGAGCGTCATGATCAGCGCTGCCCCGAGTGCTGCCGGGACGACCACCGCCGGGATCGGGATCCGTCTGCCGCGCAGTTCCGGCACCCAGCCGGGGACGACTTCGCCCCAGGGCCGCACCAGTCCGAGTGCGAGGAGCGCGAGTCCTTCGGAGACCACGGACAGCCCGATCACGTACGGGCGTTCCCACACCGCCCACCGGTAGTCCGCGTCGTAGCCGGCCAGGCCCAGCACCAGCGCGACACGCCACAACCCGGACGGCAGGACGCACAGCGGGATGGCATGCGCGACCCGGACCGCCCAGCGGGGAACGGGCTCCACGCGCCCGCGTCCGGCCGGAGCACCGACCGGCACCTCTGCTGTGGTTGCTGCCGCTGTGGTCCTGACAAGCGTGGTCATGTGCGCCCTCCCCGACGGAATCCGACGTTGTCGATCTTCGCGTGCGGGGCGGTTCTCAGCGTCCGCCGCCGGGTTGAACGGCGCTCACCCGTGCGGGGGAGACCGAAGGCCACCACAGGATGAACGAGGCGAGGCCGTGGGGGACCGCGCACCAGCCGGTGGCGGACCGGGCCGCGACGTCACCGGCGGGCGCCGGCGATGTCATCGCAGGCCGCTCTTGACCACGGCGAGGCGGGCCACGCCGGCCACCAGGCAGCCGGTGACCGCGACGATGCCCCCGGCGGCGGTCAACGCCAGGCTCAGCTCCGGGGACGCCCCGGTCAGGCGCGGGATCGCGTTCAGGGGCGCCACGGCGTACAGGGCCAACAGTGCCCAGCCGTGTGCGCGCACCGGCGCCAGCCGGCCACGCAGACGTGCGGGTGCCCTGCCGGCGGCCATGGCCAGGCCGGCGGGCAGCAGGGTGAGTGAGAAAACCGTCAGTCCGATCCACTGCCAGATCATCGGTTTCGGCTCCTGTCGGGTGTCGGCGGAAGGAGGGCATGCTGCCCCCGGGACGCCGACCAGACTTCCCGGCACACCGCGCGCCGGCTCTCGGCGCGTTCTTCGCACCGTATCCGCCGAGCCGGACGCCTGTCTGCCTCGGGCCCGGAGCATGACCGGATCGGTGTCGGCTTGTGATCATCTCTGCCGGGAGGCTCGCCGTCAGGTGGCGCGGGGTGGTCGGAGCCGGTTCGCGGATCCTCGTCTCCTCGGCCGCCTCGAAGAACGCCACGTCGGAGCGGTACGACGCGATGGCCTACGGAGCCGCGACGGCGTCGCTCGCCCGCTGAGGGAGCGCCTCCAGGCGCCGGATGCCGCGGCGGAGGATCAGCAGGGGGATCACCCCGAAGACGCCGAAGGCCATGTCGATGACGCTCCACCAGAAGGGGATGCCCCGGATCGGCCCGCAGATCAGCGCCAGCGGGATGATGCCGGCGCAGGCGATCATGCCCGCTTCGACGATCCAGATGTTGCGCACCGGGTCGCGGTACACGCCGAGGAAGAAGACGGCGATGACCAGGTGCGCGAAGGCCAGCCAGTCGGTGCCGTAGAGGAGGAAGGGGTACTCGCTGTCAGCCCGGTCGAGCCCGTCGGAGACGCGCTGGATCCAGACGTTGTCCACCAGGGAGTTGAGCCAGTGCAACTCGGTGACCAGGGGGAAGGCGGTGACTCCGCTGAGGACCAGGGAGACCAGGAAGAAGGCCAACCAGACTCGAATGCGCCGAAGCAGGGCGCTGCGCTCGCTCATGACAGCACCCTACGTCGACCTTCTGAACATGTTCAAGAAAAATCCTGAACGCGTTCAACACCTGCCGATGCATGCCGGTACATGCCGGCCCTCAGCCAGGAGTTCCCGGCCCTGTACGGGGTACCCGAACCAGCGTTCAAGGCTTTCCCACAGCTCCTTCACGGCCGCCTCGACAGGCATCGACGGATCGCCTGCCCATGCCGCGTGTCCGTCCGGACGGACGAGGACCGCGCGGGCTCCTTCCAGGCCGGCCGTGCGGGTACGGGCGATGGCGACCCGGTCCGCCCACGGTCGGGCAGCGGCGGACAGGGCCCGCGCGCCCGCCGTACCGTCGAGCAGCAGTGCGCCGCCGGCCGTCCGGGCCAGCAGCGCGGTGAGGCCGTCCCCGCCCTCTTCGCCCAGCGGGACGTCCGGCACCATCCTCCCCGCCCACGGGTGTCCGGGGTCGCCCCAGGCGAGGTAACGGGTGTCGACGGCGGTGATCGTCTCGGCCAGCGGCCCGGCGGTCTCCCCGGATCCGGCGAGCTCCGCGAGCAGGTCGCGTACGGGAGCCAGGAGTTCGTCGTCCTTCTCGGCGCGGGCGAGGACGGCCTGCGCGCGGGTGTTGCGCAGCAGGCGCTCGCCCGCCGCGTGACGTTCGTCGTGGTAGCTGTCGAGCAGCGTGTCCGGCGCCCGGCCGCGCGCCACCAGGGCGAGCTTCCAGCCCAGGTTGACGGCGTCGTCGATCGCCGCGTTGACCCCGATGGCGCCGGCCGGGGGGTGGATGTGCGCGGCGTCCCCGGCGAGCAGCACCCGGCCCGTCCGGAACCGTTCGGCGAGCCGCGCCGCGTCCCCGAACCGGGTCAGCCACAGCGCCTCGGCGATCTCGGCCCGGTGTCCCAGCGCGGTGTCGATCGCCTGCTGGAAGGAGCCGAGCGACACCGGCTCGTGCGGGTCCGCGGGCGGGGTCGGGTCCTCGGTGAGGAGACGGACGTGGCCGGGGCGCGGGATCGCGAACACCGAGCGGCCGCCGGGCCCGACGTGGGGGCCGAACGGGATGGCCGCCGGGTCGGTGAGGACCACGTCCCCGAGGAGGGTGAACGCGCGTGCGGGTGTACCCGGGAAGCCCGTTCCGGTCGCCTTCCGCACCGTGCTGCGGCCACCATCACAGCCGACCAACCATCGGCAGCGCACGGTTGACGGGCCGTCCGTGCCGTCCGTGCCGCCCGTTCCGTACGTTCCGTCGGTCTCCACCGTCACGCCGTCGGCGTCCTGTCGCAGTCCGGTCAGGCGCCGGCCGCGGACGATGCGGGCACCCGACTCCAGGGCCCACTCGGAGAGCAGCTCCTCGACACGGGTCTGGGGGATGCCGAGGACGTAGGGGTGTTTCGTGCGCATGGCGGCGAAGTCGAGACGGGAGTGGCCGACGAAGGCCGTCGTCGAGACGGTCGGCCCCTCGGCGAGGAAACGCCCGGCGAGGCCCCGGCGATCGAGCAGCTCCAGGCTCCGCGCGTTGAGGTTGAACCCGCGGCAGAAGGGCGACGGTTCGGGCTCCCGCTCCAGGACCGTCGCCCGCACCCCCATGCGCCCCAGTTCCCCGGCCAGCGCCAGCCCGGCCGGACCCGCTCCGACTATCAGCACCTCGACGGTCTCGGCCCGCGCCGCGCCGTCACTCACCGTCCGCCCCTTCCGGCCACGCCAGCGTGCCGCGCTCGACCTCGTCGGCGGTGTGCTCCACTCAGGCCAACTCGGCCCGCGCCATGGCGGCGGCGTACTCGGCCTCGATGACGAACAGACGCGGAACGCCGTGCTCCTCACGGGCCGTACGGTAACCCTCGGCGCCCCGCTCGATCCGCTCCCTCAGCGCGGCCGCCCGCTCGCGCAGCGCCCCTGCCGCGCGGACGCGGCCCAGCGCGCCGAGGTATCCGACGGCGGACAGGAAACGCGGGTACTCGGGTGAGGGTTCCCGGATCAGCTCGTCGAGCCAGTCCGTGAAGCCCTCCCGTCCGGCGGCGGTGTGGCGGTAGACGGTGCGGGCCGGGCGGTTGCCGACCTGCTCGATGCCGTCCTCCTCGATCCACCCGTCCCGCGCGAGCGCGCGGACGGTGTCGTAGAGCGAGCCGGTCGTCAGCTTGAAGGTGCGGTCCATGCCGCGCTCACGGAGCGCGCCGGCCATGGCGTGGGGGTGCATCGGCTGCTCCAGCAACAACCCGAGCACGGCAAGGGCGAGGGCGTTGGCGGGGCGTTTCGGGTGTTCCGGGACGGCGGACGGTTCACGGGTGGGCATGGCGCTCCAGTGCGTCGACTCGGCAGCGTACTCGGTCTCGATTACTCGGATCCGAGTATAGAAACGGAGAGGCGCCACACGCAAGGACGCTCGCCCCGTCGAGCGGGCCTCGGAGGGAAGGGTGTGCGGGTGAGGCGAGTGGGCGACCTCCGAGCGTGAGCGGTTCCGGTTTGTCGGATCTGTTCCTCTCGGCGGCCCTCTGCCGAAGTGGGCCCGGCCCATGTAGCGTCAGGGCCAGGGGTATGAGATGTACTTCGACGAGAACGAACCTCAGTCTGTTCGAGAGGAACGCTTCGCGGCGGAACGGGCTGAAGCCCGAGCGGCCCGCAGGGACGCGCCGCTCGACCTGTGGGGTGCCCACGTAGGCGCAGCCATCGTGACCGTCGCCCTGGTCCTCCTCAGTTGGTACGGCAAGCTGGTCGCTCTGGGCATCGTCAGCGGAGTCTTTCTGCTCTGGTTCTCCGCAGCCCTCGCGTGGGCCTACGCCGACGAGGACCATGGCCGGCACGCGGTTCAGCGTGCGTACAACGTCACCTTCGGATGGGGAGACGGGATCTGAATACGCCAGAGACCCGCCTACTCCCGGACGGCTCGGCGACTGACTGCCAGTCGAGGACGGCGCACTGAGGTCCGGCGTCAAGCGGGCGCTTCATCTCGTGGACGGTCTCGTGCGACGGTGCCGGTCGCTACGGCCTGACCTGACTAGACCTGACCTGGCCTGATCTGATCAGGTGAAATTCGGTGGCATGGGGTGCTCGGCGCGTGTGACCTTTCGGCCATGGGCAACTCACAGGCATATCCCGTCTTCCGTACCGACGACGCCGCCACGGCATACGCCAAGGCCAGGGAACTGTGCGCGCTGCTGTGGGCGCGTGAGGACCAAGTCGCCCTCTTCACCGAGCTGTTGACGGTGGAGGACGTCCGGCGTATGGCGGTGGTCCTGCCCGGAGCGACGCTCGAATACACGGGTGGGCGGACCGACCCTGAGGGCGAGGACCTCTGGTTCGACTTCGACGTGACAACGATGGACGACCGCGCCCTGGAGCCGCACCTGCCCCTGGAGATCTTGGGACGGAGAGCTCCGGTGGGTGTGGAGGACCGGTTCGTGGCGGCACTGGGCCGGGGCATGGCCGCCATCGACTGGCACGGCTCGTGGCCCGATGATCCGGAGGCGGGCCAGTACGCGCATCCGAAGTACGACGGGGTCCAGGTCGTGTTCCACGGCGACCATCCGGATTTCGACTCTCCGACCCACGACCACACCGTCTTCGTCCACGTGGGCAAAGGGGGCTGCCTGTCCCGGGCCCAGGACCTGGCCGCCCGCATCGGCGGCGAGGTCCTGGGCGAGCCGGTGCACGACTAATGACGAGACCCCCCGTACGCCCCGCCCCGTCAGGACGGTGAGGCCAGGGCCCGGCGAGTGACGTCGGCCGGGGCCGCGGCGATGACGTCGTCGAGTGCGTCCATGGAGGTCTGGAGGTCGCTGACGACCCGGGCGATGCGCTCCCGCTCCCGGTGGAGGTCGGCGAGCAGGTCCGAGCAGGTGGGGACGAGGCGTTCGCCGGTGTCGCGCAGGCACGGCAGGACCGTGGCGATCGTCGAGGTGCGCAGGCCGGCGGCCAGCAGGCTGCGGATGCGGCGGACGACGGCGACGTCCTCTTCGACGTACTCGCGGTATCCGCTGGGGCGCCGCTGCGGGTGGAGCAGACGCTGTTCCTCGTAGTAGCGCAGCAGGTGCACGGCCACGCCGGTCCGTCGGGACAGCTCGCCGATGCGCACCCTGGGCCTCCTGATGGTCGCGCGGGCCCTGCCCGTTCGACTTGACTCTCATACCGATGTGAGACTTTAGCGTCTGCGGCATGAAGGTGAACAAGAGTTCCGTGACGCTCGCCGCGTTGTGCGCGAGCGTCTTCGTCGTGGGTACGTCGGAGTACCTGATCGCCGGGTTGTTGCCCCAGGTCGGCGCTGACCTGGACGTCTCCGTGGGCACCGCCGGACAGGCAGTGACCGCGTACGCGCTCGGGGTCGTGGTCGGAGGGCCGCTCATGGCCCTGCTGACGTCGCGCCTGCCGCGCAAGGGCCTCGCCGTCGGGCTGATGCTGCTGTTCGCGGCGGGCAGCGCGATCAGCGCCGTGGCCCCGTCGTTCGGCCTGCTCCTGGTGGGCCGGGTGGTGTCCTCGCTGAGCCACGCCGCCTTCCTGGCCCTGGCGTTGGTGACGGCGACGCGGGTGGTCCCGGCCGGGAAGACGGGCTCGGCCATCGCCACCGTCGCCTCCGGTTTCACCGTGGCCACGCTCCTCGGCGTGCCCCTGGGGGCACTGCTCGGGCAGGGTGCCGGATGGCGGGCTCCGTTCGCCGTGCTGACCGCGCTGTCCCTGGTGGGCGCCGCGCTGCTGGCCGTCGTACTGCCCCGGCAGGAGGCACCGTCCACGCGACTGCGCGACGAGTTGCGCGTGGTGGCACGTCGGCCGGTCGTGTTCGCCATCGCCACCACGGCGGTGGGCTTCTCCGGCGTCGCCACGGTGTTCACGTACGTCGCCCCGCTGCTGACCCGCGTCTCCGGCTTCTCCACCACGGCGGTCTCCGCTCTGCTGCTCGCCTACGGCGCGGGCAGCTTCCTCGGCAACCTCACCGCCGGGAAGCTGACCGACAGGTCGATGGGCGCCACCGTGCGCGGGGTCTTCGGCGGGCTGGCCGGGACGCTGCTGCTCGTCCCGTTCGCCGTGGTGTGGCAGCCGACCGCGGTGGTCGCGGTCCTCGTGCTCGGCCTGCTCGCCACCGCGACCATCGCGCCGTTGCAGGGGCTGATCCTGCACCATGCGGGCGCCGCCCCGACTCTGGCGGTCTCCGTCAACGTGGGCGCCTTCAACCTCGGGGCGGCGGCGGGCTCGGTGATCGGCGGCACGATCGTCGCCGCCGGCGCCCTGCGGTGGACCGGCCTGGCGGGCGCGGTTCTGAGCCTGATCGGACTGGCCCTCACCTCGCTCGCCCTGCCCCGGAATCGGGCGTCGGCGAAGGACGCCGAACACGGAGCGAGCGAGGCGCACCCTCGAGGGGCGTCGACCTGCCGGCGGTCGGGTGGTGGGTGGCCGACGTCAGGTAGGTGACGCGGGTGGTTCCGGTGGCGGGCTCGCGGTCGACGAGCGCGCGGACGCCGTACACGGCCTCGATCAGGTCCGGGGTCAACACCTCCTCGGGGCTGCCGGCCGCCGCGACCCGTCCGTGGTCCAGGACGACGATGTGGTCGCAGTACCGGGCGGCGAGGTTGAGGTCGTGCAGGGCGACGACACAGGTGACGTCCAGCGACGTGAGGAGTTCGAGGAGTTCCAGCTGGTGCCGGATGTCGAGGTGGTTGGTCGGTTCGTCGAGCAGGATCTCGCGGGGCTCCTGGGCGAGGGCGCGGGCGAGCTGGGTGCGCTGCTTCTCCCCTCCGGAGAGGGTGTGCCAGCTCCGGCCCTGCTTCTCGGTGAGGTCGGTCCGTTCGAGCGCGGCGTCGACGACGCGTCGATCGTGCTCGGTCAGGGCGTCGAAACGGCCGCGGAACGGTGTGCGTCCGAGTTCGACGACCTGGCGGACGCTGACGTGGTGGTGGGCGGACACGTCCTGTTCGACGACGGCGAGCCGTCGGGCCAGGACGCGGCGGCCGAGCTCGTCCAGGCTGGTGTCGTCGTAGCTGACGGTTCCGGTCTCGGGGCGGCGCAGGCCCGCGAGCAGGCGCAGCAGCGTCGACTTGCCCGACCCGTTGGGGCCGAGGAGGCCTACGATCCCCCCGTCGTGTGCCGCCATGTCGATGTCGTCCAGCAGGCGGTGGCCCTTGACCGACCAGGAGAGTCGGGTGGTGGTGATGCGGCCCATCAGGACTCCAGACGCTTGAGCACCAGCGCGAAGGCGGGCGCGCCGAGGAGCGCCGTGATGACGCCGGCGGGTAGTTCGTGGGGCGAGAACGCCGTCCGGGCGAAGACGTCGACCCAGATGAGGAAGACGGCGCCGACGAGCGCGGACATCGGGAGCAGCAGGCGGTGCATGCTCCCCGTGACGATGCGGACGGCGTGGGGGACGAGCAGGCCGATGAAGCCGATCGCCCCCGAGGCCGCCACCGCGGCCGCCGTGATGACGGAGGTCAGGACCATCAGCCAGACGCGGGCCGCGGTGACGTTGATTCCCAGGGCGGAGGCGGAGTCCCAGCCGAAGGTGAAGGCGTCCAGGGCGGGTGCGAAGAACTGGACGGCGACCACACCCGCCAGGATGATGACGACGGTGAGGGTGACCCCCTCCCATCGGGCGCCGCCCAGGGTGCCGAGCAGCCAGTAGGTGAAACCGCGGGTGGAGTTCGCGTCGCCGCTGACCATGAGGATGACCGAGGTGACGGCGGCAAAGAACTGGGACACGAGTACGCCGGTGAGCACGACGCGGGACGCGCTCGCGACGCGTCCCCCGCCGAGCAGGAGCAGCAGCAGGCCGAAGGAGACGAGGCCGCCGACGAACGCCCCGGTGGACAGCGAGACGCTTCCCCCGATCCCCAGCAGGAGCACGGCGACCGCGCCGGTGGAGGCGCCCGAGGAGACCCCCAGCAGGTAGGGGTCGGCCAGGGGGTTCCTCGTCACCGCTTGGAGCACCGTGCCGGAGACCGCGAGGGCCATGCCGACGGCGGCGGCCAGCAGAACGCGCGGGAAACGGGATTCCCAGACGAGGGCGTCGAGCAGGCCCGGCAGGGGCGGGGTGGGGGCGAGTTCCTCCAGTCCCGCGTGGCGCAGGATCGTGGAGACGACGTCCAGGGGGCGGATGTCGGCGCTCCCGAAGAGCGACGCGGCGACGATCGACACCAGCAGCGCGGCCCCGGCCAGGAGGAGGAGGGCCGTCGCCGGGGCGGGCCGGGGCACCGGAGGCCTCTCACGGCCGGCGGTCGGCGGTCCGGCGGCCTGCGGTCCGGCGGGCTTGGCGGGTCCGGCGGCCCGCGGCCCGGTGGGCCCGGTCGGCTGGGCGGGCTCGGTCGGCTCCGCGGTGTTGTGTGTGGTGGTCATGGTGTGGGCGCGTCACCCGAGCCGGTTGAGGCCGTCGACCAGCGCGGGGACGGCGGAGGCGCTGCCGTGGCCGGGGTCCATGTGCGAGCCGGGGATGGAGATGAACCGGTCGCCCTTCACGGCGGCGAGCTTGCTGGTGAGGGGGTCCTTCTTGAGGAGGTCGATCTTCTCCTTGGCGGTGTCGTTGGGTTCGCCCCGGGTCAGGTCGGCCAGGATGATGACGTCGGGGTTGCGGGCGGCGACCTGGTCCCAGCTGACTTCGGCCCACTTGGTCTTCGCGTCGGCGAAGACGTTCTCGACTCCGACGAGTTCCGAGATGTGCTGCGGCAGGCCGCCGGGGCCGGCCGCCCACGGCGTGCCCTCGTAGGTGGAGTAGAACCACATGACCTTCAGCGGCGTGTCGCGCTTCTTGACGGTGCTCAGCGCCTTGTCCACCACGGCCTTCTGTTCGGCGGCCAGCTTGTCCCCGGCGGCGGGCACGCCCATGATCCTGCCCAGCCGGCGGTACTCCTCGTACAGCATGTCGAAGTTGGCGCCGGCCACGCTTTCGTGGAACGTGCAGTCGAACTCGGTCAGGTAGGTCGGCACGCCCAGGTCGTGCAGTTGCTTGCGGTCACCGGACTGCTCGGCGGTGAACATGCTGGCGAAGGAGCCGTAGACGAAGTCCGGCTGCGCTTCGAGGAGTCGTTCGTGCTTGATCTCCTGTCCACGAGCGGACAGGAGGGGGATCCGCTTGTACTGCTCGGCGATCGCGTCCGGTGTCTTCTCGACCTCGTAGCCCGACCCGGCGATGCGGTCGCCCACGCCCAGGTGGATGAGGATCTCGGCGGCGCTCTGGTTCAGCGTGACGACCTTCTTGGGCGCCGCCTTGTAGGTCACGTCGGTGCCGCAGTTCTTGAGCGTGAAGGGGTAGGCGGTCGCACTCGCCGTCTTGGCCGTGTCCTTCGTCGCGTCCCCGGCCTTCCCGTCGGCGTCCGAGGAGCCGCCGGCGCCGCAACCCGCCGCCGCGATCATCGTCAGAGCCGTAAGGGTTATGGTAATCGTTTTCGTTTTCATTGTCTGGAGAGTATCACTTTCGAACGAGGTGGCAGAAGGGGACGGGGACGCGAACTCCGCACGCCCGTAGGGCGGTTCAGCGCGTCGGTGTGGGTTCGGCGCGGCGCGCCGCGCGCACCGCGCGGCGCAGGGGTCTCAGCGCAGCATCGCGGCGAGCCGGTGGACGACCCGCTCGTCGTGCAGGCCGTGGGCGGCCATCCAGTCGTCGTTGAACACGGTGTCCAGGTACTTGTCGCCGCCGTCGCAGACCAGCACCACGATGGTGGTCCCGGGCCCGGCGACGCGGGCCCGCTCCAACGCCTTGTAGACCACGCCGCCCGCCGAACCGCCGATCAGGATGCCGAAGTTCCGGGCCAGGTAGCGGCAGGTCTCGAAGGCCTCCGCGTCGCCGGCCTTGACCCCCTCGTCGAAGAGTTCGTAGTCGACGACCGCGCCGATCTCGGAGCCCTCGGGCGTGCCGGTGCCGGACTGGTGGTAGGGCGCGCCCGCGCCGCCGAAGACGACGGATCCCACCGGCTCCACGCCGATGATCTTCAGGTCGGGGATGCGTTCGCGCAGGACGCGCCCGGTGCCGCAGAGGGAGCCGCCGGTGCCCACGGCTCCGTACAGGTAGTCGATCGCGTCGCCGAGTTCGTCGTGGAGTTCGCGGGCGAGGGGCCGGTAGCCGTTGGGGTTGCCCTGGTTGCGGTGTTGCGCGGTCCAGTAGGCGCCGTGCTCCGCCGCGAGCCGCTCCGCCACGGTGTCGCGTTCGGCGGTGGCCAGGCCGTCGGCGTCACCGGCGACGTTGAGGATGTCGGCGCCGTAGGCGCGCATGGCGCGGAGCTTGTCCGGGCTGGAGTGGTTGTCCACCACGGCGGTGAACTTGTAGCCGCGTTCGGCGGCTATGAGCGCCAGGCCGAGGCCGGTGTTGCCGGAGGTGGACTCGACCAGCCGGCCGCCGGGGCTGAGCAGGCCGGCCGCCTCCGCCTCGTCCACCATGTTCCTGGCCATCCGGATCTTGGCGGTTCCGGTGGGGTTGAACTGCTCCAGCTTCAGCAGGACGGTGGCCGAACCCTCCGCGACCGACAGTTCGAGCAGGGGCGTGCGCCCGATGAGGTCCGACACTTTGCTCTTGATCACTGGTTGCCCTTCGCGCAGATCTCCGTCAGGCACCGCACGAAGACGTCGTTGTCCTCGGGGGTCGACAGGGAGGCTCGGATGTAGGTTTCGTATCCCGGCTCGCGCCACGCCTTGACGATGATCGCGGCGCGGTGCAGGTCCCGGGCGACCCGGTCGGACGGCTGGCCGGTGTCGATGAACAGGAAGTTGGTCGAGGACGGCACCACCCGCAGCCCCGCGCCGCGCAGCCGCTCGGTGACCCTGGCGATCTCCAGACGGGTGCGGCGTACCGTGTCGGCCAGGTGCGCGTGGTCGCCGAGGGCGGCGAGGGCGGCGTCCTGGGCCGGCCGGTTGACGTTGTACGGGGTACGGACCCGGTCCAGTGCCTGGACGAGGTCGGCGTCGGAGGCGATGCCGTATCCCACGCGGAGTCCGGCCAGACCGTAGGCCTTGGAGAAGGTGCGCAGGACGATCCACGGCCGGTCCAGGCCGCGCAGGGCCTCCAACCCGTCGGGATAGGCGGGGTCGGGGCGGGCGAACTCGCCGTACGCCTCGTCGAGGACCAGCAGGGCCGACTTCGGGACCTCGGCCACCACGGCCGCGAGCTCTTCGCCCGTGAGTACGGCGCCGGTGGGGTTGCAGGGGTTGGCGAGGAAGACGAGCTTGGGCCCGGCGGCCAGCGCGTCACGCCAAGCGGCTACGTCGCACCCGAACTCGGCGGTGACCGGGACCTTCGCGACCCGGGCCCCCATGACCCGCGGGAAGATCTCGTGCAGGCTGAACCCGGGGGCCTGGGTGACGACCAGGTCGCCGGGATCGAGTACGGCCCGACACAGCAGCTCCAGCAGGTTCTCCGAACCGTTGCCCAGCACGACGCGCCCGGCGGGAACGCCCGACGACGTGCCGATGGCCTCGGTCAGGCGCTTGCCGGAGGGATCGGGGTAGCGGGCGAAGCCGGCTTCCGCAGCGAGGCGTACGGCCGCGGCGACCGCGGGGGAGACGGCGTACGGGGTCTCGCTGTTGGACAGTTTGATGACGCGGCGGGAGCCGCTGAGGGCGGCCACCTCGTCCGTGTCGGCGCCGGGATCGTAGCGGGGCAGGGCCGCCACCTCGGGACGTATCAGGGGCGCCGAGGTGGTCGACGCGAGGACGGGGTTCACGAGGGCTCCGATCTCGGGGAGGGTGCGGTGCGGTGCAGCCGGTCGACGCGGCGCAGGAAGGCGAACAGCAGGATGGCGGCGGTGGCCGCGAGGCCGACGGTCTGGCCGATCCAGACGCCCTCGACTCCCAGGCCGGCGCTCACGCCCAGCAGGTAGCCCGCGGGCAGTCCGATCAGCCAGTACCCGACCAGGGAGATCCGGAAGGGGCCGGCGGTGTCGCCGATGCCCCTGAGGATGCCGTTGCCGATGTTCTGCACGGCGTCGAACACCTGCATGAGGGCGGCGATCAGCAGTCCGGTCACCGTCAGCGCGATGATGTCCGCGTTGCCGACGTGCTCGGCCGCGAGGAACAGGGACACGATCCGGTCCGGGACCACCAGGTAGACGACGGCGACGACCAGCGTCGCGATCACGCCCCAGGCGGTGGCGAGGAGGCCCATCTTGCGGGCCGTCGCGTAGTCGGCGCGGCCGTCGGCCTCGCTGATGTGGACGGACGCCGCGTGGGAGAGCCCCGCGGAGATCATGAAGACGATGTAGACGATCTGGTTCAGCACCGTCTGCGCGGCCAGGGCCTGCGCCCCCAGGGAGCCGATGACCAGGGTGAGCACGCTGAAGAACCCCGCCTCGGAGGCATAGGTTCCGGCGATCGGCAGCCCCAGGCGCCAGACGGACCGGACCGCGTCACCGTTCCAGCGTCGCGTCTGGGGCGAGGTGAGGTACGGGCGCAGCACGTCGTCCCGCAGGATCACCGCGAGGAAGGCGAGGAAGGAGAGGAGGAAGACCGTCACGGTGGCGATGGCGACGCCGACGAACCCGAACGCCGGCAGGCCGAACTCGCCGTGGATCAGGGCGTGGTTGAGCCCGACGGTCAGCGCGACCGACACCAGGGTGATGGCCAGCAGCGGCCCGGGTCGCTTGAGTCCGGTGGTGAAGTGCCGCAGGGTCTGGAACCACAGGCAGGGCAGCATGCCCGGCGCCAGGACCATCAGGAACCGGCCCGCTTCGTCGACCACGGTCGGGTCCTGGCCCAGCAGGACCAGGAGGGGGCCGATCATCAGCAGCGCGGCGCAGAACACCACGCCGCACACGGTGGCCCAGAAGAACCCGGCGAACAGCAGCGCGGCGATGCGCCGGCGATCCTCCCGCACGCGCGCCTCGGCGACCAGGTTGCCGAGGCCGGTGACCAGGCCCGTACCGGTGGTGCGCAACTGGTTGAACAGGGCGATGGCCAGTCCGGCGGCGGCTATCTCGACCGTGCCGAGCCTGCCCAGCATCAGGATGTCGACCGTGGTCAGGGCGACGTAGGCGAAGTTGGTCAGGATCAGTGGGAGCGCGAGCGAGAGGAGCACCCGCGAGTTCTCGACCCACCATCCGGCGCCGCCGGTGTCCGCGCCGCCGGTGCCTGCCGCGCCGGTTCCCGCGGCACCGGTCCCGGCGGTGCGGGTCGCTTCGGTCATGTCGCCGCTCACCAGAAGTCGACCTGTTCCCCGCGCCCCGCCGCCCGCGCGAGATCGGCGACGTAGCGGCCCAGCGCGGCGTCGGTGACCGCCATGCCGCTGTTGTAGGCGAAGACGACGTCGTCCTGGTGGCGGCGGGCGGGGGCCCGTCCGAGCAGGATGTCCGGCAGTTGGGCGTCCACCGCGGGGAGGCTGCCGTCCGGGCTGCGGAGGTCGTCGCAGGTGGCGTGCATCTGGGCGGTGTCGGTGGCGATCCGGTAGTCCGCCTGGTGGCATACGTCGGGGTGCACCCCGTACCCGAGGAGGACGGCGACCGAACCGGGCTTCATCCACGCACGGCGCACTTCCCGCGTGGCGGACAGGCCGGCGGCGCCGATCACGATGTCCGCCTCGCCGGCGGCCTCCCGAAGGTCCTTGACGATCTCCACCTCCCGGCCGTCGACGCTGTCCCGGACGGCGCGCAGTCCGTCGGGGAAGGTCCCGAAGACCCGCAGCCGTTCGAGCTTCGGCAGGGCCGCGAGCAGCATCGGCAGCGCCGCCCGGGCCTGGACTCCGGTGCCCACGACCAGGGCGCTGCGGGCGTCGGGGCACGCCGCGCGGGCGAACAGGGCGGTGGTGGCCGAGGACCGCAGGGGGCCGAGCCGCACCACGTCCATCAGGGCGATGGGCGCGCCGGTGGTGTCGTCGACGAGGAAGACGAACGACTGGAAGCGGTAGCTGTCGCGGGTGCGGCGCGGGTCGAACTCGTAGACGGCCTTGAAGCAGACGGTGCCGCTCCCGGCGTCCCTGGCCACCATCGAGTAGCTCAGCGAGCGGTGCTCGGGATCGTCGATGATCGTCTTGACCGGGTTGTTCGAGCCGCCCTCGCGCAACGCGCGGTAGGCCTGCTCGACGACCGCGATCACCTGGCGGTGGTCGAGGTCCAGTCCTTCCTGTTGGGATTGCGGCAACAGCCACAACTTGCCGGGTGGGGCGTAGCTCTGTGACATGCGGGATCTCTCCTCTGTTCTTCGGTGGTCGCGTCGGTGGTCGCGTTGGTGGGGCCGGGCGTCGCGTCAGATGCCGTCGAGGCGCCAGCGCGGTCGGCCCGACGCGTCGTCGAGACGGATCACGGCCTTCAGCGGGAGGGCCGCGTCGTGGAACGGCGACTCGTTGGAGTCCATCTGGTAGCCGGCGGTGTTGAGGTAGGCCAGCTGGTCGCCGCGCCGTACGGGCTGCGGGAAGCCGATCTTCCGCCAGGTCACGAGGTCGCTCTCCAGGCAGGTCGACCCCGCGACGCAGGCCGGGAACACCTCGCCGGCGTGGGCGTGGGCGTGGGCGTGGGCGTGGGCGTGGGTTTGGGTGTGGGCTTCGGCGTCGGCGGGGAGCAGCAGCGGGTCGGGGAGGTAGTCGCTGTTGAACCACTGTTCGGAGAGGCTGAAGCTGCTGCCGGCGACGGTGACGATCGCGTAGCCGTCGGTGTCCCTGCGGTCGTCGACCTGCTGGACGCGGTACAGGGTGAGTCCGGCCTGGTCCAGCAGGGCCCGGCCGGGCTCGACGATGAAGCGGATGCCGTTGCGCCGCGCCTTCGCCGACAGGCTCTGTCCGCCGGCGACCGGGTGTTCCATGATCGCGCGCGCCGTTTGGGCGGCGGTCGGCCCGCCGTAGGCGTAGAAGCTTTTGAAGTCCTTGGCCGCGTGGTAGTGGGCCGGCCCGTTGTCCCGCAGGAACTCCTCCCAGACCCGCGGGTCGACGTAGCGGACCGGCAACCCGCCGCCGATGTCGACCAGTTCCGCGGCGGGTGAGCCGCGGCGCCTGGCGTCGACGCAGTGCTCGATCATCTCGTTCGCCGCTGTCGCGCGTTCCGCCGCGCAGTACCCGTTCAGGTGGAAGGAGAACCCGCGGAGGGCGATGTGGGCGCCGAGCTCCGCGCAGAGGCCGACGGCGGCCTCGCGCTCGGCGGCGGACATCCCGAACCGGCTGCCCGGCTGCGCGTTCGTACGACAGCGCAGCAGGACGGTGGCCTGGCGGCGCGCGAGCCGCGCGGTCGCCGCCAGTCGACGCAGCTCGCTGATCGAGTCGACGGCGACGAGGCAGCCGTGCCGCACGGCCAGGGCGTGCAGCGCGTCGTCCTTCTCGGGCCCGGATACGCCGATCCGGTGTCCGGGCACTCCCCCGGCCAGGGCCTTCACGAGTTCGGGGGTGCTTGCGACATCGACTCCGATGCCGAGCGCGGCGGCCGAACCGACGTAACAGTCGGCCTTGTTGGCCTTCTTGGCGAACAGGATGTCCACGGGGGCGCCGGCCTCCGCGAACGCCGTACGAAGTCGGCGGACGTTCTCTTCGAAGATCTCGGGCAGCACCACGTGCAACGGGGAGCCCAGGCCGTCCATGAGGTCGGCCAGCAGGGAGCGGTGATCCGCGAGGAGCGTGGAGACGGTGGGATGTCGGAGCGCGGTGACGGCGAGGGGCCGGACATGTGCCGGCCGGCGCTCGAGCACCTGTCGTGAGGTGAGCACCCCGTACTTCTATCTGATTATGACACTCGTTTTCAATAGAGATCCGAGGTGCGGGTGCTGCGACCCGGAATGCCAAGTGAACTGAAATCATCACGAATCGGGCATGCCGCCAGGCGACTCTCGATCGAGCGACCTCCGCGCGCGGCCTGCTCCGTCCGGAGGCCCGACCCGCACGCGACAGGCCTCCCGGGCGACCCCCGCACCCGCCCCGACCTCGCCTTATCGATGGCCCGAGCTATTGCGTACGGTGATCAACTCCGGGATCATTCCCCGCCGTGACCCTCTTCCTCGTCGCCCTGATCGGCGTGCTCCTCATCACCCTCTACCGCGTCTTCGTCAGCACCGAACGGGCCGATGCCTGGGCCGAGAAGCACTTCGTGGCGACCTCCTACGGTCTTCCGCCCCGTGACGTCCTCGACAACCGGCGCGCCGGTCCGCTCCCGTCGGGACACCGGTCGCAGGAGAGGCAGGCCGTCGCCGACGCCGCGTGGGAGGGGGACTGGAAGGCCGCCCGGCGCTACGTCGGGGCGGCGGGCGAGGACTGGGACGAGCGGTGGTCCCGGCTGGAGTTCCTCCAGCACGTGGCCGGGCGCGACGACGCCTGGCTCGACGCCTGGCGTGCAGCCGAACCCGGCGACTGTGACGCGGCGACCCTCCTCTCGAGCCTGATGGTCCACCGCGCCTGGGAGATCCGCGGCAGCGGTTACGCACACCAGGTCCCGACCTCGGACATGAACCGCTTCCGCGAGATGCTCCCGGCCGCGATCGAGGAGGCCCGGAAGGCCGCACTGCTCGATCCCGCGAACCCGGGCCCCTGGGTCGTCATGATCACGGCGGCGCGCGGCGCGCGGTACTCCCGCGCGCGGTTCCAGCAGCTCTGGGCAGAGCTCATGGCGCGCGCCCCCCACCACTACGAGGGCCACTGGCAGGCCCTCCAGTACTGGTGCGCCAAGTGGTACGGCAGCAACCGGCTGATGATGCGCTTCGCCCGGGAGGCGGTCCACACGGCGCCGGCAGGCAGCCCGCTCGCCGGGATCTACCTGCACGCGCTGGACGAACTCGCCGAGCGGTCCGGTTCCCGGTTGCTGCCCGTCACGCCCGTACGCCGGCGTCTGCTGAAGCGGATCGCCGCCTCGTTCGACCAGGTGGCGCCCGACGACGAGCACCTGCCGGTCCTGCGCCACCTGCTGGCACACCACTTGGTGGAATCCATGCTGTACACGGCCGCTCTGGAGCAGTTCCGCCGGATCGGACCGTGGTGCGGCGCCGAGCCCTGGCGCGCGGCGGGGAATCCGGTGATGGCGTTCGAGAAGGCCCGCGGCAGAGCCGCGAAGCTGTCCCGGACCCGCCCCACCCCGGCGGGGCAGGTGCACCGGATGGCACGCTAGCCGGTCCTCGCGGGTCTCGTCGGAGTCGGAGGACGGGCCTGACGCCGCCGGCCGGCCCGCCCCTCACACGAGTCCCCGCTGTAGCGTGCGAGCCATGACGCTGGGAACCGAGCCGGTACACGGCTTCTCCGTACGCAAGTTGCTGTGGGCAGCGGGTGTGGAACCGCACGAGCTGCGGTTGGAGGAGTACGCGCACGTGGACCGCGGGGTCGCTCTTGCCCTGCGCGGGTTCGACTCCGAGCGCTCCGAGCTCGTGGAGGGTGCGGTGGCCATCACTTCGGGCGTGCTGACGCGATGGCGTCAGCCACGGCCGGAGTTGGTGGCCGGCCTGGTGCGGTGCCTGGACCTCCGGCACGCCCACGCCGCCGGCGACGCCGCGATGGTGCCGGCGCGGCTCACGTCGGCGGACTCCACGCAGGACATCACCGCGGCCGTCCCCGCGCTGGTCCGGGCCGCCCGTCATCCCTACGAACGGATCGCCGGACCGGCGGCGCTGGCTCTCGCCCTGCTCGACCATCCGGCCGTCATGCAGCCCGTACACCGGTGGTTGTCGTCGAGCACCCGACTCCCGTACTTCCAGGTGACCTCGCTCGGACAGGTCCTGCGGCCCCTGGCGGGACGCGCCGACGCGCTGCTCCCCGGGATCCGCCGGCTGCTCGTCGACTCGGCCGGCGACGAGCACCTGCGACCGGTCCTCGCGGCCCTGGCCTCGTGGGGTCCCGCCGCGAGCGAGGCGGTTCCGGAACTGCTGTCGACGCTCGCCACCCGCAACGCGCGTTGGGCCTGCGACGTACTCGGCGCCGTCGGCCCGGCGGCGATGCCCGCCGCGCACACCCTCGAGGCCTTCGTACGCGGCACCGCCCAACCACCGCGCCACGACGACGGCGCCCTCGCGCCGGACGGCGTACGCAGGTGGCACGGTGTTCAGAACGCCGCATGGGCCCATTGGCGGATCACCGGCGAACCGGAGCTCTTCCTGACGTTCCTGCGGGACGCGGCGGCCAGGGGGTTGGGGCGGGCCGACCTCGGCCGGTTGGCCGAGCTGGGTCCGCGGGCGAGGGCGTGCGCCACCGCGGTCCGGCCGTTGCTGGAGTCGCCCGGCGCGTGGACGCGTGTCCAGGCCGCACACGCCTGGTGGCGGATCACCGATGACGCGGACGCCGCCGTCCCCGTGTTGCTGGCCGCCCTGGAGCCCCTGAAGTCGGGCGCCGCCGACGAACCCTGCCGCGCGGCGGTGCGCCACATCGCCCGGATCGGCTCTCCGGCGTGCGCCGCGGCGCCCCTCCTGGAAGCCGCCCTGTCTTCCGACCGGTGCTTCCCCGCAGACGTCTACCCGGCGGCCCGCGCGGCACTGGCGGCCTTCGAGACGGGCCCGCGCGTCGGACGACCGGTGCCCGGCGAGTAATCCGCCGTGCGGCACTCCCGGTGGCGGGGTCAGATGGTCACCCCGGACACGCGTACGTGCGCGACGTCCCCGTCCTCGTAGTCGATGCGGACGTTCAGGACGTCACCCTGCCGGTCGCCGTTCTCGTCCGTGTGCGGCACCGGGCGCGGCTGCGGGTGCGCGCAGGCGTCGGAACCGTTCCAGCAGTCGCCCCGGCGGACCGGCTCGTCGGGATACGAGGCCCGCAGCCAGGCCTCGGCCTCCTCCCGGGGGGCACGGAAGTCCAGTTCGTAGGAGATGCTCATCCACTGGCCCGTGGTGCAGCGCCGGTCGTGTGTCCCGGCGGGTAGTTCGGCGGCCCGGACGAACCGGGCGGCCCTGTCGCAGGGCGCCCCCAGGGTGCCGTCGAGGGCCGACGCGAACAGGTACGCCTGCCGGCCGCCGAACGCCACGGCCGCCACGACGGCTGTGGTCGCGATCCATCGGGCGGCGCGGCGGGATGGTGCGGTCATGGGTGGGAACCTCCTGGTGGAGCTCGACTTGAACACGTTCAAGGATCCTGAACATGTTCAAAGACGAGGCTCGATGATCTTCGGTTCCCTCGGGGACAAGTCGATCGCTACACCTTGCGACCCAGGAAATTGAGCAACCTGGTCTGGGCGTCCGCGTCGGAGGCCGAAGGGACCTTGGCGCCGAACGCCCTCGGCATCCGGATGTCCCCGTCTTCCGGCAGCAGGATTTCGGTCGCCACGGCCACGGCCTCGGAGTCCAGCGCCTCGTCCTGACCGGTCGCGCGCGCCAGGTCCCATCCGTGGATCAGGGTATCGGCACAGGCCATCCGCCTCACGAACTCCTCGAACGGGATGGATCCGAACTCCTCCCCCAGAAGGGCGCGTGCCTTCACCGGGTCACGCAGGGCGGTCTTGATCTCCCCGGATACCGCCTCCCACGCCTGGATCAGGTCCTCGTCCCGGCCCGGCTCCGAATAGCCCGATCCGTCCAGCCCGGCGACGGCCCGTCTGTGATTCGAGACCACGTGGGCCGCGACGTCCCGGGCCGTCCAGCCGGGACACGGGGAAGGATCCCCCCATCTTCCCGGCGGGCAATCGAGGATCAACTCTCCGAATCGCTCCGCGATCCGCCCGTAGAGCTCCGGCACGGTGGATGCCACTTCGTTCCCCTTCCAGTGATCAGACCGGCGACACGACGCCGGGGCAGCCGACGTACGGGCTTCAGGAACCCGGTTCGATCAGGTTGCCGGTCCGGGCGTCCACGAACGCGTCCGGTACCCGCGACCCTTCCGGCATGCCCATCATCCAGACCGGGCGCCAGACTCCCGCGATCTTCTGAGCGAGGAGCACGGCGCTCGTGGAGCGTTGGCCCGTGCTGTGCCGGACCCGTTCCTCGGCTTGGCCGCGGGTGAGGACCGGAGCGTCGAAGGGAGGGTCCGGCTCCGGAGCGCAGACCGCGCTGAGGATCCGTCCGCCCGATGTGACCGCGATGTCCAGTCGCATCGGCATCATGACCTGGTCGACGTACCTGCGATAGGTCAGCTCGTAGACGCTGTGGTCCCCCGAACTCCCGGCGAGTGCGGATGTCTTCAGGGTGCTGCCGCGCACCTCGTCGGGGAACCACCTGCCGGCGAACTCCTGGCCGACCGTGGCCGCCTCGACCGCGCTCAGAGCTCCGGACTCGGCCCTGTTGTCCGTGGCGATCACCCGCGTGATCTTTCGCTCCGGCCAGATGCCCTCGATCGTTCCCTTCTCGTTCTCGGCCGACACGATCCAGCGCCCCTCGCGCTCGACCGTCCGGACACCCCGCGTCGCGGCGTCCGGACCGAAGGCATCCCTCGCGGCTCGCCCCAGCCACTCGGCCGCGCCGTCCGTCTCCGCCACCCTCTCGGCCGCCTCCCGGTCCGAACGGACCGCGTCGTGCACGGCCGGAGGCCATGCGACGAGGAGCGCCGAGGCCACCGCCCCTCCGATGGCCCCCACCAGGAGCGCCACGCGCGCGTCACGACCCCAACGGAGCCCGGACTCTCTCGCCGAAACCGAAATCCAGAGGACACCTGCCGCGGATCCCACCACGGCGCCGGTCGAGTTCATGAGGAAGTCGGTGAGGCTGCACGACCTCCCGGTCACCCGGATCTGCGCGATCTCGATCAACGCGCTGCCCAGGCTCGCGCACACGGCGGTCAGGACCGGCGCGCGGAAGTGGAGTACGGCGAACAGCGAGGGCGGGACGAACAGCGCCAGGTTCAGCCAGGCCGACTGGTTGAGACCCGCCAGGCCGAACCCCAGGTCGCACGCGTTCCTCCCCGCGTCGCCCGTGAGGGCGGGGACGAGCGTGACGCAGAGGACCCCTGCCACCGATGCCGCGAGCAGTACCGGCAGGGCCACCGGCCCGCCCCTGCGCCGGGCGACGACACCGACCGGGACGCACACCAGCAGGGCCAGTACGGAGAAGGCGAGCAAGAGGCCGGGAACCGCGCCCATCGATGCCTCGATCAAGATGGTTCTCCTCAAGGACATGCCGGGCGTGACGCTGGGGGCAGCACCACGCCCGGCATGCGCGGCCACACGATCAGCAGAAGTGGACCGTCGGCGTGTAGTGGACGGCGCCGTTCGCGGCCATCGCACCGGTCGCCTTGCAGTCGGGTGCGTAGGTCGCCTTGCTCACGCCGCCCCACTGCGTGATGACCGTCTGTCCGGCGGAAACCGACTGGTAGGCGTCGCCACTGCCGAAGCGTCCGTTCTTCGTGAGCATCTCCAGCCTGACGGAGACCCTCGACCCGCCGGTCTTCCTGTAGCTGCTGGACGCGTAGAACACGGACGGGTCTCCGTACGCGGACCCGTCCTGACCGGTGAAGGACAGTGTTCCGTTGCTCAGCTTCGTACTGATGGTCACCGCCTGGGCCATTCCTCCACCCACGACCAGCGTCCCCGCCACGATCCCGACAACCGCTATCCGAGAAAACACGGATTGCCTCCCCATCGTCACGACCAATCACAGGAGAAGAATGCTAAACGGACAGAACCCCATGAGACAGGCGAAGATCAGCCTTTGCCGGCTCAGTACGCATTTCGAATGGATTCACCCATCTCGAACATTCACGTCCGTTCTCGCCCGAGAGGCCGGGGGCCCGCGCAGTCAGCTGTCGGCGCCAAGGCGCGCGAGACTCTGACGCCGGGCGCCGGGCGCCGGGCGCCGGGCGCCGGGCGCCGACAACCCTGTGCCCGTGCCGGTCAACCCTGACGATCGTCGGGGTGGCGGGGTGCCGTTCGGCCGGGGTGCGCCGGCCGCCGGGTTCCTACGGTCGGGGCATGGATGCGAGCAAGCGGTACGGATGGGGTCGACGGTCGGCGATGGCGGCCGCGGCGGCGGGTGTGGGCGCGGCGGTCGTGGTCCGGTCGGCGCCCGACGGGGTGGCGGGGACGAACGAACCGGTGCGCGTCACCGCGGGGTTGTCGGTGCGGGTGCACCGGGCGTTGACCGGGAGCGTGGCGGACGGGCCGTCGTGGGCGGGGACCGTTCTGGAGGCGGCGAGCGAGGGCACGCTGCTGTTCCTGGGCCTGCTGTTGGCATGGATCGGCGTACGCGCCCTGCGCCGCGGGGACGCGCGGGGCCTGGCCGGGGTGGTCGCGGTCGGCGCGGGGACCGTCGTCGCCTACGGGGTCAGTGAGGCGGTCAAGCTCCTCGTCGACGAGGAACGGCCCTGTCGGGCGCTGTCGGGGGTCGCGGCCCTCGCACCGTGTCCCGAGCCGGGCGACTGGTCGTTCCCCAGCAACCACGCCACCCTGGCCGTCGCGTTGGCCGTCGGCGTGGTCCTGATACGGCCCCGGCTCGCGGCCGTGGCCCTGCCGGTGGCCGCGTCGGCCGCGCTGTTGCGGGTGCTGGTCGGGGTGCACTATCCGCACGACGTCCTGGCGGGTTCGGCGCTCGGAGCCACGGCCGTCGTGACCGTGTGGCTCCTCCTGGGGCCGCTCGCCCTGCGGGTGGTGTCAGCCGTCGGCGTACGGCAGCCGGTCGGACGGCACCGGGACCACGCCGGCCTCGTGCGCGACCACGGCCGCAGCGGCCCGGTTGTCGACGCCGAGGCGCGCGAGGATCGAGCTGACGTGGGCCTTCACCGTCCCTTCCGCCAGGCGCAGGCGGCGCGCGATCTGCCCGTTGGAGAACCCGCTGCCGAGGAAGCCCAGTACGTCCCGCTCCCGCGCGGTGAGGGCCTCGACGCGGGCGCGGGCCGCGGAACGGCGCTGGGCCCGGGCTCCCGTCCCGCCGGCGGCGAGGTGCGCGACGACCCGGGCCGCGACCTTCGGTGACAGGTAGGCGGCGCCGTCACCGACCGCCCGGACACCGGCGATCAGTTCCTCCGGCTCGCCGGACTTGATCAGGAATCCGGTGGCGCCCTCGCTCAGGGCGCGCAGGATGTACTCGTCCTCGCCGAAGGTCGTCAGCATCACGACCCCCGTTTCGGGGACGGTCCTGCGTATCTCGGCGGCGGCTTCCAGACCGCCGGTGCCCGGCATCCGGATGTCGAGGACGGCCACCTGCGGGCGGTGGAGCCGGGCGAGTTCCACCGCCTGCCGACCGTCGGACGCCTCGGCGACGACGGTGATGCCGGGGTCGGTGGCGAGGACCGCGCGGACGCCCGCGCGGATCATGGGTTCGTCGTCGGCGATCAGGATCCGGATCATCGGACGTCCTTCCCGGTGTAGGTGTCGGTGGAGACCAGGCGCCCGTCCCGGAAGCAGAGCCGGTAGAGGTCCCCCGAGCGGTCGTCGAAGGGGTCGGCGGTCTGCACGTAGAACGCGCAGGCCGCGCCCTGCGGCTCCGGCGTGGGCGCGGCCGGGCGGCGCGTGGTCTGGCGCTCGGGCAGGTGGCGCGCCACGTCGGCGCGGGGCTGGCCGACGTACAGCAGGGCGTAGTCCTGCGGGGCGAGGACCGACTGCCGTGCCGTCACGGTGTCCCACACCCGCACCCCGCCGATGAGCAGCGCGCAGGTGCACAGGGGCACCAGGACGGCAGCGGCGGCGGTACGGCCCAGCCGGCGGCGGGCGCTGCGGTGTTCCGGCGGCAGTGGGTCGCCCGGACGGCCGGGCTCGGCGCCCCGGCGCGGCGGGGGCACCGCCCCGGGGCGGTGCGGGAGGGTGGCCCGGACGGCGAACCCGCCGCCCTCGGGGCCGGAGGTGAAGGTGCCACCGGCCAGGCGGACGCGTTCGTCCAGGCCGATGAGCCCGAAGCGGTGGCCTTCGCCGGCTGCCGGGACCGCGTGCTCCGGCGCGGCGCGGTCCTGGGGCGCGGCGCGGTCGTGGGGGGACGTGGACGCGGGGGCGGGCGGCGGCGCGTTCGTCACGCTGACGTCGGTGCGTCCCTCCGCATGCCGGACGACGACGTCGGCCCGGTGCCCGGGCGCGTGTTTGGCGACGTTCGTCAGCGCCTCCTGGACGACGCGCCGCGCGGCCCGTCCGACGGCCGGCGGCGCGTCGACGGCCGCCGCTGCGCCCTCCACCCGCAGCCGGACGTCGAGCCCCGCCGCGACCGCCCGGTCCACCAGGCCGTCCAGACCCTCCAGCCCCTCCGGGCCCTCCGGTTCGGTGCGCCCGGCGCCGGGTCCGGAGCCCGGAACCGGGTCCGACGGCTCGCGCAGGACGCCGATCACCTCGCCGAGCCGGTCGACGGCCTCGGCCGCCCTGGCGCGGATGTCCCGCGCGGTGGCCCTGTGCTCCTCGGACAGGCCGGGGGCCAGCTTCAGCGCCCCCGCGGACAGGGCGATGAGGCTGAGGTCGTGGCCGAGGAGGTCGTGCATGTCCTGCGCGATCCGGGTCCGCTCGCGCAACCGGGCCTGTTCGGCGACCAGATGCCGCTCCCGCTCCAGCCGCGCGGCCCGGTCCCATCCGGCCCGGACCAGTTCGCGGTACTGGCGCAGGAACCGGCCCGCGAACCACGGCAGCATCGCCGCCACCAGCAGCAACCCCACGAAGCGGCTCGCCCAGCCCAGCCACGCGGGCACGAGGAGCACGGCCACCACGGCCGCCGCGAGCACGCCGACGAAGGCCACCCCCGTGCTCCGGTTCCGCCCCGGCTGCCACCCCGCGAGGAAGGCGCAGACCGCCGCGGGTACGCCCCACCACAACGTGGCGGCGCCCGTGCCGACGGCCGCCATCGCCCCGACGAAGAGGCCTGCGGACAGTACGGGTGCCGGCGCCCGGGTGATGATCGTTTCTCTCACGGACGCGACCCTACGGAACCCGGCCGGCGCGCGGCACTGCCGAAAGTCCACTACCGCGGGCCGGGATCCCCGGTCCCGAGCCGGCGGCACCCGGCGGTGGTCCTGTTAGGAAACCCCTCCTGCGGGTCAGGGATCAGCCGGGGCGTCGCCCGTTCGTCCAGGAACCCGAAGAGTCAGAAGGAGTCTGTCGTGAAGTACACGGTCTCGATCGAGGTCGCCCAGCCGCGGGAGAGGGTGGTCCGGTTGCTCTCCGACCCGGCGCACCTGCCGATGTGGCTGAGGGGCCTGGTGCTGCACGAGCCGCTCAGCGGGGTGCACGGGGAGGTCGGGACCACGTCGCGGGTGGTGATGCGGACGGGGAAGCGGACCTTCGAGGCCACCGAGACGATCACGCGCCGCGAACCGGCGGACCCGCACGGGATCCCGGCGGGCAGCGTGGTCCACTTCGACCGCGAGATCGTCGCCGAGGGCATGTGGAGCGTCACGCGCGACCGGCTGACCGAGGCCGGCGCGCACACGACGCTCTGGGTGAGCGAGAACGAGTACCGCTTCAGCAGCCTGCCGATGCGGCTGGTGGGACTTCTGATGCCCGGAGCCTTCCGCAGGCAGTCGCTCCAACACATGCGGGACTTCAAGGCGTTCGCCGAGGAGGGGAGGGACGTCCGCGAAGCGAGGGACTGAGCAGTTCGCGACGACCGGCGGAGCGGAGCCGAGGCGCCATCACGTCCGGTCACCACGTCCGGTCACCACGTCCGGTCGCCACGTCCCGGTCACCACGTCCGGTCACCGGTGAAGGTGGACTCGGCGATCCGGGCGAGGCCGTGGTCGAGGCGGCGGAAGTACGTGGCCCGGCTCAGGTGCAGACGGTGTGCGACGCCCACGTGGTCGGACCGGCGGCGCACGTAGTACGAGTCCAGGATCCGGCCGGCCTGGGCGGTGCGCGGATCGTCGGAGGCGCTCAGGGCCGCGATGGCGTCGAGCAGCGCGCGGCGCAGCGCCGCGGCGGTCGGGGTGGTCGTCGAGGCCAACAGGGGGCTCCGGGAGAGGCGTACCGGGTCGGCGAGGTGTTCCAGGGCCTTGCGGACCTCGGCCACGTACCAGCGCAGGGTCGGCGAGGGCTGGGTGGTCAGGCCGGTGGCCGCGATCCGGCCGAGCCACGCGGTCAGGCCGTCGGGGGTGGGGAACGCCAGTTCGTGGATCTCCGCGGCGCCTCCCCCGTCGCAGGTGTCCCCGCGCGGAGTGCCGACGAAGGCGAAGCCGAGGCGGCGCACCAGTCGTTGGTAGTCGGGCGAGGGCGTGGCCACGACCATGCGCCGCCGGGCGATGCCGTCCGCGAGGATGCGGCGCAGCAGCGCCGCGTGCGCCTGTGGGTGTCCGTCCGCGCACGCCGCCATGCCGATGAAGGAACCGCCGTCGCCGCGGGCCAGCCGGTCGGTGTGCTGTCGGGTCACCGGTTCGATGACGGCCATCGAGGCGTCGTCGAGCAGGGGGGTGTTGGTCATGCCCACGGCTTCGTCGGCCTGGTCGCACACCACGTGGAAGCCGTCGGGGGTGTGCCGGAGCCAGGCGTCGAGCAGCCGTCCGGTACGGGCGGTGCTGTGGCCGAGGCCTCGGGCCCACTGGTCCGCCAGGGCGAGGATGCGGTCGTGATCGCCCGGCCGGGCCGGTCGTACGGTGGGCAGGCGGGGAGCGGGCGGGAACAGCGCCTGACGGATGACGGGGTCGTCCGTCAGGTGGAGCGCTTGCTGCGCGAGTGCCTGCCGGCGGGGCTCGTCGGTGGTCGCGTCCAGCAGGCGCAGGTTGCGGGCGGCGGCCCGGGTGATCGCGGCGCGGTGCGCGACCGGGCGACGCCAGCGGTAGCGGAGGTCGAGGAGGGAACGGTACGGCTCGACGACGGCCGGCCCGCATTCGGTGACCGTGATCAGGGCGAGGTCGGTGAGCGCGGCGAACCAGTCCGCGGCTGCGGCCGGCTCCACCAGCTCGGAGAGCAGTTCCTCGTCCCCGCGCCCGATGGCGGCCAGCACTTCCACGACGTCCGACAGGTGACGGTCCAGGGGGACTTCGGCCAGGAGCTCGCGCAGCGCGCGGTCGGCGACGGCGCCCGGGACCTCGTGCGGTGTCGGCGCGAGCAGTGCTCGGCTCAGGGCGGCCGCGACGCGGGGCAGCCCGCCGGCCAGCGCGACCACGAGGTCGAGGCCGGCCGTCACGCCGAGCGAGGCCGCGAGCTCGCGGACCTGCGGGCCCGTCCAGGGTGGGACCCGTACGGTGGTCGCGCCGGGCAGGGGGTGCCTGCTCGTCAGGACCACGTGCACGTCGTGCCCGTCGGGGCCGCGAAGTCGCTCGCGCGGTGTCCCGGCGAGGCCGGGCCCGTCGGCGTCGTCGTCGAGGTAGACGACCGGGTGTGCGCTGTGGGAGGCCTCGCGGAGGGTGGCGTTCGGATCGTCCTGAGGGGCGGCGAGGACCGGTCGGCCGGCGGCGAGTCCGTTCAAGATGGTGCTCTTGCCCGACCCGAGGGGGCCGACGATGGCGATGACCGCGGGGGGATCCGATGTCGCGAGGAGGGTCGTCACCCGTTCCCGGACTTCGTCCTGCCCGGGGTTGGGCAAGGTGTGGGGCAACGTGTGGGCTAACGCGGAGGGTAACGCGGGCTCGGATGTTCCTCGTTCCATGGCGGACCTCCCGGCCGTCGGACGCCGTAGCGGGCGGACCACGGAGCGTGAGGTCCACTTCCGGTGATGCTACGGGTCGGGCAGGGCCGAAGAGGGCATTCCGCCGGCTCCGGGAGGCCTGGGGCCTCCCGGAGCCGGTCGTCAACGGAGCCTGTCAGTCATCGCAGATGATGACGTGCACCACCCGACCGTTCGAGTAGATGATGTAGCCCCCGTAGCGGCAGCCCGCGGCCGCGGCCGACGCCTGGGCGGTGGCTCCGTCGGTCACGAGGTGGACCTTCCCCGTCGAGTCGGCCGAGCCGGCCGAGACGGGCGCCGCCGAAGCCGGAACGGCCGCGAGCAGCATCGCGCCCAGGCCGAGCGCTCCCCCGAGCAGGCCGATCCGCATCCGTCGCATCATGATTCCCCTCACTATCCTTCACCCCGATGGGGTGGGCCTCTGCCCCCTGACGTCAGAGGCGGACACCAACGACGTTACGGGCGGCGACACCGGCCGGAGTCTCACGAGGGTCTCAACTCCCTTGGCCGGCGGGCCTCGTGCCAGGACGGGGTGCGGGGTGGGTGATCACCGGGTGGGTGATCACCGGGTGGGTGGCGCGGTGTGTCGGGCGCCCGACGTCGTGAGGGTGCCGTGGGGCCGGAGGGCTTCGGTCGGGTCGGTGGGGTGGTCCCGCAGGGTGGCGTCCAGGAAGGCGAGGGTGGCCGCGGCGACGACGCGGGGGCTTTCGGTGCGGCCCAGGGTGCCGACGATCGAGGGGACGGGCGGCAGGTATAGGGGGCCGTCCGTGAAGGTGAGGTGCCCGGCCCCGGGGATGGTGAGCCGGTGGCTCGTGGCGGTGTTGTGCGCGAGGGCCTCGGTGAGCCGGGGCAGGTAGCGCGGGTCGGTGTCGGCGGTGATCTCCTGGGTGAGCGCGAGCGCCGGCTGCCGCAGGGCGGGCTCGGTGGGGCCGTGGGGGTAGCCGTCGAGGTCGATGACGGCGGCGAACCGGGGGTCCTGCCGGGCCGCCCGGAGGGCGGCGGCTCCGCCCAGCGAGTGGCCGGTCACCGCGGCGCGGCCGGTGTCCAGGCGGCCGGTCAGCGGGTCGGCGTCCTCCCCGCGGTCCAGGCGCTCCAGTCGGGTGAGGACGAAGCCGAGGTCCGCGGCCCGTACGGCGGTCCAGCCGGCGGCGAGTTCCTCGTCCCGGTCGCGGTCCCCGGAGGAGGCGGTGGTGGCGCGGATCGTGCGGCCGTCGGTGAGGAGGACGGCGGTGGAGTCGTACGGGTGGTCGAGGGCGGCGACCACGTAGCCGTGGCTCGCGAGTTCCTCCGCCCAGGCAGTGTTCTGGGTCCGCACCCCGCCCGATCCAGGGGAGAACAGGACGACCGGGAACCGCCGCGCCCCGCCGGCCGGCGGGGCGTCGACGACCGCGTGGCCGCGGGCCTTCGAAAGGCCGTCGAGCAGGAATCCGGGCAGGCCGACCCCGCCGGCGAGGGCCTCGGAGACGGTCCGCGCCTCGTCGCCCGTGCGCCCGAGGTACCGGGCCCGGGGGACGTCCGCGGGGCTCTGTCGCGCCGGGTACCAGAGTTGGACCACGACGGTGCGCCGGTCGTCCGGGGCGGCGGTGAACCCCTCGGGGCGCAGCGGGTCGGTCCACTGCACCACCCGGGTGCCGACCGCGAAGTCGCCCGTCGGTTCGGGGAAGACGGGTACGGGGAAGGCCCAGGCGGCGACCGGGCCGGTGGCGATCAGGCCGGCGCAGGCCAGCGATGCCGGCAGGGCCGGCCGGCGACGGGTCCGGCGCGCCGGTCGGCCGGTACGGCGCCGCCCGCGCCGCAGCAGGGGCGGGAGGGCGTACGCGGCGCCGGCGAGGGCGGCGCCGGCCAGGACCGGCACCATCTGCCAGCGGATCCCCGCGACAGCCGACACGAGCGCCGACGGCACGAGGAGCGCTCCGGCCGCGAAGGCGCCGGGCCGGCGGGCGGCCGGGGGGAGTCGGGGCGCCACGAGCAGCGTGACGGCGCCCAGCAGGAGGAGGAGTTCGGGGAGGGACAGGTGGAGCCCGGGGATGGTTTCGGTCACCCGGCCATGCTCGGCGCCGCGTCCGCGCCGCCACATCGGCCCGGGGTAGTCGCCGATCGCGACCGGGGTGGCAACGGGCCGCCCCGGCGAGGCGGTCGGACTGCGACCGTGGGAGGTAGCGGGTCTCCTCCTGTGGTCGTACCCCGGCACGGTGCGATGCGACGTCGGGCTCATGTGCGGCGGGGACGGGCCGCCTACGCTGCGGCTGTACGCGGTGGCGGCCCCGGCCGGGCCGGCACGACGACCGATCGGCGAGGGGGTGTGACGGTGCGCCACCGGGACCGGGTACCGCCCCCGGTGTGGGACTCGGCGCTGCCGGCGCTGCTCCTGCTCCACGTCGTGGGCACCTACCCGGCCCGGGAGCTGCCGGTGGCGGCGGCGCTCACCGCCGCCCTGGCGCTTCCGTTGGTGTGGCGGCGCCGGGCCCCGCTCGCGGTGTTCGCCGCCGTGGTGGCCGCGGCCTGCGTCCAGTGGCTCGCGGACGTCCCCCTGGCCGCGGACGTCGCCCTGCTGGTGGCCCTGTACACGGCGGCCGCGCACACGGGCCGGCGCGGCGCGCTGCTCGCCGCGGCCGTCGTGGAGGCCGGGGCCGTGGCGGCCTGCCTGCGCTGGGCGCGGGACGGAGCGTTCGCGGCCCCGTTCGTCGCGCTCTCCGCGATGGTGGTCGCGGCCACCGTCCTCGGGGTGAACGTGCGGACCGGCCGGGCCCATCTCGTCGCCGTGCGGGAGCGGGCCGAGCGCCTCGCGCTGTACCAGGAGCAGCGGGCGTTGCTCGCGGTCGCCGAGGAGCGGGCGCGGATCACCCGCGAGGTGCACGACATCGTCACCCACAACCTGTCCGTCATGGTCGCGCTCACCGACGCCGCCCTCTGCGCGCAGCACGGGTCCCCGGAGCGGGCCACCGCCGCGATGGCGCAGGTCTGCGAGACGGGGCGGCAGGCCCTCACCGACATGCGGCGTTCGTTGGGGGTGCTGCGGGCCGACGAGCCGGAGGCCGAGCGTCATCCGCCTCCGGGCATCGCCCAGTTGGGGGCGCTGGCCGACCAGATGGCCGCCGCCGGGCTGCCGACCGGCCTGGAGGTCCGCGGCGGCCACGCCCACGTGCCGGCCACCGCGCAGCTCACCGTCTACCGCCTGGTGCAGGAAGCCTTGACGAACGCCCTCAAGCACACCCCCGCGGGCACCCGCGCGACGGTCCTGGTCGCGTGTTCGGCCGGGAGCGTCGGCGTGGAGGTCGTCGACAGCGGCCCCCGGCCGGCGCTCCCTCCCGCCGAGCCGTCCGGGCACGGCATCCCCGGCATGCGCGAGCGCGCGGCGGCGTACGGGGGGACGCTGGCGGCCGGTCCGCTTCCGGGGGGCGGCTGGGGCGTGCGGACCCGGCTCCTGCTCGACGGCGGCGGGGCGGGTGTCGTCGTATGACGATCCGCGTCCTGATCGCCGACGACGAGGCGCTGCTGCGGATGGCCTTCGCGACGGTCCTTCGGGCCCAGAGCGACATGACGCCGGTCGGCGAGGCCACGGACGGCGCCGAGGCCGTCCGTCTCTGCCGGGAACTGCGGCCCGACGTCGTACTGATGGACGTGCGGATGCCCGGGACGGACGGGATCGAGGCGACCCGTCGGATCGTCGAGGCCTCCCCGGGGAGCCGGGTGCTGATCCTGACCACCTTCGACCTGGACGCGTACGCCTTCGACGCGCTCGCCGCCGGGGCCTCGGGCTTCCTGCTGAAGAACGCCCGGCCCGAGGAGCTGCTCGGCGCGATCCGCGACGTCGCGGCGGGCGGCGCGGCGCTCTCCCCGCGGATCACCCGGCGTCTGGTGGAGGACTTCCGTACGCGGCCGGCCGAGGGGGGCGCCGTCCGCGACGAGCGGGTGGACCGGCTGAGCGGCCGGGAGCGCGAGGTGCTCGTCGCGGTCGGTCGGGGCCTGTCCAACGCGGAGATCGCGGCCGCCCTGTGTCTCGCGGAGGCGACGGTGAAGTCCCATCTGGGGCGGATCCTGCCCAAGTTGGGGCTGCGCGACCGGATCCAGGCCGTGGTCTTCGCCCACGAGAACCGTCTGGTGCCCCCGGCCTGACGCCGGGCGCCCCATGCCCGACGCCGGGCAGCTCCGGGTGCGCCGGGTGCGTGGTCCCCCGCGGCGCGGGGCGGGCCGCTCAGGCCGTGTACTGGCGGCACGCGCCGGTGAAGACGAGGGCGAGCTCGGCTTCGAGCAGGGGCGCCACGAACCCGGCGACGGCCTCCGCCTCGGGCTCGCGGTAGACCTGGAGCGCGAGTCCCTCCATCACGGCGGCGAGGCGTACGGCGGCGGACCGCGGGTCGAGCGCCTCGTCGACCTCCCCGCACTCCTTGCCGTTGTGGACGGCGCGGGCGATGTCCTCGCGCATCCGCCGGGCGCTCTCGGTGTCGACGTCGGCCAGCGCGGGCGCGTCGAGGGCACGGCCGGCGAAGGCGCGGGCCACGCGGTATTCGGCGCGACGGGCCTCGTCCAGGGGGATGTACTCGGTCATCACGTCGGCCATGACCCCCGCGAGGGAGCGCCGGTGCGCGACCCCGTCCCGGATGCGTGCCTCGACGCGGGCGCGGATGCGGGCCGAGACCTCGCGGAAGGTGTGGAGCAGCATCTCGTCCTTGGTGCGGAAGTAGTGCTGCACCAGGCCGACGGACATGCCCGCGGCGGCGGCCGTGCGCGCGACGGTGACGGCGTCGAGCCCCTGTTCGGAGATCAACCGGCTGACGGCGTCGGCGATCTGACGGCGGCGTTGTTCGTGGTCGGCGGTTCGCGGCACTTGATAACCGTACCAGCGTACGGCTATAACCGTATCGACATACGGTTATCCGTCACGCCCCCCGGAAGCGCGAGGCCCACCGATGCCCCACACCCTTGGCCGCACCCTTTGCCGCACTCTTGGCCACACCGGTCGACACTCCCTGCGACGCGCCGCCGCGGCGGTGGCCGCCCTCCTGCTCGCCCTGCTCGCCTTAGGCGGGGCGTCCGCGGCGGCGGCGACGCACCCGCCCTTGCCGGCGGACCGCTTCGCGGCGATGGACTCCTACGTACGCGAGCGCATGCGGGCCACCGGCACACCCGGCCTCGCCTACGCCGTGGTCGGCCCCGACGGTCCGATCCACGCCCGGTCCCACGGCACGGACGGGTACGGCCGGCCTGTCACGGCCGCGACCCCCTTCCTGTGGGGCTCGGTCGCCAAGCCGATCGCCGCGAGCGCCGTGATGACGCTCGTGCAGGACGGCCGGCTGCGACTCGACGACCGGGTCGTCGACCACCTGCCGGCCTTCCGCTTCGGCGGCCGCGACCACGCCGGCCGGGTCACGGTCCGCCACCTGCTCCAACAGACCTCGGGCATACCGGAATCGGCGACCTTCGCGATCACGGACTGCGTCGACGCCGACTGCCCGGACGCCCTCGACCGGATCGCCGCGCTGGACGACGTACGCCCCCTGGGCCCGGCCGGCACCGCGTACGCCTACACCAGCGCCAACTACCTCGTCCTGGCCGCGCTGGTCGAAGCCCTCACCGGCCGGCCCTTCGCCGACCACCTCCGGGACGGCGTCCTGCGCCCGGCCGGCATGGACGGGGCGATCGTCGACCGGTCCTCCGCCCGGAAGCGGAACCTCCCGCCGGGGCATCAACTCCTGTGGGGCGTACCGTCCGCGATCGTCGACGGCGTGGACGACGACGGCGCCGCCTACGGCTACACCGGCGGCGACCTGAACGACCTCGCCGCCTTCGCCGCCCTCCAACTGCGCTCGGGAAAGACCGCTGACGGCGGCACGGTCCTGTCCGCCGAGTCCGTCCGCCTCATGCGGCGCTCCGGCCGGCTCGACCCCTCCGGAGCCGGCGCCGACTCAGACGCCGCTACCGGGGCCGAGACCGGATACGGACTCGGCTGGCGCGTCGGCGGCCTCGACGCCCCGCTCGACACCGCCGTCTGGCACACGGGCGCCACCCCCGGCTACTCCGCGATGATCTTCCTCCTGCCGGAACGGGGCCTCGCCCTCGTCCTGCAGCAGAACCTGCACGGCCTCCTGCACGACGGCGCCGTCATGGACGTCGGGTTCGGCGCGGCCCGCGTCCTCGCCGGCGGAACGCCCGGCGAACCCCCCTCCGCCGCCGGCTACCACGCCACCGTCTGGGGCCTCACCGCCGTGGCCCTCGTCCTCCTCGCCGAGGCCCTGCACGCGCTGCGCCTGCTGCGCCGGGGCGGCTCGCGGCGCGTCGCCCCCGCCGTCCTGTGGTCCCTCGCGGGCGCCGCTCCCCCGGCCGTCCTGGTGGCCGCCCTCGCCTTCGTCGGCCCCGGGGCGCTGTGGACCTGGACGCCGGACGCGTACACGACCCTCTGCGTGGCGACCGTCGCCGGGACCGCCGTCATCGCCCTGCGGCTCGGGGGCGTACGCGCCACACGCCGCCGCCGACCGGAACGGTCCTGAACGCCACGCGACCGGCGCCCGTACGGAACCTCCCGCCGGAGTGAATCGGGATCGGCCCGACGGGTGACGTGAGGTCATACGGCGTTACGCCCCGATGCCCGTTGCCGCTACAACCCCGCCTGTGACGAAGACCCCGCGCCGCGTGGCGCCCGTGATCGCCTTCTCGTTCCTCGCGCTCGTACAGGGCGCCGCACCGGTGGCGCCCGCGCACGCGGCGCCGCTGCCCGATCCGATCGTGTTCGTACACGGCTGGAACAGCGACGGTTCCACGTGGAACACCATGGCCGATCGGTTCCGCCGCGACGGCTGGCCCGCCGAGCGCCTCCGGCAGTGGAGCTACCCCACCAACCAGTCCAACGCCACGACCGCCTCGCGGTTGGCCGACGTGGTCGACCACGTCCGGGCGGACACCGGCGCCGCCAAGGTCGACCTGGTCACCCACTCCATGGGCGGCCTGTCCTCCCGCCACTACCTCAAGGAGTTGGGTGGGGACCTCAAGGTCGACGCGTGGGTGTCCTTGGCCGGCCCCAACCACGGCACGGACGCCGCGTACCTGTGCGGCGGGGCCGCCTGTGCGGAAATGCGACCGGTGTCGAGCTTCCTCGCCGCGCTGAACTCCGGTGACGAGACGCCGGGAAGCCCGCGATACGCCACCTGGCGCTCGCCCTGGGACAGCATCGTCAAGCCGGAGGAGAGCGTCGCCCTCGCCGGCGCGCTGAACACCAGGGCGTCCTGCGTCCAGCACACCTCCTTCCCGACCGATGCCGCCGTCTACCGGGAAGTCAGGGACCACGTCGCGCCGGGGGGTCGGTGAGGCCGCGCAACCCCGCCGGAAGAACACGCTCCTGACGGACCCTTGCATCCCACTCGCGGTATACATACCCTTGGCGGTATGCCCCGGACAGACGCTGACGACGAACTCGACGAGCGGGACCTCGCCTACCGCATCGCCCAGGCGGTGCACGACCGCCGGACACGACTCGGCTGGTCCCAACGCAACCTGGCGGAAGCGGCCGGCATGAGACAGCCGCACGTCTCCCGGCTGGAAGCCGCGAAGAGCCTCCCCAGCCTGGACGTACTGCGCAGAGTCGCGGAGGCGATGGACACCGACCTCGTGGTGTCCCTCGTCCCGCGGGAGGCCGACGCCGCCCCTGCGACCCCCGCCCACACCAACCCGACGAAGGAGACCGCGAGATGACCGATCGGCGCAGAAGGATGGCCCGCGTGCGACACCGCCACTACGGACTTCACATACAGGCCGTCGCCGTCGCCTTCGTGATCTGCACCCTCCCGCTCACCTACGCGACCCCCCTGGGCCTTCTCGTCACCGCCTTCGGCCAGACGGTCTTCGGCCTCTCCGCCCTCACGCAGTTGCGACACCACTTCGGCCCGCCCTGCACCGAATGCGTCAAGGAGATGCCGCTCGACCCGCAGGAGGCCGCCGAGGAACACCGCGGCTCCCGATGGGCGCTGCGCGCGTCCCACAGCCTGTTCGGATCACTGCCGACGTACGTCGTCTCCCTCGCCCTCCTCCTGATCCTGTCCTTCGGGCCGCTGTACGGGGCCGTCGGCCTGGGTGACGTGGCATGGATCGCGAGCGTCTTCCTCGTTCTCGCGCTCTGCCTCACCCTGGGCATCAACTGGGTGGCGCGGACCCACAACCGCCTGCTGCTCTGGTGCCCGTACTGCCCCGACGACGACGAAGGGGACGACGAATCCCCCACGCCCACCCCCACCGACGGACGCGACCAGCCCGTCCCGGCATGACCCCCCGCAGCGGCACCGCCGCCGGGCTCGGGAAGCCGAGCCGACCCGGGGCGCCGGGCCGAGGACAGCCTTCACCAGCAGTCGCAGCCCGTGCCGTAGAGCAGCAGGAAGATCGCCGTGATCGCGGTCGCACCGAAGGCGGCCGCCGTCAGGGTGGCGAGCCCTCGCCGGCGGCCCTTCGTGGAGGTACGGAAGGTCTGCCAGGCACCATGCGCGAGGAGGAGGCCGAGCACTCCGGCGCCCGCGATCGTCAGGCGGGGGCTGAAGGACCAGGCCAGGTAGGCGACGAGGACCAGGCAGCCGAGCAGAGCGCAGGCCAGAAGGCTGAGGACGAACTCGCCGACGGCTTCTCCCAGCGCCTCGATCACGAAGTCGCCCACGCCCTTCGCCACCCTGCGGACCCCCACGGACATCCCCCGTCCTCGCGTCCCACCACGCCCCATGAGCTGCGTTGCGAAAGACGCCCACCGGGCCGTCATGGTTGCGAGGGTGCGGGGTGGCCGCGAAGCGGGCGGACCGGTCAGCGGGTGCGGATGGCTGTGACGGTGAAGCGCTCGACTTCCGTCAGGTGGCCGCCGGTGGAGGCCACGAGGGTCAGGACCTCGTCGGTGGGGCGGGTGTACGAGACGGTCGTGGTCCAGGGCTGCTCCGAGCCGCCGGCCGGGACGCAGCAGGCGGTGCCCAGGGGGCGCGCCGACGACGGCTGGCGCACCTGCACGTTGATGCTCTCGTCCACGCCGGTGATGCGTCCGCCGACCCGGAGCGGGGAGCGCGCCGTGGCGCCGTACGCGGGCGCGGTCAGCGTGAACGTCGTGTCGTCGGTGCCCACCACCTCCCAGGGGGCGTCCGGTCCCGTCCCGTACCGCACCAGGTGGATGACCGCCGCAGTGCTACGACGGGCCTCCTCGGGAGCGCTCGGGCCGACGCCGATCCGGGCGTGCCGTCCGCTGACGGAGCGCGAGGCGATGCGGTCGATCTCCCCGAAGCCCAGGTAGCCCCGGACGAAGGAGAGCGCGGTCTGGTCCGCGTCCAGGTGCCAGGGCTGGTGGCCGCGTTCGCGGTAGGCCCGCTGCCAGTCCCGTACCTGCGCGGGCGTGGTGAACGGCCACAGCGGGTGCAGGCCCGCCCCGAGGGCCGGTTCGGCCGCTCCGGGTGCCGAGGGCGCGCGGGTGGAGGTGGGCTTGGGTATGGCCGGTGCGGTGGGCGTGATGGGTGTGGTGGGGGTGGTGGATGTGGCGGCGAGGGTGGGAGTGGCGGGCTCGGGGGTCGCCGGCGGAGGGGCGGAGGGCGAATGGAGCGTGCCGGTCGGCCGGGCGGTGGGGGCCGGCGGGGCCGGTGCGCCGTCGTCGCAGCCTGTCAGCAGCAACCCGGTGACGGCGGCGGCGAGGAATCGATGGGGCCGGGTGGGCAGGAGCCTGATGTTCATGGGGACTCCAGGACGGTGACGCCGGCGGGTACCGCCGGTGGCGTCATGGTCCCACCGGACCGCCCCGCCGGGAAGCGGGGCGTCCACCCGAAGCGGAACAGCCGTACGGTGGCGCAGATCGCACCGGGCAAGGGTCCGAAAGCGAAACGGAACACGCCGGCTCGGTGAAATCCGCTCCGTACGGGGCGAATTGGAGGGATCTCCGCACATCGACGGGGGTCTCTTTTTGGATCTTCAGCCAGTACGGCGCGGGTCCACCCTCGGATGAAACTTCCTCCACGGGCCGCGGCTCATTTCAGGAGCCGACGCCACAAATCGAGGGGAACCACCACGATGAGTGGACAGCTGTACGACGGTATCGGGGAAGCCTTCGAGGGCTTCAAGACCCTGCCCATCATCCGCTACGCCGAGGTGCCGGGCTTCCTCGCCCTGGTCGGGGACGTGACGGGCAAGTCCGTGCTGGACATCGCCTGCGGGACCGGCTTCTACAGCCGTGAGCTGCGCCGCCGGGGCGCGTCCCGGGTCCTCGGGTTCGACATCTCCGGCGCGATGGTCGACGCCGCCGAGACCATCGAGCGGGCGGAACCCCTGGGCATCGCGTACGAGGTCGGGGACACCGCGGGCCTGCGGACCTTCGAGGAGCCCTTCGACGTCGCGGTGGCCGTGCAGGCGTTCAACTACGCCCAGGACGTCGCCGAGATCGAGCGGATGATGCGCAACATCCACCGCAGCCTGACCCCCGGCGGCTCGTTCTTCCTCTTCGTGCAGAGCCCGGACTTCGACTTCGACGGTCCCTCGCTGGCCAAGTACGGCTTCCTGTGCGAGTCGACCGGCAAGGACAACGAGATCGGCCGGGGGATCCGCCTCACGGCCCTGCTGGAGCCGCAGGTGTCGTTCGAGGCGACCGTGCCGTCCCGGGAGACGTACGAGAAGACGCTGACGGCGGCCGGGTTCTCCGCGGTCGAGTGGGTCCGCCTGGACGTGTCGGAGGCCGGTGTGGCGGAGTTCGGCGAGGAGTACTGGCAGGACTACGCCGGGAACCGCCCGCTGACCATGATCCGCTGTACCGCCTGACCGGCCGGTCCGCTCCTGCGCGCACGTACGCACGCACGCACGCCCCCGCTCGGCCGATCCGGCGCGCCTCCGGCTCGGCCGGGTGGGGGCGGGGCGGGCACCCCGGGCCGCGGCCCCGGCCCGTCACGGCCCGCGCCCCGGCCCCCGCCCGTCACGGCAACCGCTGCTCCGGGCGCAGGAACCGCAGGCCGCCCCGGTGGTCCCGTACCGCGTGGAACCCGGCGTTCGTCAGCCGCCGGGCGATCGTCCGGCGTCGGACGGTGCCCGTCCGGAACGCCGCGGTGAAGAACAGCGCGACCGCCCCGCCGGAGAGGACCGCCTCGGCCGGCGACCTGTCCAGGAGCAGGAGGACGGTCAGTGCGGCGCAGGCGAGGTAGCCCAGCACCTTCTGGCGGCGGTCGACGACGTACAGGGCCATGACGTCGAAGGTGACGAGGTCCTTCATCACGGCCACGGCGTCGACCGCGTCGGGGAGCGGCTTCAGGGAGCCCGGCTCCAGCCCCGGTACCGCCCCGCCGTTGCCCGCCCGCGGATGGGCTGCGACGGTGGCCGCCTCGCGGGCGCGCGCGTCGGGGTGAGTGTCCCGGTCCATCCGGACCTGGACGAGCGAGTTCCTGAACCCGGTCCGGTACGCCGCGCCGTACGTGTAGCCGTACCGCTCCGCGACGTGGGCGAGGGCGGCGGCCTTCCGCGCGGAGCCCTGGGGAGCGATCTCTACGGCGTCCTGCCCGCGGGCGATCTGCTGGAGCATCCCCGCTATGTCACGTTCTACGGACATCCTGTTCCCCACCCCACGGGACCCCGCACCCGGGGCCGATCGGCGCCCAGCCTAGAGCGTGGACAGCGGTCGCCGTACACGCTGCCCCGGGGCCCGGTCGCGGCATCGGATCGCCACCGTGGTCCGGTAGGGCCACCGTGAGGCGGCTGCGGACGGGGTTTCCCGAACCACAGGCGTACCGAACCCGGCGCGCTCCGAGCAGGAGGCCTTGAGCACGTCCCGCGCGTCAGCGAGGAGCACGGATCCAGGGCCGTGGCGGCCCGGGGCGGTGGTCCGTACGGGTGCGATGAATCGATTCGGCGCGTGGCGGAGGCTGACCCCGACCCGCGGCCACGGGAAGGTGACGCCGGCCCGTGGAGGGGATCACGTGAAGTTGTGGCTGCTCAACCACCTGCCAACCCCGTGGCTGGCACTGCTGGTGGTCGGCGGGATCATCGTCCTCGCGCTCGTCGGCAGCCTGTTGACCACGCGCTTGCTGCCCACCCTGGCCACCGGCGACAACAACGACATGGTCGGCGTCGTCCTCGGGATGTTCGGCGCGATCTACGGCATCATCCTGGCCTTCGTCATCGTCAACCTGTGGACCGACCTCCAGACCGCGAAGACCGTCGTCGCCACCGAGGCCAGCGCCGTGTCCCAGATCGTCCGCGACGCCCAGGCCTTCCCACCGGTCACGCGCGGCGCCGTGCACGCCTGCGTGCACGACTACGTCCACTCGGTCGTCGAGCGACAGTGGCCGCTCATGCGGGCCGGCCGCGGCGACGCCGCCGCCACCTCACAGGCGGTCGACGACCTCTACCGCGTCCTCGCCGCCTACCAACCCCGCACCTTCCCCGAACAGGCCTTCTACGAGAAGGCGCTCGACAGCCTCAACGAGGTCGCCGCCCAGCGCCGGGCCAGGATCTCCCAGAGCCACGACGAACTCCCTGTCCTCCTCCAGGTGCTCATCTTCGGGGGAGCCGCGGTGATCGTCCTGATCACGCTCTTGTACGGAGTCCGCCGGCAAGGGGTACGGCTGCTGTTCGTCGGCTCGGTGTCCGCGCTCATCGGCTTCAGCCTCCTGCTCGTCATCGTCCTGGACTGCCCCTACGCCGGAGACATGAGCGTCTCGCCCCAACCCTTCAGGGAGAGCGCCCTCGCGCCGCTCTGGTAACCCGGGCGGCCCGGCCGAGCCCCGATCAGCGGGAGGATCCGGGCATCATCAGGCGCCCCACCAACCGCATCGTCCGCTTGGTTCGGTCGGGGTCGCGCGCGGCGCTCCAGGGATGGTCCGTAATTCAGATGTGCGTGCGGCGCGATGTTGTTAGGTTCGCGATGTGCCGAAGCTGAATCAGATCATCGCTGTCGAAAAGGGCGTCAAGTCCAAGGCCCTCCAGGAGCTCACCCAGGCTCACCAGGACGTGCAGAAGCCCGCCCTGCTGGCCGGCATCTCCCGGACCTACCAGCCCAAGGACGAGGAGGGCGAGCAGCTGCCTCCCGAGTCCACGCGGGTGCAGATCAAGGCCGAGGACGCCCTGCGGACGACCGCCGGGACGCTGACGCGGCTCTTCGACGTGACCGCGACGAAGGACTGGGCGAACCGCTCGGCAGTCGCGGACGTCGTGGTCGACGGTACGGTGCTCCTGGCCCAGGTGCCCGTTCCGTACCTGCTGTTCCTGGAGAAGCAGCTCACCGATCTGCACACCTTCGTGCGCAAGCTGCCGGTGCTCGACGCATCCGAGTCGTGGAACCTGGACCCCTCGACGGACGCGTGGAAGACGGACCCGGTGCGCACCATCCGCACGAAGAAGGTCCCGCGCAACCACGTGAAGGCCGAGGCCACGGACAAGCACCCGGCCCAGGTCGAGGTGTACTACGAGGACGTCCCCGTCGGTTACTGGACCACGGTGAAGTTCTCCGGCGCGCTGCCCGCCCGGCGGGTCAACGAGCTCCTCGACCGCGTCGAGAAGCTCCAGCAGGCCGTCAAGTTCGCCCGCGAGGAGGCGAACAACACCGAGGTCACCGACCAACGGGTCGGCGACGCGGTCTTCGGCTACCTCTTCCGGTAGCCGCCACATTCGCCCTCCGTCGCGAGCGGAGGGTGCGCGATGAGCGCAAGCTGAAACTGATGTTGAAGCTGATCAAGGGGTGTCAGTTGGGGGTTCGAATCCCTCTCCCCGCACCACGTGCGGGGGTGGCCCAAGCCTGGCAGAGGCGGCCCCGTGAAACTCAGATTCTCGCTCCAGTCTCAGTATTCGCCGCCGAACACCGGATCGACCGAGCGTGGGCGAACATCGACGGATGGGGGTTCAAGTCCCCTCGGCGCCTCACTCGTGGCGCTGTAGTTCAAAGGCAGAACACGTCGATCTCAACGTGACCCGCGGTTCTTAAACGCCGCCGGTGTGCGCAATTGGGTGGCAAGCTGGAGCCCGGGAGCTGGACATGCTCCCGGGCTCCGTCATCACAACGGCCGGACGTGGGCCGAGACCGTCATCCGCGAGCTTGGCGGATGCGGCGCCTGTCGCGATCACGGCGCGGGAATTCCGGCCTGCCGCGCGTGCAGGTCGGAGCGGACGAGCTCAAGGAGCCGGCCCGTCCAGTTGCGTCCTCGCCCGCTGTTCTCTCCCCAGAAATCCGAGTCCACGTCGTCGTAGAGCAAGGTGGCGTCCTTCGTCGCCACGAGCATCTCCGCCAGCTCGGAGTGCCGGTCGAACTTGGCCCGCAGCAGGCCGGTCATGACCGAGGTCCGCGCGTGTTCCCAGCCCTCGCGACGCCGCGCCCCGCGCGCGAGCTCCCGTACGGACGCCGTGGTGTCCGCCGTCGTGACCGCGTCCCGGACCTCCGCGTCGGCGACCGACAGGGCCCGGTAGGCGTGGGCGACCGACGGATAGTCGACCCCTCCGACGCTGATCGGGGCGGGATGCTCGTTCCGCAGTTTCCTCGCGCCGGGCGCGGCCATGCGATCGGCCGTGGGCTCGTTCGGATACGGGTCGTGCAGATGCACCACCGAAACGTGCGCGGAGGCCGACGCGACGGCGGCCGGGACTCGGGTGGGCCGTTCGCTCCGCCGGCGGGCACGGTCCTCGAAGTACGCCAGGGCCCTGTCGTAGGCGTCCTGGGTGACGGGCGCATCGCTCGGCAGGTACGTGTCTCCTCCGGGCCCCGCGACCAGTACCCGCAGCGGCCGGTCCTTGCGGTCCATGTCACCCAGCGCGAAGCGGCGTCGTGTGATCGGGATCGCCAGGAAGGCGGTGCGCACCGCGATCCGGTTCGCTTCGGTCCTGTCGGCGAGGAAGGCGTCCACGGCAGCCAGGCAGCGGGCCGTCGAGTCGGGCCGCCCGTTCAACTGGTCGATGGTGTCGCGGACTTCTGCGGCGAACAGTTCGGGGGTGAGCCGGGTGCGGGGCTCGCCGAACGTCCAGGACGCCAGCCCGTGCACGGATGCCGGGGCACCGTCCGGAATCTCGGTGGCCACCCGGCCGGTCCGGAGCTGCTCCTCGAACTCCTCGATCGTGATCAGGCCCCAGCAGTCGATCAGGCCGTCGGCGTAGATGAAGAGCTCGGTCAGGAAGTACCGGCCGTTGCGGATGAAGGCGTACCGCCAGGTCCCGGGTATGCGTACGCCGTCCACGACGCGATGGGTGACGCGCTTGCTGATCATCCGGGGATGGTTTCAGACGGGCCGCTTCCGGAGCAGGCAGTGGCCGCCCGCTCCGCTATCGGGGTTCCGTCGAGACCGGGGTGAGGAGGAAGAGGCACTGCTTCGCCCTGAATTCGCCCACCCGGGCGACGAAGCGGAACGTGTCTCCCGCGCGGACGGTCTCCGGGGTGTTCGGGCCGGTCAGTTTCAGGCCGGGGACGTTGACGTCCTCGTACTTGAAGGCCGGGCCGATCCCCGTCTGTGCCCCCTTGTCGCCCGGGCCCAGGAGGAAGTCGTAGCGCGTGTCGTAGCTGCCGTGGGGGGCCACGTTCACGATCGAGCCGTCGAACGCGATCGTTCTGCCCGCGTGCTTGGTCGCGAAGTCCTGGTTCGCCTGGTCGCACGAGTCCGGTGTCTTCAGCAGCGCCGCGAATTCCGGGCTGTTCTGAGTCGTGATCACCTCCGCGGCGGCCGACGGGGCGGGGGGCGCCGCCGCGGTCGGAGTCGACGGGGCGGAGGGTGCCGCGCTCGCGCCGGCCACCGAAGGCTTGTCCGCTCCGCCCTCGGCGTCCCCTCCCCCCTCAAGCGCCGCGCCGATCCCGATGACGACGGCCAGGAGCACGAACCCGCCGGCCACGGAGACGATCAGGGCGCGCGGCAGCGGCTTCTTCGGCCGGCGGAATTCGAGGGTGGTGCGCACCTTGCCCTGGGACTGTTCGACGAGTTCCCAGCCTTCCTCCCGCATCTTCGAGATCACCCTGCCGTCGGTGCCGCGCACCGCCTTCACGGTCTTGTGCTCGTACGTGATCTCGTCGGCCATACGGCTCCGCCCCCACCCTTGAATGACCTGTTCACACCAATCGCCCCGCGATCATAGGGGACCGTGCGACGGCCCGTGTCCCGAAGCGGAAGCACCGGGCCGCCGGCCTGCGGCGGGGATCCCACGGGAAAACCGGATGCCGGGCGGTGCGTGGTGCGACGACACTGGCCGGACCACGCACCGCACCACGCCGCCCCGCCCTACCCCACCCCAACCCCGAAGGACGTTCCCGCCCGTGCAGGCTGCCGTCACCGTCACCCCCGCCCAGATGCCCGAACTGCTGCTCGGTCTCGCCACCGTGCGGCCCGTGTTCCTCTGGGGGGCGCCCGGCATCGGGAAGTCCTCGCTCGTCAGGAAGTTCGCCGACTCCCTCGGCCTGGAGTGCGTCAGCCTCCTCGGCACGCAGCTCGCCCCCGAGGACCTGATCGGCGTACCGCAGATCCGTGACGGCCGCTCGGTGTTCTGCCCGCCCGAGGCCATCGCCCGCGACGAGCCGTACTGCCTCTTCCTCGACGAGCTGAACGCCGCCGGCCCGGACGTCCAGAAGGCCTTCTACTCGCTGATCCTCGACCGCCGGATCGGCTCCTACGAGCTGCCCGCCGGCTCCATCGTCATCGGCGCCGGCAACCGCGCCACGGACAACGCGCTGGCCCGGCCCATGGCCTCCGCGCTGGTCAACCGGCTCACGCACGTCCACCTCCAGGCGTCCGCGCAGGACTGGTTGGTGTGGGCCGGCGAGCACGGCGTCCACCCGTGGGTCACCGACTACCTCACCGACCGCCCCGACCACCTCTGGTCCCAGCCGCCCAAGACCGAGGAGCCGTTCTCCACCCCGCGTTCCTGGCACATGCTCTCCGACGCCCTGCACTCCTTCGGCGCGGACATCGACGAGCCGACCCTCAAGGTCGTCGCCCACGGCACGCTCACCCCCGCGCACGCCGTCTCCTTCTGCGGCTACGCCAAGATCGTCCGCCACACCTTCGGCATCGAGGCCATCCTGAAGGGCGACGCCTCCTGGCCCACCCGGCTCCAGGACCGCGACCTGCTCTACTACCTCGCCGAGGCCTTCCGGGGCCGCCTGCTCAAGGAACTCCCGGCGCGGAAGGAACACGTCTCGCCCGCCCTGCGGCAGCACACCCACCGCTTCAAGTCGCTCCTCGTGCAGCTCGCCGAGATCTCCGTCGAGGTCGCCCAGACCGTCATCGCCGACGACGCCGACGGCCTGCCCGTGCTGCCCGGATGGTTCCTGATCGAGGCCGCCCGCGACATGCCGCGCCTGGTCGAGGCCCGCCGGTGACCCGGAGCGGCAAGGCCGGGGCTCAGACGTCCGCCAAGGCCACCAAGGCCGGCGTCAAGCCCGACCCGGCCACCCAGGCCTTCGCCGAGGGCCTGGCCCTGGCCAAGCGGAACCCCGCCCTCGGTGCCCTCCACGCCAAGATCTGCCGCGAGGCCGGCTGCCCGGAGGCCCCGGACGGGGGCCTGGCCACCGTCACCTCCAACGGCATCATCCACGTCCACCCCACCCGACGGGCCGAACCCCAGGAGTGGGCCTGGACGATCGCCCACGCCCTGCTCCACCTCGGCTTCGGCCACGTACCGGCCGACAAGGACGAGGACCGCGCCCAGCCGGACCCCTTCGACATCGCCGCCCGTTGCGCGGTCGTCAACCGCTTCCTGCTGACCTTCCCGGTCGGCCGCGCCCCCGACCACCTGCCCGCCGCCTACCCGGGCGGCGACGCGGACGAACTCGCCGCCCGCTGGCGCCGCGACGGCATCCCGGCCGCCCACGCGCACTGCGGCACCGCCGGGCAGGCCCCCGACCAGGTCCTGACCCCCTGGCGGGCCGGGGGCGGGGCCGCCGTCCCCGACTGGCAGACCGCGTTCGCCGCCGCCCTGACCCGTAGCGTCTCCGCCGCCATGGACGTGGCCGGCGGCCGCCGCGACCGCACCACCGGCGAACGCGTGGCCCAGCGACCCTGGGACCGGGCCCTGAACTGGTTCGTGTCCTCGTACCCGCTGCTCGGCGGACTCGCCGCCGGCCTCACCGTCGTCGCCGACGCCGAACTGGCCCGCGCCCAGGGCATCGCCATCGCGGCCGTCAGCGCCGCCGCCGGGGAGATCTACGTCAACCCGCTGCGCGCCTTCGAGGACGACGAGTGGCGTTTCATCCTGGCCCACGAGATGCTGCACGCCGCCCTGCGCCACGGCGAGCGCCGCGGCGGCCGCGACCCGTACCTGCACAACGTCGCCGCGGACTACGTCGTCAACGACTGGCTGGTGGAGATGCGGATCGGCAGCATGCCCGAGGGGCTGCTGCACGATCCGGCGCTGCGCGGGCTCTCCGTCGAGGAGGTGTACGACCGGATCGCCGGCGACCTGCGCCGGATGCGACGCCTGGCCACCCTGCGCGGCAGGGGCGCCGGCGACATCCTGGGCGAGCCGCTCGCGCACGGCGCGGGGCGCCCGTACACGGATCTCGACGAGTTCTACCGTCGCGGCCTCGTCCAGGGCTTCGACCTCCACGTCCGGGGCGGGCGCGGTCTGCTGCCCGCCGGGCTCGTCCAGGAGATCCGGGCGCTGGCCCACCCGCCGGTGCCGTGGGACGCCCGGCTCGCCCGCTGGTTCGACGAGCACGTGCCGAGGCCCGAGGCCGTACGGTCCTACGCGCGCCCCGCGCGCCGCCAGGCCTCGACCCCGGACATCCCGCGCGCGGGCCGGTACTTCCCGCCCGAGGAGACCGCCCGCTGCACGTTCGGTGTGGTCCTCGACACCTCCGGTTCGATGAACGCCGCGCTGCTCGGCAAGGCGCTGGGCGCGATCGCCTCGTACGCCGAGGCCCGTGACGTGCCGGCGGCGCGGGTCGTCTTCTGCGACGCGGCGCCGTACGACGCGGGCTACGTCCCGCCGACCGAGATCGCGGGCCGGGTCCGCGTCCGCGGTCGGGGCGGCACGGTGCTCCAGCCGGGCGTCGACCTGCTCCAGCGCGCCGAGGACTTCCCGCCCGCGGCTCCGATCCTGGTGATCACCGACGGCTGGTGCGACACCCTGCGCATCCGCCGCGAGCACGCCTACCTGATCCCCCGGGCCGCCTCTCTCCCCTTCACCCCGAAGGGGCCCGTCTTCCACCTGACCTGACGACGATGCAGGGCTCCGCCCGGTCGAAATGGTTTGTCACGCGGTCGGACATGAATGATGATCAGCTCATGACGACCAGAAAGGGCCATGCCCTCTAGCGCCCCGCTTGGGCGCCCCGCTCCGCTCTCCACCGCTCGCGCGCCACCGGCCACCGCTCACCGCAGCGCCCGACAGCCGTGACCGCCCATCCAGGAGAGCCCGCCCGTGCAGCAGACCGCCCTCGTCCCTTACGCCCACCTCCCCCGCGCACACCACGACCGTCAGGTCCTGACCAGTACCGTCGACGTCTTCGGCTCCGCCCACTGGCTGCTTGCCGAGCGCGCTCCGCGGACGGGCGGCGATGTCCCGCCCTTCGACGCGCTGGTCGTCTCCGTCCATCCGGGCGGCGACATCGAACTGACCGAGCTGAGCGCCGTGCGCGCCCGACGGCCGCGCCTGGACCGTCTGCCCGACGGCGGGTTCGTCGTCGCCGCGCCTCGCACCCGCCGGGAGGACGACGCGGACCAGGTCCAGGTCTTCGACGTGCTCGGCCGCGAGATCTCGTCCTTCGGCGTCGGGGACGCCGTCGACCACCTGCTCGTGGACGCGTCGGGCCACATCTGGGTCGGGCACTTCGACGAGAACCCGGAGGGGATCCGCCGCTGGAGCGCCACGGGACGACTCGCCTGGACGTCGGACGGTGCCCGGATCCCCGGTCTCTTCGACTGCTACGCCCTGAACGTCTCCCGCGCCGGCGCCTGGGCGTGCGCGTACACGGACTTCCCCCTCGTCGAGATACGCCCCGATCGCCCCGGCCGGCCCGTGCGGGTGTGGGCGAACCGGATACGGGGCGCCAAGGCGGTGGCCGTCCACGACGATCGGGTCGTCTTCTACGGCGGCTACGGCGAGGAGCGCGACCGACTCGCCCTCGGAGAGCTCACCGAGACCACCGTCGAGCCCACGGGCCTCGGCCTCCTGACCTTGCCTGACGGGTCCGCCCCCGGCCGGCGGCGGGTCGTCGGTCGAGGAAGCAGGATCTACGTCCAGGCAGAGCCGTACACGGCGTGGGGCATGTTCGACCTCGACGGCTGATACCCGGCGCCGGAGGAACGGCGCCCGGCCCCGGGGACCACGGCAGTCCAGCCGGACAATCCCCCGGTGGGGTGACAGGAACCTGTTCGAGCGAGTTTCAGATCCGCCGGCGCAGGCCCGGCAAGCCCACCCGGCCGGATCAGAACATCCGTTCACCACGCGTCTCCGATCCGGCCGTGACGCACCCGAACGGGAGGCGTTATTGGAGCACCAGTACCAGTCGTGCGCCCATCCGAAGGACCCCGTGCACCTCTTACCGAACCGGCTCGACCTCCCCGTCGCAATCGAACGTTCCCGACCGGCCGGCGGACGTCGCGTTGACGCCTCCGCCCCGCGCGGTCGCGCCGTACGGCCCGACACCGGGAGGGCCGCGTGAGCGGGGACGCGAAGGCCGGGCACGGCTCCGCGGGGGTGTCGGAGTCGGAACGGCTGCTCTTCGGCGGTGAACTGGCCTACGACATCGGGTGGGACCGGCACGAGGGCGCCTGGCTGAAGCTCGGGCTCTGGGCCATGGCGAGGGAGCTGCCCCGCCTGGTGGGCACCGGGCTGCGGCTCGCGCACCTGGCCGACGCGCGGGCCCTGCGCGTGGTCCTGGCCTCCGAGGCCGGCCGCGGCGTCACGCAGGCGGTCGGCCTGGTCGCCGTCAACAGCGTGCTCGGGCACATCCTGGCCGGAGGCAGCACGCATCAGCGCCTCGCCCAGGCGGTGCCCGCGCTCGCGGTCGTGGCCGTCACGGCGTTCCTCGGCTCACTGCTGCGCTCCGCGTCGACGGCGGCCACCGGAGCGCTGGAACCCAAGGTGCAACGGGTGGCGACCGAGCAGTACCTCGGGCTCGTGCACCGTACGGAGCTCGCGGCGATCGAGGACGACGAGTTCCACCGGCTCCTCGACGCGGCCCGCTACGGCGCGGACTCCGCCCGGCGCATGATCCGCTACTGCACCAACACCCTCAACGCCGGGGTGTCCCTGGTCGCCGCGGCCGGCGTACTGACCGTGCTGCACCCTGTGCTGTTGCCGCTGCTGGTCCTGATGACGCTGCCCAGCGCGTGGAGTTCGCTCACGATCTCCCGGCAGCGGTACGTCTCCTTCCACGCCTTCGTGCAGCACGCCCGGGCCGGGCACCTGCTCGGGCAGTTGCTGACCCAGAAGGAGGCCGCGGCGGAGGTCCGCGTCCACGGCGTCGGCCCGTTCCTGCTCGGGCACTTCCGGACCATGGCGCAGACCAGCGAACGCGAGCAGACCCGGCTCGCCCGGCGGGCCGCCCGGGTCGGACTCGTCGCCGACGGCGCCGGCGGGATCGCCACCCTCCTCACCTACGGCGCGCTGGGCGCCTGCTGTGGGGCGGGGCCATGGACCTCGCCGTCGCGGGCACGGCCGTCCTCGCCATCCGCGCCGGCGCCGGCAGTCTGGACACGCTGGTGCTCCAGATCACCGAGCTGCACCAGGAGAGCCTGTTCGTCGCCGACTTCGAGCGGCTGTGCCGGGAGGCGAAGGTCCGGGCGATCCCGGTGGGCGGACGGGATCTGCCCGAGCGGCTGCGGGAGGTCCGGTTCGAGGACGTCACCTTCACCTACCCCGGCAGCGGCGGGAGCGAGCCGGAGCCGACGCTGCGGGAGGTGAGCCTGTCGTTCCCGGCCGGGAAGATCATCGCGCTGGTGGGCGAGAACGGCTCCGGCAAGTCGACGCTGGTCAGGCTGCTGGCCGGGCTGTACCTGCCGGACGAGGGCGGCGGCACGATCTGGTGGGACGACGTGGACGCCCGCACCGCGGACCGCGACCAGGTCTTCGGACGGGTCGCGTTGATGTCGCAGGACTTCTACGAGTGGCCGTTCACGTTCCGGGTGAACGTCGGCATCGGCCAACCCGGCGCGGCCATCGACGACCGGGCGGTCGAGGAGGCCGCCTCCTTCTCCGGCGCCGACCGCGTCCTCGACGACCTGCCGCGCGGGCTCGGCACGCTGCTGGCCCGCGGCTACCGCGGCGGCCACCAGATCTCCGGCGGGCAGTGGCAGCGCATCGGGATCGCCCGGGCCAAGTACAGGCGGGCCGAGATCCTGATCGTGGACGAACCCACCAGCGCCCTGGACGCGGTCGCGGAGCAGCGGGTCTTCGACCAGATCCGGGCACTGGCCACGAGCACCGGGCAGACGATCGTACTCATCACCCACCGCCTGCACTCGGTGCGCCACGCGGACCTCATCCACGTCCTGAAGGACGGCCGGATCGCCGAGTCGGGCACCTTCGAGAGGCTGATGGACCCGGCGACGGGGACCGGCGAGTTCCGGGACGCCTACCTGCTCCAGGCCTCGGCCTTCGACGCCGCGATCCCCCACCAGCCCACCGGCGCCCACGACACGGCCCCGACCGAGGAGCGGACATGAGCCCGTCCACCCCCGATGTCACCACCCCCCGATCCGGCGCGTGCCGGTGCGGCCGGATCCGGTTCACCGTCTCCGGGCCGCCCGACCACCCCCACACCTGCAGTTGCGACGATTGCCAGAGGCTTTCGGGGGCACCGATGATGACGTGGGTCTCCTTCCCCCTCGACGGCCTGGCATGGAGCGGCGGCGGAGAACCGTCGTGGCACTACACCTGGCCGGACTCCAGGCGCGGCTTCTGCCCGGGCTGCGGCAGCCAGATCTGCGCACTCGACGACGGGGCCACCCACATCGCGGTCACCCTCTCCTCGCTGGGCAATCCGCCCGACCTGGTGCCGGTCGACCAGAGCTTCCGCGAGAACGCCGTGCCCTGGCTTCCCCGGATCCCCGACACCCGCGACCCCGACCGCGGGTGAACATCCCGCCCGCGCCACGAGATCGGAGAGCCGTGCCCCCGTTCGTTCCGATGGACCACGCCCACGCCCGCCACCGGCCCGGGACGTCGCGGTGAGCGGCGGGGCCCGGCACACCGTGCCGGTCGACGTGCACCTCATCCTGCGCCGCGACGGCGAGGGCGGGCCGGAGGTGCTGTTGTCGCGCCGGGCGGGGCCCGTGTACGCGTCGGGGTTGTGGCACCTGCCCTCCGGGCACCTCGACCCCGACGAGGACATGGTCGCGGCGGTGATCCGGGAGGCCCGTGAGGAGACGGGCGTGTCCATCGGCGTGGAGGACGTGACCGCCGCGGTCACCGTCCACCACCGCCCGCCCACTGGGTCCCGTTCGCGCCTCGGGGTCTTCTTCGAGGTGCGCAGGTGGTCGGGCCGGCCGCGGATCATGGAACCGGACCGGTGCGACGGCATGGGCTGGTACCCGTTGGACGCCCTGACCGGGCCGATGGTGGCGTACTGCCGGGCCGGTCTGGACGCCTACCGCGCGGGCCTGCCGGCGGCCGTGCACTTCCAGCGGCCGGGCGACGCCGTCGAGCACGACGGGACCGCCCACGACCGCACCCGCCTGCTGGGCGGACCACCCGTCGCCGGAACGTAGCCGTCGTCCTGGTCCCGCCGAAGGACAGGAGATCAGTCGGCGTCCGGTCGGCCGCCGAGTACCCGCGTGAGGTCGGACTGGAGCGCGAGGTCGTCGGTGGTCCTGATGAGGCGGTCGGCGTAGGGGGCGATCAGCCAGCCCGCGTCGTGGTCGTACGGGGGAAACATGCCCGAGGCGTTGTGGGCCACCTTCGCGACCAGTTCGGCGAGGGTGAACAGCACGTCCTCCCGCCCGCTCAGGGGTGCCTCCTCGTCCAGGCGTCGTAGCCGCAGCCGGTCGAAGACGTCGGCGGCGTGCGGCCACTGTGCCTCGGTCTCGGCGAGGAGGACGGCCTCGGCGACCTCCGGAAGGGCTCGAAGTGCGCTGCGGCGCAGCGGAGTACGTCGCCGGCCCACGCGACCGGGGCCGTCCGGCTCTCGAAGCGGGAACGGCCCCAGACGTAGCGACGGCGTTGGGCCTCCTGCCGATCGGCCATGATCGCTCCTTCGTCGGAATCCGCGTGCGGTGCGCGGCGAGGCGCGGCGTGCCGTACCAGTCAACCAGGGTGTCCTCCAGGCCGTCCGCCGTACCTCCGGTGTTGTCGTCGACGTACTCGGCGTCGTCGGCGCCCGGCGCCAGGGGTGTGGGGCTCCCCGGCGCGCGGCGGTGCGACCCGGCCTTCAGGACACGTCGGTGCGGACGGCCTTCCCGATCAGGCCGTCGGTGTACGCCACGGACTTCGCCGTGAACTTCCCCTTCGAGGTGACCGTGCCCGTCACGTTCTCACCGGGGGCCAGCTGCACCGTGCTGATCTGGTCTTCGTCGACGCCCAGTTCCGACGTGTGCTTGCCGCCGCCGGTGTCGGTGATCGTGAAGTACAGCGGATTCACGTCGATCGCCTTCGACGAGTTGTTCGTGACCGTGACCGAGACGCTCGTGTAGCCGTCGCCCTGCGCCAGGACGCTCGCCTTGAACGCCGTCTTCCTCGCGGTCACCTCCACCGCCGCCTTCGTCCCCGCCGCCTTTCCCGCCGGGGCCTCCGGCTGCCCGGGCGCTGCCGCGGCCGGCGGCGCGGGGTCCTCGCCGGACGTGTCGTGGCCGCTCCCCGCGATCGCTCCCGCAGCGACGACGGCCAGGAACACTCCGACGATCCCGAGACAGCCGAAGCCGAGGATCTTGCCGACGGGCGACTTCTTCGGGGGTGGCGGGGGCGGGTAGCCGTATCCGGGCGGGGGCTGCTGACCGTACGGGGGCTGCTGCGTCATGGCGTGACCTCGTTCGACGTGCCGGACGTGATCGCGCCAACGTACGGGCGGCACGGGCGCCGCGTGTGGCAGTGACGAAACCGTGACAATCGGTGATCGGCGGCAGTGGCATTCGCCTCCACCCCGGCCGCGTCGGAGCGACCGGAGTGGGTCCCGGCGCGTGTCACCTGTCGACGCGGGTTCCTGCCATCAGGTCGTAGAGGGCGCGTTCCGGGATCACGAAGGAGAGGAGGAAGGCGGCCAGGGGGAACACGTAGAGGGCGGTGATCGGCCAGGTGGTGATGGCGTCCCAGTCCACCGGCCGGTCGTGGAGGACGGCGTATCGGATGGGCACCAGTTGGTAGATCGTCGCGGTGATCAGCGGTCCGTACAGCAGCACGGTCCGCCACAGGGCCCGTAACCCGCCGGCGCGACCCGACGTCGAGGTGTTGCGGACCGTCAGGCGCAGCAGGGCCTTGCCGGGGGTGCGCCGCGCGCGCAGGACGAAGAGCAGCTCGTAGCAGGTGGCGGTCACCAGGAACACGATGATCAGCATCAGGAGGAGGAAGTCGGTGGCATCCGCCATGGGCCGGGCTACCTCCCCGGCGTCGGCCCAGGAGGTCTTGGCGTCCTTGCCTTCGTGGCCCATGCCCCTCGAGAACTCGTTGAGCCGCTCACTCAGGCTCATGCCCATGAATTGGAAGGCCAGCCACCCCAGTGGGAATCCCACGGGCAGCGTCAGGACCGCGCAGAACAGGCAGTCCAGCAGCCGGGCCCAAAACCGTCGTATCGCGATCCGCATGTGGTGTGTCCCGTCCTTGTACGTCCGGTTGTCGAGCGCGGCTGGATTTCTTGCGGTTCGAGCCGTTCGAGGGAGGCCTTCTCGTTCGGGTCGGATGTTCGGTGTCCGCGGGACGACTCCGCGGGCCTTCGTCGAACGGTGTCGACCCGGTCGGTCCTCCGACGCGGGCCGCTCCCCCGCAACGGCTCGGGGCCGTCACCGGAAGGTGACGGCCCCGAGCCCGGTCGGATCCTCCCGACCGGATCGCGCGCCTGCTACGCCGGCTGCGCCGGGACGCGCGAGCCCGCCGGCCCTCCGGGGTAGGTGAGCTTGGCCCGGTAGTACGTCTCGGCGGCGTCGGCGAACTTGTTGACGAAGTGGGCGTTGATCGCGGCCCCGGCCAGCGCCCCGAGGAACGGCACGATGCCCGTAACGGCCTTCGAGCCGAGCATCATCGAGAACTTGACCGCGATCGCGTGCGCCTTCATCTGAAGGACCGGCTTGGTCAGTTTCACCGCCATCTTGCCGCCGGCCTTGCCCCCGACCTTGCCGGCGACCACCGTCATCGCCGCGTGGCCGCTCTGCGTCAGGATCTGCGTCATCACGGCCTGCGCGAACGTCGGGTACGTCGCGTTGAGCGCGATCAGGCCCGCGGCTCCGCCCGCGGAGACCGCGGTGACGCTCAGGGCGTCCCGTTCCACCGCCCCCGACCACAGTCCCAGGATGATCGCCAGGTCGTCCTCGGACTCCACCGTGGCGCCCAGCTTGTAGCCGATGCCCCAGGCGCAAACGGCCATCTTGCGCAGCAGGACGACGAAGTCCGCCGCCAGGGTGGCCATGTGGGCCACCGGTATCGCCATCGCGGCCGCCCCGGCGGCCGCCGCCTGCGCGATCTGGGACGCCCGCCAGCTCTCCAGGGTCTTGTAGTTGCCCACTGCCTGCGCCGCCGCGCTGCTGTCCCCACCCACGCTGTTGAAGGCCTTCAGGAACATCTCCGCTGTGATGTCGGCTGCCATGGTCCACCCTCCCGACATTCGTGCGCCCGCCCTCTACGGGCACCACCCGGTCCTGTCCTGGCCCCGACTGGCGCAAACTCGCCCGTCATGTGCGGCCGTTGACCGCTCCCGGCGCGCCGGGGGCGTCCGGCCGCGTCCGACGGCCGTCCGAGTTCGGTGTCGGACACCCGGCGGGCCTCCAACCTTGGATTACGTCACCGGGAGCCACCCGGGACGGACACCGCCCGGGGAGGAGCCCCGTGATGGACCTGGTTCATCTGTCCGACGTCCTGCTGAGTCATCTGACCGACCTCGTCCCGTACTTGCAGCTCGTCATCGCGACCGGCAGAGCGGGGGCCCTGGTACGCAGGGGCGTCCGTGCGGGTCGCCGCCGCCTGCGCGCCCGCCGCGGCCGGCAGGCCGAGGGGAACCGCACCACCGCCGGGAACTGAACCCGAGGTGCCGAATTCGTGGGAACGGCGGTGCCCGGGGCGCCGCCGTTCCTACGATCGGCCCGTGACCGACGAAGAGAACGGCCGGGCCCCGCAGCGCGGACCTTCCCCCGGCCAGACCCCCCGCGAATGGTTCGCCGCGTTGCTGCGCGCCCACATCGAGGAGCGGGGCGGAGGCTCGTACGGCGAACTGGTGGAGGCCACCAGGCGGGCCCATGTGCCGGTGGCCAGATCGACGCTCGGCGACGCCCTTTCCGGAACGCACACGCCGCGTCTGGAGACCGTCCAGAACCTGGTGATCGCGCTGCACCGCCGGCAGGGGCTGCCGGGCGAACCCGACCTGCCCGGCTGGGGGCGCGACTACGAGCTCCTCCAGGATCTGCTGTCCGTGCGGCGCGAGGGCAGCCGGTCGGCCTCGGACGCCCGCGCGGCCTCGGAGGGCCGCACGTGGCCGCGCGAGTTCGGCAAGGTTCCGGAGGCCGCCGGCGCCTTCCTGGCCCGGCCCGGACGGCGCGTACCCGAGGGGCCGGGGCGGTTCCTGCTCACCGGAACGGGCGGGGTCGGCAAGACGCAGACGGCCGCCGAGTACGTCCGCGAGCGCCTCTCGGCCGGCTCCCTGGACCTCGTGATCTGGGTGACGGCCGCGTCCCGCGAGAAGCTGGTGGGTGACCTCGCCGCGATCGCCGCCGATCTCACCGGCACCACCCGGCCGAACGCCGAGGACGCCGCCGCCCAACTCGAACGGTGGCTGGCCCGCGCCCGGCGCAGCTGGTGCGTGGTGATCGACGACCTCGCCCGGCCCCAGGACCTGGAAGGGCTGTGGCCGCCGTACTCCGATCACGGCGTCACGCTGGTGACGACCCGCCGACGGGACGCGGCCCTCCAGGCCCGCGGCACCGTCGTCGACCTCACCCCCTTCGACGAACGGGAGTCCCTGGCCTACCTCACCTCCCGCCTCGGCCCGCACCGCGCGGCCCCCGAAGACCTCGCCGCCCTCGCCGCCGACCTCGGCCACCTGCCCCTGGGCCTCGCGCAGACGGCCGCGTTCCTGCTCGACAGCGACATCAGCCCGGCCGCGTACCGCGCCCGCCTCGCCCGGGAGGGCGCCAGGCTCGCGGAGCTGGTCCCGAACTCCCTCCCCGACGGCTACCCGCTGCCCTTCAGCGCCGCCTGGTCCCTGTCGGTCGAACGGGCCGACGCGCTGCGTCCGAGCGGCGTGGCCGGCCCCGTCATGCAGGTCCTCAGCCTGCTGGACGGCACCGGCGTGCCCGGCGAACTCCTCGTCACCCCGGCCCTGTCCGCACTCTCCCCGCACCCCTCCGATGCCACCGCCCGCGACGAGGTGCACGACGCGGTGCACAACCTGCGCCACCTGAGCCTCCTCTCCGTCGACACCACCGCCACCTCATCCCGCCCACCGGAGCACGCCACCGGCGAGCCCGGCCCGGGCGGCGCGCTCGCGGGCAAGGCGATACGCGTCCACACCCTGACCCAGCGCGCCACCCGCGACCTGCTGGCCGCACCCGAACGCCGTTCCGCGGTGAGCACCGCCGCGCAGGCCCTCGTCGAAGGCTGGCAGGCACCGGGCGTCCCCGCCCGCCTCGACCGGGCCCTGCGCGCCAACGCCTTCGCCCTCGCCGGCCACGCCCGGGACGAACTCCTCACGCCCGTACCGCACCCGGTGCTCTACCGCATGGGCCACAGCCTCGGCGACTCCGGCCAGGCGAGCGCGGCGCTGCGCCACTTCCGCCGTCTGCGCGAGGTCGTCGACGCGCGCTTCGCGCCGGACGACGAGATCAGCCTCGACACCCGGGGGCACCTGGCGTGGTGGCAGGCCAAGGCGGGCGACCCCGCCGGAGCGGCCCGTGCGTACGCCGCCCTCTACGCCGACCAGGCACCCCTGTACCCGTCCGACCATCCCGGTCTGCTCCAGACCCGGCAGAGCGCCGCCGTCTGGCGGGGCGCGGCGGGCGACCCCCACGCGGCGGTGGTCGAACTGAAGTACCTGTACGAACTGCGCATCGGCCTGGGGCGGTCCACCGACCGCGACACCATCAGCAACCGCAACCACCTCGCCAACTTCCTCGCCGCCTCGGGGGACCACGCCGGGGCCCTGGCCCTGCACGAGGAGGCCTGGCGCGAGGACGAGGCGCGCCTCGGGCCCGACCACCCGGACGTGCTGCGCGCCCGATCGGCGGCCATGCACCACCGGGGCGAACTCGGCGACGTGCGCAGCGCGCTCGCGGCCCTGCGGGACCTCCTCGAAGTGCAACAGGTCGAGGACCCCGACGGCCCCGACACCTTCGCCACCCGCGCCCGCATCGCCGACTGGACGGGACGCTCGGGCCACGCGGCGAAGGCGGTGGCCCTGCTGGAGCCGCTGTTCTCCGACCGGCTGCGCGTGATGGGCCCGGAGCACCCGCACACCCTGGGCACCCGCATGGACCTGGCCCGTTGGCGTACGGCGGCGGGCGAACCGGCCCGCGCGGCGACCGAACTCACCGAGCTGCTGGCCGACGAGGAGGAGCTCCTCGGCCCGAACCACCCCGCCCTCCCGGCCACCCGCGCCGCCCTCGCGGAGGCCCTCGCCGAAGCCGAAGCCGATGCCCTGGGCGCGGCCCCTCCGGAGCGCACCTGACCTCGGCTCGGGCGGCCGATCACGCCGGCCGTTCCCGGCGCATCGGCCGTTCCCGGCGCATCGGCCTTCCGCGTCAGCCGGTCGTCGTGTACCAGCCTCGTGAGGTCAGGGCGGCGTACTCGTTGACGAGGAGGGGCGCCGCGCCGGGGGACAGCTCCCGGTCCTTGCCGGTCCCGCCGTCCAGCACGATGGGGTCTCCCGGCCGGCCGTCGCTCAGCAGTTGGCCGTAGACCGCTCCGTGGAACGCCGTCAGGAGCAGCGGCGCTTCGCGGCCCTCCTGTTCGGAGGGGCCTCCCACCGTCCACAGGAGCTTGCCGCTCACCGCGTCGTACCCGGCCAGTTCCCCGCCCTTGGTGGTGCGCGCGAAGCAGAACGTGGACGCCTTCTCGTCGTACACGCACTTCTCCACCTGGTGCAGTCGCCGGCCGAAGCCCTCGACCTCCCGGGGGTTTCCGTCGGCGATGCCCAGCACCTGGTCCCCGCCGTAGGCGGAGTCCTCAGCGATGTGGACCAGATCGGGGGAGAACGGGCGGATGGTGGCGCCCGACGTGAGGCCCTTCGACCGCCACAGTTCCTGTCCGGTGGCGGCGTCCAGCGCCCTCGCCGTCTTCTCCCCTCCCGCGTGGTCCTTCCCGACCACCTTCCCGCGCTGCACGAGGGTCGCTTCGAAGTCGGGTCGATCCCAGACCCGCCTGCCGGTCGCCAGATCGATGCCGTACGTGGTGGCCGGGCCGAGGTTGCCTCCCAGGACGAGCACGGCGGTGCTGTCCGAGACCCCCGTGACCTCGCAGGAGTCGCCGCTCACGGGAACGTCGAGCGGCACCTGGAGTGCGGCCAGGCCGGACGCCGTGTCCACCGCCACGAGCTCGAAGGTCGATGTGTCGGCGGTGGTGCCCGTCCCCTTGGTCACCGTCGGGAAGACGCCGACGGCCAGGCGCTTGCCGCCGACCGTCCCGACTCCCGGCCGCTTCCGCTCGCACACCGGGGCCTTCTTCTCCAGCGCGTCCTCACCGTACGTCTCGGGCAGCGTCCCCTTGGGGCCCGCTCCCCGGCCGACGCTCTCGCCGGAGGCCAGGTCGACGACCTCGATCCTTCCGTGCCCCGAGGCGTAGGTGTAGGCCTTGCGGCCGTCCAGCGCGACGGCGCCGACGCCGAACCGGTTGAGCGGCGCCCCGCTCGCGAGGCCGAACATCAGCGGAGGGTCGTGCGCCACCAGCTGCCGGGGCTGCTCCTCCGTCGGCTCCGTGGTCTTCTCCGCCGTACGGCTCGGGCCGGTGTCCTTGCCCCCGTCCGGGGTCCCGCCCTTCTCCCCGGCACCGCAACCCGCCACCCACACCGATAACGCGACCGCCAGAGCCGCCGCTCCCCTGCTCGATCCCACGCGCACGCTTTCCCCCTTCGACCTTCGATCGGACGAGCCCGTCTCACGCCGGGTCAGTTTCGATCAGACCGGCGCGGGACGCCAGAGCCGCCGGGGATCCCCTCGCGACGCGCGGGCCGGCGGCGGATGCCTGACTCCCGCGTCAACTCGGCCCGGGGAGGCCGGTGTCCACGGGCTCGGCCAGGCGGGCTTCTGCCGCGGCCTGGACTTCCGGGGTTTCCATCGGGTCGTCGCGGAGTGCTCTGATCCGCTCCAGGTTCCGCGGTCGGTGGGGTGCGGAGGCGATCCCCAGCAGGCGGGCGCGTTCCTCGCAGTCCCAGAGGGACTCGGTGTGGGCGTCGTCGAGGCCCGACGGGTCGATCGCGGCGAGCGCCCGCAGGTAGTCGGCCCGCTCGTAGGAATGGGGCGTGTGCTGCCAGAAGCTCCACAGGATCGGGGCGGCGTCACCGGCGTCGGGACCGAAGCGCGCCAGTCGCCTCGCGGTCGTGTCGGGTCCGCACCAGGCGCGTGCCTCCCACTGTTCGGTGAGTTCGGCGATGAGCCCGGGCAGTGCCTCGGGTCCGGGGTGGTCGGCCAGGACGTCCGCCCCCAATCGGGCCAGCCATTCCCGTTCGTCGGCGGCCCACGCGTGCGCCGCCGGCACCGCGAGGGCCCCGAGGCGGTCGACCGCCCGGCGCAGCAGCGGCAGGGGCCTGCGGCCGTCCGGGGTGTGGAGCGTGGGCACAAGCGGGATCAGCGCCTCGGCCGGGTCCCGGCCGGCCAACGCGCGCAGGGCGTCGATCCTCGTGTTGAACTCGGTACCGCCGGCCGCCAGCAGGGCGAGCAACTCCTGGTCGTCCAGGCCGCCGAGCGACGGCCGCGGCGGGGGTCGGTACCCGGGCACCTCGATCCCGAACCGGCCCCACGGCTCGGAGGACCACAAGAGCTCCTCCTGCCCGCCGATCCGGGCGCGCGCGACGTCGCCCAGGTCCTCCCACCACGCGGCCGGCCAGTGATCCGCGACCGATTCCAGTACGGGCACCCAGTGCGCGCCGTCGCGGATGTGGGCCCGCAGGCCCTCCCGGGCCTCCCACGAACCGGCGAGGGCGAACAGTTCCAGCACGTCGGCGGCCCGGGAGCACTCTTCCTCGCCCCCGGCCAGCTGATCGACGACCGGTGTAGGCGACAGTTCCAGGTCCCGGAGCAGCCGGGCCAGGTACAGACGGCGGGTGTCGGTCTGACCGTCCCACTTCCAGTCCCGGCGGATGCCGTCGTACACGAACGGCGCGGCGGCCTCAGGATCGCGTTGCGCGTACTCGGCGCCGAGCCCCCGACCGCGTTGCAGGAGCCCTTCCAGAGTGTCGTGGGGGGCGTAGGACAGGGTGCGGAACGCTTCGTCGTCATGGCTCATCACCACACACCCTGCCTGTCCGGGGGGCCGGTCGCCACGCGATATCCCCGCATCGGTCGAGGCGGTGGCGGGTTCGGTCGTTCGGTCGTTCGGTCTCATAGCGGGTCATCGCGTCGGCGTGGTCCTGCGTGCCGACGATCCGCCGGCACTCCGCGACCGGCTGCGGTCGGCCGAGCTGAACAAACGCCGGCGGTGCCGGTTCCCGCAGCGCACCGACCCGGTCTCGCAGGCGTACTGCCACGACGGCACCCCGCGCGAGAAGCCCGGTGGTGCGCGCCGCCCAGGAGTTGTCTGCACACGGCGCTGTGGAACGTCGACACGGACGGGCCGGCGCCCCTCGGACACGACCTGCCGTCCGCGGAGTTGGCCGTCGTACCACTGGTCGACATGGCACCGAGCCACGTGGTGGTGGTGTGCGACGCGGGGGTCACCGGCCCGTGGGTCCGGTCCTTCGTCGAGAGCGCGGCGGTCGCCTACCCGTCGCTGAGCGCAGGCGGCCGTGCGCGCGGTGGCCCGGCCTTCCGGACCGGGTCCCGACCGGCTCAGAACCGCCGCTCGGTGCGCCAGGTCGCCTGGCTGCTGGGGTTGGTCAGGTCGTAGGTCGTACCGGAGAGCCGGCCGTCCGGGCCGCGCTGTCCGGTGTAGCGGCCCACGGGACCGTGCGACCAGGCGATGACGAAGTAGATCTGCTGACCGTCCACCGAGCCTTCCCGTACGTTGCCCACGGTGTTGCCGGAGCGCACCGACCCGAAGAGGCGCCCCTCGGCGTTCTGCGAGAAGTCCACGTGGACGGTCGCGTTGCTCTGGTGGATGTCGTACACGCCGGTGGCGTTGAAGCCGGGTACGCGCGCGGACCGCTCCGCCGCCGGCACGGCGCCGGCGCCGTTCGCGGGGGCCGCGAGGCCTGCCCCCGCCACGGACAGGAGCACCGCGACGGAGGCGGCGGTCAGGAGCGTGGGGATGCGGACACGGGCCCTCCAGGGCGGCCGAGACGATCGGCTCCGTTGCATGGTGCACGGAACCTCGACGGCAGCCCTACCCAGCGCCTTCGCACTAAGGCCCGACTTCACCCGAACGAGTCCCGGGGACCCGCTCCCTGGGCCGAGGAAACGCATTGACCAGCATCCTCGGGGCGGAGATCGTGAGCCCATGACGGACAGCACCTGGCTCAATCTCGATCATCAACTCGTCCCCGGCAAGGAACTCTTCCGCAGCGAGCGCGCGTTCCACCTCTGGTCCTACACGGCGAGCCACGGGCAACTCCTGATGCGGAGCGGCGGCGATCCCGAGGAGCCCGGCGAGCCCGACACGACGATCGACCTGCTCTTCAAGCCCGCCGCCGTGGTGAAGATCCGCAGCTGCTACCGCGGCCTGGTGATCAGATGCGCGACCGAGACCGAGAGCGAGCGGGTCGAGGCCGACCACCCCAGCGTCCACTTCGGCCGGGACGAGCACGTCTTCGTCCTCGAAAGCCAGGGCGAGTCCGACTTCGTGGTCGCCATGGCCGTCGGCTGGAGGGAAGGGGTGCTCGGCCGCACCCAGATGAGCTTCTTCCATGACTTCCCCCCTCCCGGCCGGCCGTCTGGCCCAGCCGGCCCCTCCAGGGCGTTCACGCCGGCCTCGACACGGCCTCGGCACGGGAACTCGTCGACGCGCTGTCGGCCGACGGGAACCCCGCGGTCCGACGGGAGCGTTACCGCCACGTCTACGTCGTCATGACTCGGGTCGTCCACCGCGACGGACCCGAGGTCTCCGGGGCGGGCGTCTTCCTGACCAGGGCCGACGCCGAGGAGGCCCGGGGCGTGATCACCGCGAAGTCGGTCGACTGCTGGATCGAGGAGCTCCCGATCGCGATCTGACGACTCCGTGCTCGTTTCCCCGCTCGTTCTCGTTCTCGTGCTCGTTCTCGGCGAGGAAGCCGGCGCCCCTTCGGTGCGTCGGCGGTGGGCCGGGCACCGGAATCGAGTCCGGTACTTTGCCTCAGCGTTCGCTTGTCGTGACCCCGACCAGCGATGATCACCCATTGTGCTCACCAACATCATCACCGCCGTCGGCCTGGCCGTCCTCCTCTGGGCGCTGGTCCACACCACCCGTCTCGCCGTCCGCAACCGCAAGGCCCACCACTTCGACGCCGCCGCCTACGGCCTCGTCCCCCGCGAGCGACTCGACGGCAGCCGCTCCGGCCCGCCCTCGGACGAACCCGCGCTGCGCCTCGCCGTCGACGCCGCCCTGAACGGCGCGTGGGAACCCGCCGCCGGGCTCCTCGCGGAGACCGCCGAGCGGCAGGACTGGGAGGAGCGTTGGCGGCTCGTCGAGGTGTTCGCGGACCTGGCGGTGGACGACGAACACTGGCTGCGGGTCTGGCGCGCCAAGCGACCGCAGGACGCGGACGCCGTCGTCGTACACGCCCACGCCCTGCTGCTCCGTGCCTGGGCGGCGCGCGGCGAGGGGTACATCGACCGCACGTCCGCCGAGCAGGTGGCGCGGTTCCACGAGTTGCTGCCGACCGCCGTGTACGCCGCCCAGGAAGCGGCGCGGCTGGCCCCGCGCGACCCTTCGCCCTGGGTCACGATGGTCGCCGCCGCGCGGGGAATGTGGCTCCCCCACGACGAGTTCCGCGGCCTGTGGAGCGAGGTCACGAGCCGTGCGCCGCTGCACTACGACGCGCACTGGCAGGCCCTCCAGTACTGGTGCGCTAAGTGGCACGGCTCCCACCGGCTGATGTTCGACTTCGCCAAGCGGGCGGCTGCCTCCGCTCCGGCCGGGAGCCTGCTCTCGGCCCTGCAGCTGCACGCCGTGTACGAGGCGGTCCTCCAGGACGGTGACGCCGCCTACCGCACCTGGGCCACCAAGGCCGTGCTCGCCGGCGTCCGAGCCGACCTGGCGCAGGCCGACCCCCAGGACCGCCGACTTCCCGCGATACGGCACCTGTACGCCGCCGTGCTCGTGAAGACCGGGCGGTACGCGGAGGCCCTGGCGCAGTTCCGGCTGATCGGCGGGTGGTGCGGAGCGGCGCCGTGGACGGACGCGCAGGACTCCGTGGCGGCGTTCCACCACGCCCGAGGCCTGGCGGCCCTCCACTCGGGCCGCCCGAGGTGACCCGGTCCGGCACTCGGCTGACGTCGCCCGAAACCCCCGTCCTCGGGCGCCGTCAGCTCAGTGCCGGACCGCGAGGGCCCCTTCTTGCCTGCCCCTCACCGTCCTTGCGGCGCCCACTTTGCCAAGCCCCGGAGCACCGCGCATTGGCCCGGAGTGGACAGTGTCTTGACGGAGAGTCGCCCCGCCGCCCGCGCACCGGGGCCCGGGATCTGTTGCGCGGGGCGCCGCGACACGTGTAAACCCGTGGTCATGCTGCCCGAGAGAACGTTCCGCAGCGCGGAACTAGCGCCCGCCGACCGTTTCGAGAGCTGGCGGGCCCTGATGTCGGAGACGCACGCTCCCATGGAGATGGACAGCGAGCACGCCGCCGACTTCTGGGTGAACCAGCGCGTCATCGCTCTCGGCGGGATCACCGTCTATCCGATGGAATGCCGTCCCCTGACCTTCCGGCGCACGCCGAAGCTGATAGCGAGGTCGGACCCCGAGGCCTTCCACCTCTCGCTGATCAAGCGCGGGGCGGGAGCGGTCACCCTGGGCAAGGACACCGTCGTGCACGGTGTGTACGACATCCACACCAGCGACACCTCGCGGCCGTTCGACATCAGTTCCGGCCCGCATTCCGTCGAGATCATCGGCGTCGAGGTGCCCAAGGCGCTGCTGCCCCTGCCCCCGGACACCGCCGGGAGGGTCATCGGCAAGCGCATCTCGGCCCGGGAAGGGATGGGGGCCCTGTTGGCCACCTTCCTCGACCAGGTGACCAAGGACAGCCGGTCCTACCGGGAGGCCGAGGGCCCGCGCCTGAGCGGCGTACTGGCCGATCTCGTCGCCTCGGTCTTCGCCGGCGTCCTCGAAGCGGACCGGTCCCTGACCCCGGAGACGCACCGGCGCGCCCTGGCGCTGCGCGTGATGGCCTTCATCCGGGACAACGCCGACGATCCGCTGTTGGACGTCCCCGCGATCGCCGCCGCCCACCACATCTCCGTCAGCTATCTGCACCGGGTGTTCCAGCAGGAGGGGGACGGGGCGACCGTCGCGGCCTTCCTCCAGGGGCAGCGGCTGGCGCGGGCGCGCCAGGACCTGGCGGACCCGCTGCACGAGGGCGTGCCCGTGCACGTCATCGGCGCCCGGCGGGGCTTTCGGCACCCGTCCGCGTTCAGCCGGGCGTTCCGCGAGGCCTACGGCCTGCCGCCCGCTGCCTTCCGCGGCCAGGCCCGGGTGGGGGAGAGCGCGTAGGTCCTCGCCGTCCCGGGAGTGGACGAAGCGTCGGGCCGAGTGCCCGATCACCGAGGACGGTTGCCGATTCCCTCGCGCCCTCCGACCCGGGCCCGCGGCGGTACGTGGTCAGCCCTTCAGGGGCAGCACCTGGCCGGCGACCACCAGGAGGACCTCCTCGCAGGCCGCGGCCACCGCGGCGTTGAGCCGGCCGAGCTCGTCGCGGTAGCGGCGTTGCCGGGCGGTGGCGGGCTCGACGCCGGCGCCCACCTCGCTGCTGACCAGCACCACCCGGCGCCGGGTCGCCCGTACGGCGGCCACCAGCTCGTCGGCCCGGGCCCGCAGGCGCTGCCGGCCGCCGGCCGTCCAGGCCGTGTCGTCGCCGGCGTCCACGCGCTCCATCGCGTCGGAGAGCCACGACGCGAGGCAGTCGATCAGGAGCGGCGGGCCGTCCTCGGCGAGCAGCGGGAGCAGTTCGCGGGTCTCCACGGTGTGCCAGTGCGCGGGGCGGCGCTCCCGGTGCAGGTGGACGCGGTGCGGCCAGTCGGGGTCGCCTGCGCGGCCGCCTCCGGTGGCGGCGTACACCACGTCGGGGTAGGTCTCCAGGCGGAGTTCCGCCTGGTGGGACTTGCCCGAGCGGGTGCCGCCCAGCACCAGGGTCCGGCGCGGCACGACCGGGGTCGGGGTCGGCCGGCCGACGGGCACCGCGGTCCCGTCGGGCACGGCCCGGGCGCCGGCCGCGGTGCAGCGGCGGGCCAGTTCGGCGCCGGGCGGGGCGTCGTGGTCCAGGTGTACGGCGATCACGTCGGTGTCGGGGCCGACCGCGCCGGCCGCCCGGAGCCGGGCCAGTGCCTCTGGGCGGCCCAGGACGTCCGCGAGGACGACCTCGTACGGGCGCTCCGCGCCGGCGGGCTCGGCGGGTTCCGTGGGTTCGGCGGGTGCCGCGCCGGGCGGCAGGTACAGGGCCCGGGTGCCGTCGGGGCCGGTGACCGCGTAGCCGGTGCCCGGTACGTCGACGGGGACGGCCCGCACCCGGTGTCCGGAGGCAGTGGTCAGGTCCTGCCCGGCGGGCGGGCCGCCCCCGGGGCCGGTCGACAGGACGTGGCCGATCCCCGACGGCGCGTATCCGGCTCGGGCGGCGGCGGCTCCTGCGGCGGGCGTGGCGTCGAGGAGCAGGGTGGCGTCCACGAGGATCGTCGTGGCGGCGCGGACGTGCTCTCCGAGGCAGGCGGCGCAGCCCGCGCAGGGGCAACCGGGCCGGGGCAGTCCCTCGGGGGCGGCGGTGCCGAGCAGGGTGAGTTCCACGGGTGGGCCTTCCGGAAGGGAGCGGGCGGGGAGGCACTCCCTTACCCGCCGGTGCTTGGCACCGGCCCTTCCAGGAAAGGCGCCCCGCCCTGCCGCCCGCGTCCTCCGAACGGCCCCGGGGCCGGGTGAGGCGCGGTCCCCTCACGGGCACGGAACGGCCCGAGGCGGGGTGCGCTCGGGTCAGGCGTCGAGGTCCAGGGCGAAGGCCGTTTGGACGTCTATGCAGACGGCCTCTCCGGTGGTGGAGCGGCCCACCCAGACCGGGTAGACGCCGTCGCCGCCGGTGTGGAAGACCGCGAGGTCCGCGCCGAGGGCGCCGCCGTCGAGGTGCGTGCCGGCCTCGGAGGTGGTGAGCCGGGCGGCCTCCGGGGAACCCGGTCGACACGCCCCTTCGAGCAGGGCGCGCAGGTCCTGCCAGGCCTCGGCGTCGCCGAGGGCGCCCATCGCCGCGTCGGTGTCGAAGCCGTAGGCCTCGCCCGCGCGGAGGTGGAGCGTGTCGTCACCCGGTCCGAGTGCCATCTCCCAGGTCGCGACGGGGGCGTCGCGGATCCGCAGCCGGACCGCGGCGAGCTCCTCGTAGGGTCCGTGGCCCTGGTCCGCGGCCTCGATCCGGGCCGCCGTCACCGGGTAGGTTCCGGGCGGCACGGCCACGGTGATCCTCGACGCCTCGTCCCAGCTCTGCGGGCAACCCACCGCCAGGACCCCGCTCGGCACCCGGACGCTGCCGCAATCGACGGGGTCGAGGACCGTCGCTCCGGCCACGGTCGTTCCGGGGCTGAAGACGCGGTCGAAGTCGGTGGATCCGAGCAGTCGGGAGGGCTCCCGGCGCCGGCCGGGCCCTTCGGTGGTCACCGCCAGCAGGGCGTCGACCCAGTCCGGGAGCGTGTCCGCGACGGTGAGGGCCGGCCAGTCGTCGAAGCCGGGGCGGGGCGTCCACAGGTGCTCCTCGGCCACCACCGCCTCGATCTCCAGGGAGGAGCCCCGCATGCCCTCGGGCTGGTGGGAGATGCGGGCGGTGCCGTCGGCCGAGAGGTCCACCGCCGTGCGGGGGCAGTGCACGTCGAACTCCGTCGTCCGCTCGTCCGGGTAGCGTCGCACCAGCAGACGGCGGACCGACAACCGGCGCTCGTCGGTGCGCAGCCGCAGCTCGGCCTCGGCGGTCCGGCGGCCCTGCGCGTCGTACGCCCAGGTGTCCACGAAGCCGGCCTGCCACGCCACCGTCCGGACGCCGAGGGGCGCTTCGCGACCCGGCACGCGGTGGATCACCGCGTACGGGAGCCCGGTCGCGTCCCGTTCCCGCGCCTCCTGCGCCGTCAACGGCCGCTCGGGGGTGCGGGTCCGCGGGTCCCAAGCCTGCGCGTACGCCACTTCGACGGCCGTCACCGGTTCCCGTCGCGGTTCCCGTTCGTGGTCCCGTTCGTGGCCCCGTTCCTGGTCCTGGCCCCGTTCGTGGTCCCGTTCCCGTTCGCGTTCCCGTTCCCCGCCCATGTCCGCACCGTCCGCTCGCTCCGCCGGTTGTGGTGGACACCGTAGACGCCGCCTCCGACACGTCGCCTCGGGTCGGGTCGGCCTCGTCCTTCGCCGGTGACGGCGGCTACCGCCGCTTCGGGTCCTCGTCGTGGTCGCCGAGGGTGAGCAGGACGCGGCGCAGCAGGTCGGTCAGCAGGTGTCGTTCGGCCGTGGTGAGCCCGGCGAGTTGGCGTTCCTCTCCGGCGAGGTGGTGTTCGACGAGGCGGTGGGTGAGGTCCCGGCCGGTGTCGGTGAGGGAGATCAGCACGCGGCGGCGGTGGGTGGGGTCGACGGCCCGTTCGACCAGGTCTTTCCTGACGAGGTGGTCGATGCGGTTGGTGAGCGCCGCGGAGCTGACCATCGCGGCCGAGCTGAGTTCGCCGGCGCTGAGTACGTACGGGGGGCCGGAGCGCAGCAGGGTGGCGAGGACGTCGAACTCCCAGGGTTCGACGCCGTGGGCGGTCAGGTTCTCCTTGATGCCGGCTTCGAGCAGGCGCGAGGCGCGGGAGAGGCGGCCGATCACGTCCATGGGGGAGGTGTCGAGGTCGGGGCGGACCGCGTGCCATTGCGCGGTGATGCGGTCGACGCCGTCGTACTTCGATTCTTCCGTCATGCCCGCAGCCTAACATTTCGACATGGAACTGTTTGACATCGGCGGATCACTGGACTTATAGTTTCGACATCGAAATTTTCGACGTAGGGGGAATGCTGTGAAGGTCCTGCTCACCGGCGCCACCGGCTACATCGGCTCCGCCGTCACCGATCACCTCACCGCCGCGGGCCACCAGGTCGTCGCGGTCACCCGCACCGCCGTCGCCCCTGGCGCCGAGCACCGGCCCGGCCGGTCCTGGCACTCCCAGGTGATAGGCGACACCGCCGACCCGGCCTCCCTGGCGGGTGCGGTGACCCCGGAGGTGGACGCCGTGATCCACCTGGCCCCGCCGAGCGGCGAGGCCGATGTCGACGCCGCCGTCATCGAGACGCTCGCCGCACCGCTGCGCGGCACGGGGCGCCCCTTCGTCTACACCAGCGGCGTCTGGGTGCTCGGCGCGACAGGCGAGGCGCAGGAGGTGACCGAGGAGGCCCCGACCAACCCGATCGGCATCGTCGGCTACCGCCCGGCGATCGAGCGGCAGGTGCTGGCCGAGGCCGCCGAGGGCGTGCGCGCCGTCGTCATCCGACCCGGGATCGTGCACGGGCGCGGTGGCGGCATCCCCGCCCTGCTCGTCGAGCGGGCCCGCGAGCACCAGCCGCCGCAGTACTACGGCAAGGAGGACGTGCGCTGGCCGATGGTCCACGTGGACGACCTGGCCGAGCTGTTCGTGGCAGCCGTCGAGCGGGCGGAGGCCGGCACCGTCTGGCACGGCGTCAGCGAGTCGGCCGTCCCGGTCCGCGACCTCGCCCGGGCCGCCGGCCGCGCGGCCGGCGTGCTCGCCGCACCGCACACGGTCTCGGCCGAGCAGACCGCCGAGGTGTACGGCCCGCTCTTCGCGGAAGCGCTCGCCCTGGACCAGAGCGTCAGCGGCGCCGCCGCCCGCACCGTACTCGGCTGGCGGCCGAGCCGGCCGGGCGCGGTGAGCGAGCTGGTGTCCGGCTCGTACCGGCCCGTCGAGGTGTTCGGCGCTCCCGATGGCCCGGAGACCGACGCCGAGGTGGCCGCGATCCGCCGCCTGGTCGCCGAGGTCGAGTACGCGCAGCAGACCGAGTCGGTCGACCGGTTCCTGGCCGTCTTCCGCCGGCAGGACCCGGTGTGGACCACCGGCCACGGCAAGCGGCTGTCGGGCTTCGAGGAGATAGCGACCTTCACCGGGCAGGTGCTGCCGGGGGCGACGGCCGAGTCCACCGCCGTCTACGACGTGGAGCGCGTGCTGTTCCTGCGCCCCGACGTCGCCGCGGTGAACGTACGCCAGCAGCCGGTCCGCGGCGACGGCACCCGCATCGCCGACCGTCCCGAGGGCCGCCCCTTCTACATCCTGGTCAAGGAGGACGGCACCTGGCGCGTCGGGGCCGCGCAGAACACGGTCGCGGTGGCCTGACCCGCCCCGCCCCCTCATACCCCCACCGAACGGCTCCGGGGCACACCGGCCCCGGGCCGGCGGGGGCGTGCGGGCCCGGACAGGGGTCGGGCCCGCACGGGTCACCCGGCCGACTCCGACTCCGGGGTCGTCTGCGGGGTGAGGGTCCCCCGCCACGTCGCGAGGGTGCGCAGGAAGATCGCGAGCGGGCCCACGGCGGCTTCCCGGAACACGAAGCGTGGGCCCTGGGAGGCGATCAGGGCGCTGGAGAGGGCGGAGCCGCCGACGCCGGCCGCGGAGTCGGCCACCTCGTTGAGGGCGTTGGCGGAGGCCAACCGCTCCTCGGGGACCAGCTTGGAGAGGGCGGACAGGTTGGAGAGCGCCGTACTCAGCCACGAGACGGTGAACCCACCCCAGACGATCATGAAGTTGGTGCTCTCCGTCGACAGGATGATTCCGTCCGTTCCTCGTTCATTCGTGGGGAGTGGCGCGGTGCCGTCATCCGCCCCGGCCGGTCGCCGGGGCCGGGGCGGGCACCGGGTCCGGGGCGGACGCCGGTCCGGGGCGGCGCGGCTCAGGCCTCCGGGTCGTTCAGCCTTCTGATCTGCAGGAGTTCGTCCTCGGTGAACTCGGACGCCGCCGCGGCCAGGACCTTCTGGAGGACGGCGGTCTTGCCCGCCAGGTAGGCCGGGACGTCCATCCGCGGGTCCGCGGCGAGGGCCAGCTTCACCGCGCCGTACTCCTCGCGCAGATCGGCGCGGCGGCGCAGGACGTCGCGGACGGCGAGGTGGTTGCGGACGTTCAGGGTGCCGCGGGTGCACACGTACACGTGGCGCGCCGGGTCCTCGTCGGGCGCGCGGAACGCCTCGCGGCCGGCGACTCCCAGGTCGCCGCGGTGGACGTAGCCGATAGCCTCCAGGGCCGCCACGGCCGCGGGCACGTCGTCGGCCGGGACGATCACGTCCAGTCGAGGACCGGCTTGGCGGCGAGGCCGGGCACCGAGGTGGATCCGACGTGTTCCACCACGGCGCCGGGAAGGGACCGCAGGGCGGCGCGCAGCGTCTGCGCGAGCCGCGCGAAGCGGACGGGCCAGTCGTCGGACCAGGGCACCACAGTGATCGTCACGGCGCCATTGTCACCCTGACGGACTGTCGGATGTCAGGGCCTCGCCAAGGGCGTAACCCCGGCAGGGATCCGCCCGGGCCAGGTACCGGATACCGGGAGCCGGCCGCCGGGCACAGGGCACCGGGCACCGCGCGCAGGGCGCCGGGTCACGCCGGTCGGCCCGGGCCAGGTACCGGATACCGGGATGCCGGGGTGCCGGGGTGCCGGGGTGCCGGGGTGCCGGGGTGCCGGGGTGCCGGGCCCAGGGCGCCGGGCGCCGGGCCCGGGACACGCGCGCCGCGCGCCCGGTCACGCCGGTGGGGCGGGTCCGTCGGCCGAGGCGAGCAGGGCGAGGACGGTGGCCTCCATGGCGTGCCGCGCCTCCTCGGGTCCGAGCCCGGTGGAGCGCCAGTGGTACCAGGCGCCCCAAGTGGTCACCGCGTCCAGCCCGTTGACGAGGTCCGTACGCCGCCTGCCGTCGAGCCGGTCGAGTTCCTCGGCCAGCACCGCCTCCAGGCGTTCGCGGGCGTCGACGAAGGCCTCGGCGGTGACCTGGCGGATGCGCTCCGAGGGGTGGTCCATGCGGATCATCGCCAGCCGGGCCGGGGTGATCCACTCCAGGATCCGGGCCCGCTGCTCGACGAGGGCGGCCACGCGCACGGCCCGCGTCCCCTGGGTGGGCAACGGCCTGATCTGCTCGGCGAGTTGTTCCAGTCGGCGGGTGATGGCGGTGTCGACCAGCTGGGCCATGTCGTCGAAGTGGTGGAACACCGAGCGCCGCGAGACCCCCGCGTACTCCGCCACCCGGTCGGCGGGGAAGTCCGTCGCACCCTCGTCGAGCAGCGCGAGGAGCGCGTCGGCGATCTTCTCGCGGGTCTGCCGACCGCGCTCGGCCCTGCCGTCCACCCGCTCCGGCCCGGATTGCCCGCCCATCCGCCGCTCCTCTCTCCGATTGACATTATTGCACTCCAAGTGCAACGGTGAATGTGCACTCAGAGTGCAACTTCATCCCCGGAGGAATCACAGCCCGATGTTCCTTGCCCTGGGCCGTTGGTGTGCCCGCAGACCGCTCCGCGTCCTCGCCCTCTGGGCGGCCGTCCTGATCGCGCTCGCCGCCGCCGTGCTGCTGCACGGCCGCGTCACCAGCGAAGCCGTGGTCATCCCCGGCAGCGACAGCCAGGCGGCCCGGGACGTGGCCGCCGCCTTCCCCGGGCCGGCCTCCGGCAACCAGCCGATCGTCCTGCACACGGACCCGGACGGCCCGACGCTGACCTCCGACGCCGCACGGCGCGCCGTCGAGGCCGCTGCCGAGGAGGTGGGCCGGGTCGCGCACGTGGTGAGCGTGGGCACGCCGTACGGCACGCCCGGCGGCGCGGCCATGAGCCGGGACGGGCACACCGCGTACCTGTCGGTCGGGCTGGACGTGACGGGCCGTGACATCACCCCGGAGATCAGCCGGGCGGTCGTGTCGGCCGCCGAACCCGCCCGCCGGGCCGGCATCGAGGTCACCGCGGGCGGCGACCTCGCGGCCGCCGCCGACAAGGGGTCCACCGCCCACAGCGAGTTGATCGGCCTCGCCGCCGCCGCGGTCATCCTCTTCCTCGGGCTGCGCCGGGTACTCGCGGCCGGTCTCCCCCTGCTCCTGGGCGTCGTCGGACTGGTGATCTCGCTGTCGGTGATCGGTCTGGTCGGGCACGTGCTCGACATGCCCTCCTCGGGGGCCACGATCGCGGCGATGATCGGCCTCGGCGTGGGCATCGACTACACCCTGTTCTGCCTGACGCGGTTCCGGGAACTCCTGGCCGACGGGCACGGTGTGGTGGACTCCGCCGCGCACACCACGGCGAGCGCCGGCAAGGCCGCGGCCTTCGCCGGCTGCGCGGTGGCGGCCGCGCTGGCGGGGCTGGCCCTGGGCGGCCTGCCGCTGCTGCACGCGTTGGCGCTGGCCCCGGGGATCGCTGTACTGGTCGCGGTCCTCGCGGCACTGACCCTGCTCCCGGCGCTGCTGGGGCTGTTGGGCCGCCGACTGGGCCCGCGCCCCGCCGACACGAGCGCCCCGGCGGAGCCCGCGGCCGAGTCGGCGTCCTCCCCCACAGATACGACCGCGCCCGCCACACCCGTCACCGACCCCACTGGTGAGCGCTGGCGCCGCCTCGCCGCCCACGTGGCCGGACGCCCCTGGCGCTACCTGCTCGCGAGCCTGGTGCTGGTGGGCGTACTGGCCGCGCCGGCCGCCGGTTTGACGTTCGGCCAGCTCGACGCCGGCGACAAGGCCGCCGGTACGGCGAGCCGCACCTCCTACGAGCGGCTGGCCGAGGCCTTCGGGCCGGGTGCCAACGGCCCCGTCCAGGTGACCGCGACCCTGCCCACGGCAGCCGCCGGCCCCACCGACCCGCGCGTCTCGAAGGTCACCGAGGCGCTGGAGCACACCCCCGGGGTCGCCGCCGTCGCTCCGGCGCGGATCGGGCCAGACGGCCGTACCGTCCTGTGGCAGGTCACGCCGACCACCGACCCCGGCGATCCCGCCACCGTCACGCTCGTGGAACGGCTGCGGGAGTCCACCCTCCCGGAGGCCGTCGCGGGAGCCGCCGGCAACGCCGGAGCCGACGCCGCCGTGACCCACGTGGGCGGTCCGACGGCCGCCCAGGCCGACCTGAACTCCCGGCTCGCGGACCGGCTGCCCGTCATCATCGCCACCGTCGTCCTCCTCGCCGCGCTGCTGCTCCTCCTCGCCTTCCGCGCGCCGGTGGTCGCGGCCAAGGCCGCCGTGATGAACCTGATCTCGGTCGGGGTGGCGTACGGGGTCCTGACCGCGGTGTTCCAGTGGGGTTGGGGGGCCGGGCCGCTCGGCCTCGACGGGCCGGTGCCGATCCCGGGATACGTCCCGCTGCTGATGTTCGCGGTCCTGTTCGGGCTCTCGATGGACTACGAGGTGTTCCTGCTGACGGCCGTGCGCGAGTCCTACCTGCGCCACCGCGACAACCGGCGCGCGGTCGTGGAGGGACTCGCCGGCACCGCGCGCATCATCACCTCGGCAGCGATGATCATGGTGTGCGTGTTCCTGAGCTACCTGCTGTCCGAGGATCCCGTCGTCAAGATGTTCGGGATCGGCCTGGCCACGGCGGTGGCCCTGGACGCCACCGTGGTACGCGGACTGCTCGTCCCGACCAGCATGGTGCTGCTCGGCGAACGCAACTGGTGGCTGCCCCGCCGACTCGACCGGATCCTGCCCCACATGGACATCGAGGGCGCCCCACCGGCCCCTGTCGACGACCGGGAACAGACCGCCAACGCCGACCCGAAGCCCGACTCGGACCCCGACCCGACCCCCGATGCGAACCCGGCGCCCGACTCCGCGTCCGCGTCCGCGCCGGACGACTCCGCACCCGACCGTCTCCCCGCCCCCTGAGGTATCGCCCCATGCCCTCGAAGGCCACCCCTTCCCCCGTCCCCCCGACCACCCCTCGGCCGAAGGCCGCGCGCACGGCCCCGCCGCGCCGCCCCTCGCGCCGGGTGCTCCGCGTCGCCGTCGCGACCCTCCTGGCCGGCGCCCTGCTGCTCGCGGCGGACGCCCTGGCCCGTCAGGTGGGCGAGGAGCGGTTCGCCGACCGGATAGCGGCCCGCCAGAACGCGGACGTGAACTCGCCCAAGGTGACGATCGAGGGCTGCCCGTTCCTGCTCGACGCGGCCCGCGGCTCCCACCCCGAGGTCCGGGTCACGGCCGACGCCCGGACGCCCGACGGCATCCCGGTCAAGGCCGCCGTCGACCTGCACAAGGTGGCCAAAAGCCCGGCCGGCTACACGGCGGCCTCGGCGGACGCCGCGTTCACTGCCCCGTTCGACGCACTCGGCCCCGACGGCGACCGCGCGGTGCGCCTGTCCGACGCGGGAGACGGCCGACTGCGGATGGAGACCGCCGTCATGGGCATGCCGCTGGTGGTCACCGCCGGACTCCGGCTCGACGCGGGCGTGGTCACCCTGCACGCCGAGAGCGCGACCCTGGCCGGCCGACGGCTGCCCGCCGACACCCCCGCCATCGAGCGGACCCTGTCCGCGCAGAGCCGCCGACTGCCGCCCCTCCCCCTGGGCCTGACGCCCACCACCGTCACCGTGGGGCCCGACGGCGTGACGGCGCACGCCGAGGCCGGGCGGGTCAGCCTCGCCTGACCGCAGGCCGCCGGGCCGGATTCCCGGGTGCCGCCCGGGTTCGAGGTCATCGTTCGGGGCATACGCGCGCCGTCCATCACCACGTCACCGGGAGGCGCCTCATGACCACCACCGACACGGGTACCCCGACCCCGTCCGAGGTCCCGTCCGAGGTCCCGTCCGAGGTCCCGTCCGGGGTCCCGTTCGGGGACACGCGGGCCCGAAGCCTCGAAGCCGGCCCCGAGGACACCGACGAACGCATCCGGCGCATCCGACGCCGCCTGGAACGCCTCATCGGGATCGCCGCGACCGAGGGCAACTCCGTACGCCCCCTGCGCAACGGTGACGCGATCTTCGCCTCGATGCTCGACGCCATCTCCGGTGCCCGGCACACCGTCGACATGATGACCTCCGTCTACTGGAAGGGCGACATCGCCCGCCGGTTCGCCGAGGCCCTCGCTGAACGGGCCCGCCACGGCGTGCGCGTACGGCTGCTGCTGGACGGCTTCGGCAGCCGCCTCATCGAGCGGGACCTGCTGGACCGCATGAGCGCGGCCGGAGTGGACGTCGCCTGGTTCCGCAGACCCGCCTTCCTGTCCCCGCTCAAGCAGAACCACCGCTGCCACCGCAAGGTCCTCGTCGTCGACGAACGGACCGCCTTCACGGGCGGCGTCGGCATAGCCGAGGAGTGGTGCGGCGACGCGCGCAACCCGCGCGAGTGGCGCGACACGCACGCCGAGGTCCGCGGGCCCGCCGTGGACGGCATCGCGGCGGCCTTCGCCCAGAACTGGGCGGAGTGCCACCCCGAACTCTTCGACGACCGCGACCGTTTCGTGAACCACGAGCCCGCCGGCTCGGCCGTCGTGCAGGTCGTGCGCGGTTCGGCCGCCTTCGGGTGGCAGGACATGCAGACCCTGATGCGGGTCGTCCTGGAATCGGCGCAGGAGCGGGTGCGGCTGGCCACCGCCTACTTCGCTCCCGACGACTACTTCGTCGAGCTGCTGTGCGCGACGGCCCGCCGGGGCGTCACCGTCGAGATCCTGCTGCCCGGCCCGCACACCGACAAGCGGGTGTGCCAACTGGCCGGCCGGCACCACTACGAGGAACTCACCGCCGCCGGGGTGCAGATCCACGAGTACCAGCCGACGATGATGCACGCCAAGATCATGACCATGGACGCGGTGGTCTCGCTCATCGGCTCGTCGAACTTCAACCGCCGCTCCCTCGACCACGACGAGGAGGTCATGCTGGCGGTCATGGACCCCGCAGTGACCCGCGAGCTGGACGAGGACTTCGACCGGGACCTCGGCGACAGCACGCGCATCGCCCCGGAGCGCTGGCGGCGCCGCTCCGTCCTGCACCGCGCCCGGGAACTCGCGGTCCGGCCGCTGCGCCGCTTCCTGTGACCCGAGGCCGCCGACCCCGCCTCAGCCGCCGAGGAGTTCCCGCACGGCGGCGATCCTCTGCCGGGCCTCCGTGATCCATTCGGGGCCCAGGTCCAGGGGTACGCGGACCACGATCCCGCTCTGGGGCGCGTCGCGGACCTCCACGACGTACGGGTCCTCCGCGATGAAGCGGAGGTATCCGTCGTTGCTGGCCGGGGGCCAGTCCACGGTCAACGGGCCGTCGGTGTCGTCCGGGGCCCCGTCCGTCTCGTGGGCCTCGATGCGGTCCAGGGCTTCGGCCCAGTGGTCCAGATCATCGGGCGTGATGAGCACGTACAGGCGGGCGTTGACGAAGCTGCTCGCGATCACGATGTCGACGGCGTAGTCGTCCGGGGCGTAGGCGGGTTCGAGTCCGGCCAGGGTGACGCTGACGCTCTGGCCGTGTGAGGACAGGTGGATCAGGTCCGGTGCGGTAGGTGTTTCCACGCGGGGAGTATCGCAGGGCTCGAACGGGTGAGCGGAGGGGGGTGGTCGGTCTTCGCGGGACAGGCGGCGACCAGCGGCGGCGACCGGTCGCGCCCGCCGCCGTCAGCCGTTCGCCCTCCAGATCGCGGCGTTGAGGGCCGCTGCGAAGCAGACCCAGCCCAGGTAGGGCACCAGCAGCAGGGCGGCGGCGCGGGACACCCTGGCGAAGCATGCGACGGTGACGCAGATCGCGGCCGCCAGGAGGACGATCTCGACCAGGGCGAGGCCGTACGCGCCGATTCCGAAGAACAGGGGGGTCCAGGCGAGGTTGAGGGCCAGTTGCACGACCCACCACGTGATCGCCCGGCCCCGGTGCGGGGCGGCCCGACGCCGCCAGACCAGCCAGCCCGCGACGCCGATGCAGCCGTACAGGACGGTCCAGACCGGACCGAACAGCCAGGCGGGAGGGGCCCAGGCCGGTCGGTCCAGGGACGCGTAGAGCGCCGGGGCGTCCGAGGAGGCGAGGGCGCCCACCGCCGCCACGGCGTAGACCGCCAGCAGGAAGGCGACGAGGGCGACCCACGCCCTCGCCCCACGCGCGGTCACGGGGTCCACCGATCCAGACATCACGGCTCCGGGCAAGGCTCGCACCATACGGGACACCCGGTCTTCCACCCGGGGGCCCGGATCGGATGCGGCCCGGGAGCGGGCCGGGACCGGGCCGGGCCGGGACCGGGCCGGGCCGGAGGGGTCGGCCCGGCCCGGTCCCGGCGGGTGTCAGCTGATGGAGGCGATGCCGCCCCAGCCTCCGCTGCCGACCTGGACGCTCGGGCCGTCGATCGGGCCGTGGATGGAGGTGCCGCCCTTGTAGAACTTCAGGGTGCCGTCACCGGCGGTGGCCCACATGTCGGCGGTGCCGTCGCCGTTGGCGTCGGGGCCGGAGGCGATCAGCGGCCGGAAGGCGGTCGTGTACCCGCGGCCGTACTCGGTGCGGGAGGTGAAGGTCTTCCCGTCCGGCTGGCCCATGTAGTGGTACAGGATGCCGTCGCGGGTGTCGCGGGCCAGGAGGTCGATCGTGCCGTCGCGGTCGGCGTCGCCGGGCGCGCTGAGGTCCATGACGTCCCAGCCGCCCGTGCCGATGAGGATCGGGGTGGCGATGGCCGGGGCGGTGCCGACGGCGCCGTGGTGGATGTAGAGCTTGTCGGAGTGGGTGACGAGCAGGTCGGGCTTCCCGTTGCGGTTGGTGTCGCCGACGGAGAGGATCCGGGCGGTGGTGGGCAGGGTGGCCATCTTGATCGGCGCGCCGATGGTGCCGTTGCCGAGGTTGGGGTAGACCCGCAGCTCGCCGCCGACCCGCGCGACGACGTCCTCCATGCCGTCGCCGTTCCAGTCGCCGCGGTGGCTGACGGAGGCGCCCGACCAGCCGCCGCTGCCGATGACGACGGGCGCGCCGAGGGCGCCGGTGCCCGTACCGGGGTAGAGGAGCAGCTTGCCGGCGTCGTCGACGGCGACGAGGTCGGGCTTGTTGTCGCCGTTCAGGTCGCCGGGTACGGCGGAGGAGGTGCTCTCGACCCAGGCGCGTACGTCGTCCACGCGGGTCGCGACGGCCCCGGTGCGGGTCTCCGTCGCCGGAGTGCCGAGGCATCCGCCCTGCCAGGACGCGCTGGTGACGGCGAGGAGTTCCTGCTTGCCGTCCTTCTGGCGCAGTACGGGGCCGCCCGCGTCGCCCTGGCACAGGACGCCGTCGCCGGAGGCCGTCAGGGTCAGGTCGGCCGAGGTGTCGCCGACCGCGGTGAAGGGCGCGGTGTGCAGCCGGTCGGGTACCCAGGTGGTCTTGGTGCGGCCGAAGCCGGCGGCCTGGACGGCCTCGTCGGCGGTCGCGGGGGTGGCGGCGAGGACGGCCGGCTTCACCTGGGCGATGCCGGTGTCCAGCTTCACCATGACCAGGTCCCGGTCGGCGTGCGGGACGAGCTGGATCGCGGAGCGGGTGGCTCCGGCGGTCGTCTGGGTCAGGTCCGCGCGGCCCACGACGACCTTGGTGGCGGTCTTGGGCTTGCCGGGCTGCACGGTGCCCGACGCGTCGGCGAAACAGCTCGCGGCGGAGAGGACCCAGCGGGGGGCGACGAGGGTGCCCGTGCAGGCGCGCTCGGAGTTCCCGATGACGATGCTCGCGGTGTGGGCGTACGCGGCCGCGTCGGCCGGGGCGCCCTGGAGGGCCTGCGCGGGCGAGGCCATCATGCCCGCGGCCAGGGTGGTGGCGACGGCGGTGGCGCCGATCCAGGCTCTGCGGGTGCGTGCGTGTGACAAGACGTTCTCCATGGGAGTCGATGCGGGGTGTTCCGGCCGCGCGGCACGGCGGGCGGAACGACGGTCGGGTACGGCGTCGGGTGCGACGCTCGGGCACGGCGTCAGGCGGGGTGGCGGGTGCGGCGGCGGGTGGGCCCCGCCCGCCCGCCGCCGGTCAGGACGCGCTAGGAGACGGAGATCTCGACGAGGACGTGGTCGCGGCGCTCGGGGTCGGCGGCCTCGCCGACGCCCTTCCACTCGTTGGCGGCCACGGTCACGTTCTGCCGGCTGCCCTCGGCGGTCAGCGTCACGTCGGCCTCGTGGGTGGCGTCGCCCTTCATCCCGTAGACCGCCGGTATCTCCACGCTGAGGTGGCCGGTCTTCCCGGTGACGCGGAAGCAGATCTTGCCCTTGGTCCGGGAGTACACCTCCATCAGGCCGGTGGCGGAGGCGCAGTCGGCGAGCACGATGTGTCCGTCGCCGCGCTTGAGGACGATGCCGAGCTCGGTCTGGATCCTCGCGGCGTCCGGGTAGGCGAAGTCCTCCACCGGGTGCGGCGGGCGGTCGGCGCTCACGCCGGCGGCGGCCGTGCTCGGGGCGGGGGCCTCACTGGCGTACGTCGTGGTGACGGCGACGGCGATGCAGGCCGCGGCCGCCGCGGTGGTCGCGAGGACGCGTCGTACGAGCTTCATTGCGTTGTTCCTTTTCGTGCGGAGGGGGTCGGCCGTCGAGGCGGCCGTGAACACCGAGGGGCGGGAGGGGCCATGAGGCCGAGGGGGTCTACCACGTCAGCCAGCCGATGACCGTGGTCACCCCCTCGCCGACGACTTCCGAGACCTTCCCGCCGACCGTGTGGGCGAGGCCCGATTTCTCCAGGTACGAGGCCTTGCCGAGGAACATGCCGCCGAGCACGAACATGCCCACCGAGGTGTGGAACTCGCTGCTGTCCCAGCCGTACGCCTGACCGGTGAAGTAGGCGCTCACGCCCTTGAGGGCCACGGAGACTCCGCCGAGCACGAACCCGGTGGTCAGCAGGAAGGGCGAGGCCGGCGTCGGGAAGAATCCGCCGACCGTGGCGATGAGCGAGGCCGTGCCGGCGATCGTGGACCAGTGCTTGGTGACCTTCGCCCAGTCCTTGTCGCTGCCGGTGTCCGACGGCCACAGGCCCGCTTCCACGTACCAGGGCTTGTCGCTGTCGGCGGTCTGGGAGGGGTGGGTGCCGCTCGCCTCGTACCGTCGGGCTTCCTCGGCCGCCTTCTGCGCCGCCGCCACCGCCTCGGCCCTGGCCTTCGCGATGACGATCGCCCGCGCCTCGCCGGCCGCCGCGGCGGCGGCCCGCGCGTCCTGACCGGCCCGCCGGGCGGAGGCACTGGCCGCGCTGGCGCTCGACTGGGCGTTCGACGCGGAGGAGGACGCCTGCCGGGCCGAGGACGCGGCCCGCCGCATCGAGTAGTTCGCGGAGCGGGAGGCGACCCGGGCCAGGGACGCCGCCTGCTTGGCGCTCGCCGCGGACCTGGCCGCCGCGGCCGCCGACGCGTCGGCGGCGTCCGCGTTCGTCCTCGCGTCCCGGGCCGCGTTCTCGGCGTCCGCGGCGTAGTCCTGCGCCTTCAGCTTCCACTTGTTCGCGTCGGCGGCGGCCTGACGGGCTTCGGCCGCCACCTTGGAGGCCAGCGCCGCGTCCTCCAGGGCCTTGGCCGCGACCTTCGCTGCGTAGGCGATCGAGGCGCGGATCGCGGAGATGTGGGTGGCGTGGTCGTGGTCCAGGCGGGCGATGTCGTACTTGCCCTGGAGGACGAAGCTCCGCCGCATCCGGGCGGGGCCCTCCAGCACGATCTGCGCGGCGGACTTCGTGTAGGGGCCGCCGGAGGAGAGGAGGGCGAAGACCTCGGCCTGGTCGTCGACCTTCACCGCTTCGACCAGTTCGACGGTGAGGAAGCGGTGCAGGGCCAGGGCGCTCCCGTCGGCCAGGGCCGCCTCGGCCTTGGCCTTGACGCTCTTGCCCGGGTTCTGGTTCAGGAGCTCGAAGACCTTGACGCGGTTCGTGGTGGCGGAGGCCTCGATGATCCCGTGGGTGAGGAAGTCGCGCGCCGCGTTCGGATCGTCGCTCGCCAGCGCCCGGTGGGCGGCCGCGGCGACCTCCGACCCGGCCGTGCCGGCGATGACGAGCACGGTCTCCCGGTCGTCCTGTCGCTCGGCGAGGAGGCGGTCGGTGTCGATCCAGCGGGCGACGTCGTGTTCGTCGCCTGCGAGCGCGAACTCCGCCGCTTCCGAGGTCCAGGTGCCCGGGGAGTCGAGCAGCCCCACGGCGGCCTTGCGGCCGGCGGTGACGGCCGCGCCCAGGTCCCCCGCGCGCAGCGCCTCGCCGGCGGTCGCGATGAGGTCCTTGACGTCCGCGGTGGCCCTGTCGGCCTGGGTGCGCTCCCTCTCCGCCCGGGTGAGCTCCTCCGTCTCCTCCCGGGCGCGCAGGCGGGCCTCCTCGACCCCCATCGCGGTGTCCTCGGCGATGCGGGCGGTCTCGGCGTCCCGGGCCGCCTGTTCGACGCCCCGGGCCTCCTTGACCGCGTCGGCCGCCGCGTTCGCGGCCGTGAAGGCGGCCTCCGCGTGGGCGGTGGAACGCTTGGCGTAGTCGATGGCCTTGCCCGCGTTGGCCGCGGCGTCCTCGGCCGCCGCTGCGGCCTTCTCCGCGTGGTCGGCGGCGCTGTTGGCCGCGTCGCGCGCCACGCCGGCGGCGGTGGCGGCCCTGTTCGCCAGGCTCTGCGAGAGGGCCGCTGCCCGGGCCGCGCGTGCGGCGGCGGCGTCGGCCTCGGCCGCCGCGGCCCTCGCCTTGGCCGCCTGGGACGCGGCGATGCCGGAGGAGGCGGCCGCGTCGGCGGCGGCGTTGGCGGCGGCCGCGGCGTTCTGGGCGGCGCTGGTGGCGGCGGCGCCGGCGGCGGAGGACTGCCGCGCGGCGTCGCCCGCGTGGACCGCGGCGGCCGCGGCGGTACGCGCCCGGCCGGCGGCGTCCCGGGCGCCCTGGGCCGCCTGGCGCGCGGCCGAGGCCTTGGAGGCGTCCTTCGAGGCGGCGATGGCGGCGCCGTAGGCCAGGGAGGCGGCGCGTCCCGCCGCGGCGGCGGCGCCTGCGGCTGCCTGGGCGGCCTGCCCGGCGCGGCCGGCGGCGGACTGGGCGATGCGGGACGCGGAGATCGCCGTGTGGGCGGCGCTCGCGGCGCCCTGTGCGGCGCTCGCGGCGCTGTTCGCCGCCTTGGCGGAGCGCCGTACGTCGTTCTGTGCGGCCCTCGCCTCCTCGGCGGCCTTCAGGGCTGCGGCCTTCGCCTTCTCCGCGGCGTCCTTGGCCCGGTTCGAGGCGGCCACGGCCTGCTCGGTCTGGAGCTTGGCCCGACGCCCCTCGCGGACCACGATCTTGACCAACTGGTCGACCGTGGAGGCTTCTTCGTCACGGGCCCGGGCGATGTGCTGGCCGGAGGCGAGGAACTGACGGATCGCCTCGGGCGAGCCGTCGCTCAGGGCCCGCTCCGCGTACTTCTTGACCTCGGGGGAGGCGGTGGTGAGGATCGCGAAGACCTCGGCCCGCTCGTCCTCCTGCTGCGCGGTGTGCTGGGTCTCCTGGAGGAAGGTGAGCAGGGCCGCACGGGTGCCCGACTCCAGCGCCTTGGCGGCTTCCCGCTTGACGGCGGTCCCGCTGTTGTCCATGACGGTGAAGACCGCCGCCCGCGTGTCCGTGTCGAGGGACTGCCCGTAGCCGTCGCGCAGGTAGGCGGCGATGGCCGCGTCCCCGGCGGACAGGGCGCCGTTCGCGCTCTCGCGGACCGACTTGTCGGCGAGGGGCAGGACGGCGAGCACGCCGAACCGGTTGTCGTCCGCCTTCGCGAGGGGCAGCTCGCCCGTGAGGAAGGCGGAGACCGCGGCCGGCGAGCCGACGAGGGCGGCGGCGGCGGCCTCGCGGACCGCCCGGCCGCCGCTCTTGTAGGCCCATACGGCCTTGCCCCGGTCGGTGTCGGGGAGCCCGTTGATCGGGTCGCCCTCGGCGGCGAGGGCCGGACCGGCGCTCAGGGTGATGACGGAGGGCAGGGCGGGGATCGCGGCGGCGCCGGCCACGGTGCCCAGGATCTTGCGCCTGCTCCACAGCGACGGGGGCGTCACGCGCGGACCTCGGCGAGGAGCGGCAGGTCTGCGCCGACCGGGCCGCGGGATGCGGGTGCGCACGCGGACGCCGGTGCGGAAACGGCCGGCGCGTACTGCGCCGCACCCCCGCCCCGAGAAACGTTTCTTCCTGTGTAACGCAATGCAAACTCCCCTATCACGCCATGTATGGAGGAGATCGCGGCCGATAACAGCCGCTGATCACGCCCGACTTGTGAAGGTGGCTATCGTGACCGGCACACCACGGCTCGACCCGGAGACCGATGGTGCGTGGATCCGGTGTGCGCCGACACTCCGGCCCGGACGACAGCACGGGACCGACCGACCGAACGAACGTCAGCGGCCGTGATCCGGCCGCCGGTTCCCTGCCGACCCCCCACCTCGAACGGCGAGCCACGACACTCCGCGACCATCCCGACGAGGACGGATATGACGCTAGAGCCACTCTTGACGTCCGCTGAGGGCCTGACGCGCCACCGACAGGGTCCCGCGCGCCACGAAGGGCCCGCCGAGCCCGACCCCGACGGCCCCCCGGCGCCGATGCCCGCGCACGTCCCGCTGCTGCCGGGCACGACGCCCGCCGCGTTCACCCGCCTCAACGCGGGCGCCGCCTCGCGCGCCGGCGTCAGCCCGGCCAAGTACGCCGGCCTGCTCGGCATGTCCCCCCGGTACCTGGAGGACGACCGCTACCGCCCGCCGGCCTCCACCAACATCCGCATCTGGGAGCTCCTGACGCTCCACGTGCCCTGGCACGAGGTCTCCCTGCGGATGGCCGAGGAGAGCGCCCTGGGCGCCCTGGGCGTCTGGGACTACCTCATCACCCAGGCACCGACACCCCTCGAAGGCCTCCACGACGCCTGCCGCTACCTGGCCACCGTCGCCGACGCCGGCACCGAGGTCATGCACGTCGAACAGACCGAACGGCACGTCACCATCAGCCACGTCAACGCGGCCGACCTGAGCGACGAGGTCGCCTCCGCGATACGCGCCTACGCGCTGGGCCTGATGCGGCAGCGCATCGGCGAGGCCGCCCGGCGCCCCGTCGTCCCGGTCGGTGTCGTGCTCGCGGCCCGGGCCCCCCGCGACCACCGCGCCCTCGTGGACCTCTTCGGCACCCGCGCCATCGAGTTCGCCGGCCCCGTCAACTCCATCACCTTCGACACCGCCGACCTCATCGCGCCCCAGCCACACGCGCCGGGCCTGTCCGACCTCTTACGACGGCACGCCGAACAGTCCCTCACCGACGCCATCCCGCTGCACGACTGGCTCGACGTCTTCCGCAGCACGTTGCGCGCCGCCCCGGACCCGGAGGTCCCCACCCTGCGCGCCCTGGCCCAGCAGCTGTCGCTGAGCACGCGCACCCTCCAGCGCCGCCTCGAAGAACACGGCACCACCTGGTCGCAGGAGCTCCAGGCGCTGCGCCGGGAGCACACCCTGCGCCTCCTCACCACCACCGACATGACCCTGGACTCCGTCGCCCGTCGCGCGGGCTACGCCGACCCCCGCGGTCTGCGGCGCGCCGTGCAGCGGTGGACCGGACGACCGCTCGCCTCGGTCCGCGGCGCGCGCTCGGGCGGCATTGGGGTGGCGGGCGGCGGCGCCGGTGGCGTGGCTCCCGTGGGTCCGGGCGGCCCTTCCTAGGGTCGTCGGGGGACGGCGTACGGCCGGCCGGGACACAGGTGGGTGAGTCGTGGGACGCAGGACGGTCGGCGAGAGGGCCGAGGGGACGACGATCGACGCTCCGGGGGCCGGCGACCGCCCGCCCGCCCGGCGCCGGCTGCGGAGGCTGGCCGCCGCGACGGGCCTGCTGCTGCTCTGCGTACTGCCGGCGGCGACGGCGGGCGCCGCGCAGGCCGGCGGCGTACGGTCCCCCGCGGGCCCTCCCCTGTACGTGTCCGACTACGGAAACAACCGGGTGCTGGCCCTGCCCGCGGACGGCGACGAACAGGTCACCGTCCCCCTCGACGGTCTGGTGCGGCCGACCGGCATGGCCTGGGACGCCACGGGCCGGCTCTACGTCTCCGACACCGGCAACAACCGGGTGGTGGTCCTGGCACCGGACGGCGGGGGCCAGTCCGACGTACCGACGACCGGGCTGTCGCGTCCGCTGGGGCTCGCCGTCGACCCGGCCGGGAACCTGTACGTCGCGGACAGCTTCAACGACCGGATCGTGAAGGTGGCCGCGAACGGCGGGGGCCAGACGACGGTGCCCACCAGCGGACTGTTGCACCCCTGGGGGCTGGCGTGGGCCCCGGGCGGGTACCTGTACGTCGCGGACTTCGTCAACGACCGGGTCGTCAGGGTGGCCCTGGACGGGAGCGGCCAGAGCACCGTGCCGACCACGGGCCTCTCCCAGCCGACCGGGCTGGCCCTGAACGCCGCGGGTGACCTCTACGTCTCCGACAGCGGGAACAACCGGGTGGTGAGGGTGGCCGCCGTCGGCGGTGCGCAGAGCACCGTGCCCATCGGCGGCCTGAGTTCCCCGCTCGGCCTCGCGCTCGACGGCGCCGGCGCCCTGTACGTGGCCGACGGGTTCAACAACCGGGTGGTGCGCGTACGCGAGACGGGCGGCGGACAGGTGACGCTCTCCTTCACCGGACTCAACACCCCGACGGGCCTCGCCCTGCCCCCGGCGGGGGCGCGCCCGGGGCACGACGGACGGGGGTAGTCCGTTTCTCTCTGGTCACTTTGCTGACCGAATGAAGAAGCGGCGAGATAGACAGTGGGCGGTCTCGGGTAACACGAGCGGAACCGTCCGCTGTCCGCAGGCCGAACGGTCATCCTCATCGCCCACTGCCTCGGCTCCACACGCACCGCCGACCGCATCCGTCCTCGGGGTGGCGGACGCGTCCTCGAAGAAGGCAACTACGAACAGCTGCCCGCCAACGACGTTGCGAACGCGCCATGTGGCGCAAGCAGGCAGCCACCCGACCGTATGACGTCAGCCCGTCCAGGCACGGTGCCCTACAGGAACACAACAGGCAGTAACCCTGTTCAAACTGATGACCTGGCTCGCTGGCACACGACAGCTCTCCCGCAGGCGTACTCGCTCGACCGACACCCCGAGACAACAGGCATGGTGTTGGCAACGGAACTCCTCAACATCAGAGTAGAAGTTGCTCTCCGTGGTGTTCAGGATCAGTCGGTAGCGTGGTAACGGGCAGAAGAGGAACCGGTCCGCGCAGCACGCGATGCCGGGGTTCGACACCCAGCACCGAGGGTATGTAGGCGACTGGCTGGATCGCATCGTTGGGAGGGGTACCCGATGGCGAAGTCGTGTCCGTCGTGTGATGAGGGGCGGCTGCGGAAGCTACGAGTGTCCGACCACGACTATCCCCGGCACCTGACAGAGATCTATCCGAGCGTCAGGGACTCGTTGCGTTCATACGGCAACACCTTTGGCTACCTGGAAGTCATGCGTTGCGAATCGTGTCTGGCATTCGCCGCGCACCACGCTGGCTACAACTGCAAGAAGGTGTGGAAGCTGTCGCGGGTACCGCACATCAACGCGATTCTGCGCTGCCCGAGGTGCCGTGAGGAGTGCTCCTGGAACGGGCCGGGGCAGTAGCCTCCTGATGACCGTTCGGGCCAGGCGGTCCGCGACCGGGGCATCGGCCGGATCGCCGACCACTTGGCGGACCGGGACCCCGGGCACCCGCTTCGGGTCGCCGTGGACGGTATCACCGCCGCGGGGAAATCGACCTTGGCTCGTGCGCTGGCGTCCGCGGTCGCCGATCGCGGCCGGCCCGCGATCCACGTGTCCATGGACGGGTTCCACCACCCGCGCGCCCACCGTCACCGCCGGGGCCGCGACTCGGCGGTCGGCTACTACCAGGACGCCTACGAGTTTCCCGCGTTCGCGCGAACGGTACTCTCGCCGCTGGGCCCAGGCGGCGACTGGCAGATCGACGAACGCCCCGTCGCCGCGGCCGCCGACACGGTACTGATCGTGGACGGCAGCTTCCTCGGCGGCCATCACCGCGGACAAGGTGGCCGCCTTGGCGATCACTGCGGAGAAGCTGGCGGCGAACTCGGTGACCGCTTCGGCCATCGCGGCGGGCGCCGTCGAGGCCATCCACATCAAGGCCGGCTCGATCTCCGCTGACAAGATCGCCCTCGGTATCGACGGCAACATGGTGGCCGACCCCAGCTTCGAGGGCGAAGCCACCCCTGAAGCGCGTCGCGGCAAACGGCGGCTGGAGCGTGATCAGCCCGGGCAAGGACACCCCCAAGGCCCTGCGTGCCGACTGCGCGGCGCCCACGTCGACGGACCGAACCCACACCCTTGGGACGTTCGCCGCGACGCCCGGCATGCGCCTGTGGATGGGCACCGACTACCAGGTCAGCGGGGACTGGGTGGGAAAGAACGCGACCCTGTATGTCCGCTGGGAGGACGCTTCGGGCGCGCTGTTTCTGCACTTCGAGCACTGGTACGACTCGTCGGGTGGACAGGCCGCGATCGGACCCACGGCCACGCGGCACGGCCCGCGGCGTTCAGCGCGGACGGACAAGCCCAGATGGTCAGCTGGCGACGCAATGAGGGCAAGTGGATCGACGTGACGTCTCAGGTCCGCGATGTCCGGCCACGAGGGTTCGCTCTCGAACCGAACCATACCTCCAGCTCCGTCTACGGCCGGGCGCACGGTGTCGGGCAGCAGTTCCCGCCCCAGCTGAAGGTGACCTACGTGAAGTGATCGACGGCTGGCCCGAACGACATGCGTGTCGGAGCCAGGGCTGAATCTCCTACCTCTTCCCTTGCCCCCGCGAACCGTGGACGCTCAACCACGCCTCGGGCGTCAGCCTTCGCCGCTTGCACCACCACAAAACGGAACCGACCGCATCGTGGGCTTGCTCACCACGGCAGGGGCATCGGGCTCCGGCGCCGATTCGAGCCCCATCCGAATCCCTTGGAGATCCTTCACCCACCAGGAACCGTTGTCGCCGAGGAAAGTCAATATGGAACGATCCATGGTTGCGGCAGGCACTCTTTCAAGCCCCTTAAAGCCAACGGGCTCCACAATCCAGATGACTTTCGTGCAAGGAGGAACACTCGGAAGGACCAAGGCGTAAGACAGTACCTTCTTCGACTCCACTGGGTTACTCAGGGTGACAATCAATCTCACTTGGGATACAGGGTCAGGAGACCTGTTCATCAAGTGGATGCTTTGCATACCGGGTGGGTCGCCCCAGTCCTCCCAGACTCCCAGTAGCCGCGCCTGGCGTGTTGTCTCCCTCTCCGCCTTTTCTTCGGATTGCTTCAACTGATCCCTTGAAACTTCCACCCCGAAGAACGTGGAAACCCCGGTAATCAGAAGGCCGATCGCGCCAAGCAGGAGCGTGAATTGCGTTCCAAATCTTCCCCAGTCGATTCCTCGCCACCTTCGCCGCAGGCGCCGCCCCACACCTCCGGTGCGGGCCAGCTGCGGGTCGTCATTCCTGGCCATCGCTCACCTCCGACCTGCCGGTTTCAAACGAGCAGGAGCAGAGAACACCCAGGGGATCACGTCCAGTATCGGCCCGCAGTCGCCGGGCGACCACTTCAGAAGTCTGATGCCAGAAGCCACCACCACGCCCACCCGAGCTGGGACTCAGCCTTCTCAGACCCCTCAGATGCCGATAGCTCGCGGCTACCACCGCCCTGACCGGATGACACCTCTGCGGCTCGCAACGCTTGTGCCACATCAGGCACCGTTTACCCTGGTGCGATTCTGACTGAGCACCGCAGCCGGCCGGTGACCGCGCGGCTGTGGTCGGCCGGAGCGTTCGCGATGGCCCTGCGAGCGGGAGCCCCACTCTGCGCGCTCAGCTGCGAGCGGGTAGCTGTAGGGCGAATCGGCGGACGGCATCGGTAAAGGCATCTGGATAGTCGAAGTTCGCGAGGTGTTTCGCCCGCGGGATCAATTCGATGCGGGCGTGCGGATGCGCGTGGGCGAAATCCATCTCGCCGGACCGGAAGACCCTGTCCTTCTCGCCGTTCAGGATGAGCACGGGAGCTGCCACATGACGCATCGCATCCGCGTCAAAGCGGCCCAGCACTTCGCCCCAGGCCGCCGGCAGAGTGTGGAAGGCATAGCCAGAGCGGATGGTGGCCTCCACCACCTCGGGAGAGTAGAGCCGACTCAGCAACCTGTCATTCCAGCGGGTCAACCGGTCCGCCGGTATACGAGGGACAAGCCCGGCAATCCACCGATACGGTGTTGCCCACGGACCGCACGTTGAGGCACTGGCCCCCGCCAGAACCAGCCCCCGCAGCTGCTCGGGGCAGCGCCGTGCGAACTCCAGCGAGGCGTATCCGCCAAGCGAGTGCCCGACGACCAGAGCGGGCCCATGGTCGAGCGAGTCCACCGCAGAAGCGATGATCTCCGTCGCCGCGTTCAGACTCCAGAGTTGAGCAGAGCGAGCGCCGTGGCCTGGTAGGTCGACGGCGGCTACCCGAAAGTCCTCTTGAAGCGCGGCAAGCTGTGGGCTCCATTGACCCGCGCTGAACCGCGTCCCGTGTACGAAGATGATGGGCGGTGCATCCGCAGCCGTCATGAGTCCCCCAGATCCGCGCTCTCTTCGGACCGACTCTACTGGCGGGCAGTCCCCGGCGCTGAGACGCGGAAATGCTGACCAACGAGGATGCTCCCACTGGCCAATTGCGACGGGGCACGGGGGGTGACGGACCGTTCGAGTGGTGTGCCGGGCGATCCGCTGCCGTAGCCCTGTCCGGAAATGAAGCGACCGTCACGTACCGAACCCGTCGTTGCCCTCGTCACCAGATGTCCGATGCCCGAAAACCCGCAGCTTCGCACTCGTAGTATCAGTTGTGGCGTGAGGCTTCCAGGAGTGACGACCGGTGTCCGTGCCGCCGAGCGCCAAGCCGACGCTGTGGGAACTGCACCGTGCGGTGTCCCAGCTTCGCGAGGACCTGCGAGGTGATCTTGCCGATCTCGCCGCGCGGCTGGATCACGTGGTCACCCAGGACGTCTACCGTGCGGACCAGCGGGCCACCGAACAGCGCATCGGCGCGGTTGAGGCCGGCTTGGCAGGGCTGCGTGGGGAGCACGACCAGGTCGCCGAGCGTGCCGAGCAGCAGCGCCGCGAGGACCAGGCGCAGGCGGCGGCGACCCGTCGGCTGGTGCTTTCCTCGTTCGTTGCTCCGCTCCTGTTGATGGTGTTCCAGCTGTGGCTGGTCACCCAGGGGACGGCTCACTGACGGACGGCTCCACACCTGCATTTTGGTCTTGGGCGCGGGGAGAATCCGAGATCCGAACATGGCTACACCGCTGAGTGCTGATGCCCTCGTGGCGGCGCTGCGCGCTGAAGGCGTGCGCATCGTCGAGCGACCGGGCTGGCGCACGCACAGTCGAAATCACAAGGGCCCGTGGGGGCCGGTCCACGGAGTGATGATCCACCACACGGTCACCTTCGGCACGGCCGAGACTGTGAGCATCTGCGAGGACGGCTACGAGTCGCTCCCGGGGCCGCTGTGTCATGGCGTCATCGCCAAGAACGGGACCGTTTACCTCATCGGGAACGGTCGCGCCAACCACGCCGGCAGCGGAGCCCGGGGCGTACTGAACGCGGTGATCGCGGAGACCGATCTCCCGGAGGACGATCGGGCGGACACCGATGGGAACCGCCACTTCTACGGCTTCGAGTGCGAGAACCTGGGCGATGGCGAGAACCCCTGGCCGGGTCCCCGGCTGGAGGCGATCGAGAAGGTGTCCGCGGCGATCTGTCGTGCGCACCGGTGGAGCTCTGCGAGCGTTACCGGCCACCTGTAGTGGCAGCCCGGCAAGATCGACCCGAAGGGCTTCACCATGTCCGGGCTGCGCCGGCGCATCGGCGGCCGGCTCGCCGGGAAGCCGGGTGGCAGCACCAAGTACACGGTGCGTAGCGGCGACACCCTGTCCGGCATAGGGCGGGCGCTGGGCGTCTCGTGGCAGGAGCTGGCGAAGGCGAACAACATCGTCAGCCCGTACGCGATCCAGCCCGGCCAGGAGCTGGAGGTGCCGAAGTGAGTCGAGTCTCCGATGCGAACCCTAGGACGGCGCGCACCGTGTTCCAGGCCTTTCTGGGTCTGGCTGCGGGTCTCCCGCTGATCGTGGACGCCTCGGGTCTTCCCGGGTCGGCGGTTGGTGTCGCGGTCGCCCTGGCCGGCGCAGTTACCCGGGTGATGGCCCTTCCGGTCGTTCAGGGGCTGCTGCCGCGCTGGCTGTACGAGCCGGAGCGCGCTGCAGTTGAGCCCGAGTCCGACCCGTCCAGTTCGGTGCGAGCAATGGACTAGGGATCCTGAGGGGGTTCGGCGGCAGCCGGGCCCCCTCTCGTCTGGTCCGGCCGCTGCGCGCTCGGCCGGCTGGGTAGGGTCGGGGTAGACCGACCAGGAGGGGCCTTGTGGAGACCGAGATCGTGATCGCGCAGACATCCATTGACGACGAGGCCCGGGCACAGGCTCTGGTGCAAGGGGCCGTTGAAGCACGGCTCGCGGCTTGCTGCCACATCGACGGGCCGTTCAGTGCCACGTATTGGTGGCAGGGGAAGATCGAGACGGCGCAGGAGTGGCGGCTCTCGTACAAGACCACGGCGGACCGGCTTCCCCAGCTGGAAGCGTGGGTGGCTCAGGAACACCCGTATGAGGTACCCGAGTGGGTCACCGTGCCGGTCACAGGTGGTTCGGAGGCGTACCTGAGGTGGGTGGTCGAGGAGACCACCCCGCGCTAGCACGTTCGGCTCCGGCTTCATCGCTTCCGACGTTCGGGGCCTGGGGCCCTCAGGCCGCGAGACCTTGCAGGTGGTGCGCAAGGTCTCGCTCCGAGTTGGGCAGCCGAGCCGCGACGGCGGCGGCTCGGGCCCGGCCCATGGTGTTGGGGCGTGTCTGAGCCGCTGCCGCGAACTGGTGTGCCACATGGACGCCATGGCCGATGTCGCCTCCCTGTAGGAGTGCGTGGGCGAGGTCGCCGAGGATGACGACCCCGGAGTCGGACAGGTCCGGTCCGAGGCGCTGCGCAGTACTGGCTGCCGTTTGCGGGAGCTGCCGGTGGCCGAGGCGGCCGTATACCGAGAGCACGAGCGCGTCCATCCGGGCGGGGGTCATGAACTGGACCCATGCCTGTTCGGTGGTGTGGTCGGCGAAGTCGTAGGCAGTCAGCGCCCGGTCGAGGGCGCGGAGTGCGGCTGTGTCGTCGCCGGCGTTCGCGGTCTCTTCCGCATGGCGGGCATGGATCCAGGCGGCGGCGGCTCCGTTTCCAGGGCCTCGGACATGCTCGGCGGCTTTTGCAAGCAGCTCGACCGCGCGGTTGGGCCTGTCTGCCCCGTAGCTGGCGTAGCCGAGCGCGAGGGCCCGTAGCGGGGGGTGGCCTGCCACTTCGGCGCAGTCGGTGGTGACCTTGTAGTAGGAGCGGGCTGTCCGGTGGTCTCCCAGGTCCCACGCCAGCCAGCCCGCCAATGCTGCTGTCTCGCCGGCGGCAATGGTGAGGGCCCGCTCGTGTTGGCCGGCTCGGGGAAGAGCGGCGGTGATGGCGTCAAGGTGTGACTCGACCTGCCCGCGTAGCTGATGGGCAGTGAGATGGTGTTCGCTGATGTGCAGGGCTCGCGCTCGTCCGCTGAGCGCGTCCGCGGATTGCTCATCGATCTTCGCGCCTTTACCAAGTGCGTTGGCCAGGCGTCCCCATGGCTCAGTTGCCACAGCGGCGCTGACGAGGGCTCCGCCCATCAACCTGCGCCGGTTCAGCACCTCGGTCTCCTCCCCCTCGCGGTGGCGCAGGTTTCGGCGTCGCGCACGAGCTGCTGCTGCTTCCCGTTGGAGTTCGCCGGGAGGTAAGCCGCAGGCGACCGCGATGTGCGCGAGGGTGTGGTTGGTCGGAATGTTTTCGCCGTGCTCGTAGCGGTTGATCTCACGGCGCGTGACGGATGCCCGACCGGAGACCGCGTTGATCGCGTGCGCCTGCTGTTCCTGTGTGCGTCTGGCCTTCAGTCGGAGCTGAAGGAGCAGGTGGCCGAAGTCTGCTGGCATGAGTGTGCCCTCTGTTGGTGGGTGTGTCCCCATCATGGGCCGTTGGCTCCCGCCAGGTTCCCCCTTGACAGCTTTTCCCCCTCTCAATTCCCCTGTTCCGCTCCTCGGTGGCACGGTGCGATAAGTTCCATGACCACGTTCCGCAAGGTGGCGCGCTCCGCGCCGGAGAGTGCAGGCCGTCCACTCGGCGCCGACGCACCGACCGTGCTCCGTCTGGGCGACTGCCCGCTGCCGGATTGCCTGCCGTCCTTACCGTTCTCCGCAGCACGACGTATGGAAGTTCGCGGCGATGAAGCGTTCCGCAACGGAGCAGAGGCGGCGGTCGGATGTACTCGGCCGGCTGGCCCCGGCTCCTTCACCAACGAGGACGCACGCCACCTTCAGGGCATCCGACGGTTCACGACGTCTTGCCTTCGCCGCTGGGGTGTTGAGGAGGACGTGGTGTACGCCGCTGAGCTGATCGCGAGCGAGTTCTACACGAGCGAACTCCGGTATGGCGCAGGGAGCGTTATCCGTGTCCGGCTGATCGCCGGCCCTCACACGTTCACGGTGGCGGTGGCCGGCGGTGGCCCGTACGTTCCCGTGTACCCGATGGTGGAGCCGGATGCGCAAGGTAGGCGCGGGCTGTTGCTCGTAGATCACCTCGCTCGTCTGCACCGAGGGTACTGGGGTGTGTCGGACGACGGAACTGCCTGGTGCCGGCTGGCTTCGTCCGGGCTGTGGGCAACGGCATGACCCTGCCCGCCGAGGTATTGGCCGTTCCTCCGAGTGCCCCGGCGCCTGATATCGGGGAGCTGGCCGCTGCTGTCCGCCGGTTGCTTCACCAGGAGGCTAGCGGTGAAGTGGAGCTCCGTCTCGGACCTCTGTCGTTCGAGTTGGTGGTTACGCCTCGCGGGCGGCGCTCCGATTTGGCGCTCACCCTGATGGACATTTGGCAGCGGGGGTGCGGCCCGGTCGTGGACGACCCCGATCGACCGTTCCGATACTGGCTCGTTCCTCCCGGCACTGCGGCACGGTGGACGGACGAGTTCGGCCGCTGCGTGGCCAAGGGGCCGGGTGGCCATGCCGCCGCTCAGCCGGTCTGCCGCGCCAGGACCCTTCTGGGTCCGTCCCTGGGACCGCAACCGACTTGTCGGGCCGGATGTTGCACAAGTCCCTGTCATCCGCCGACGGCGGCAGAGCGGTGTGGCCGCCGCCTCCGCTTCGCACCTGAACGGCAACCTGCCCCAGTGGACGGCGCTGGTGTCCGCCGCGTTGAAGCCGCCGCCCGCGTAGGCCGTGCACCTTCCCGGTGCTGCCGGGCGGCTTCCAAGTACGTCGCCGGTCTGGCCACGGCGGCCCCCGGCCTGTCCGGCGTCCCTGCCGGGTGTCGTAGGCGGCACAGTGGGTGCATGACCATCACAACCGTGCACCACGTCCCTTACTACTCGCAGTGGGAGTCCGCCGATCTGGTGCCCGAGTTCGTCTCGGGCACCAGATCGGCGGCCACTGACCCACGGTGGGAGTCCTCCGGCGCCGAGTCGGCCCAGGAGTACGCCTTCTGGGCACCCCGCATGTGCGGCATGGCGTGCCTGCGGATGGCGCTCGGCCACTTCGGGCAGCCTGTGCCCCCGTCGGTGCCGTTGGTGCGGGAAGCCTTGGCCGCCGGCGCGTACGTCCGGTCGGGTGATCAGGTTCAGGGGCTGATCTATGCCCCGTTCGCCGCGTGGGTGCGCTCCCGGTGGGGTCTGGTCGCCGAGGCCCGGCCGGAGCTGGCGGTGGAGGAGGTGGACGCCGAGATCGCGCACGGGCGGCTGGTGCTGCTGTCCGTGCACAAGAACATCCGCACCCTCGATCCTCAGCCGGCGGCCCGCAGCGGGCACCTGGTGCTCGCCGTCGGCTCCGGCCTCGACCACATCTCGATTCACAACCCGTCCGGGTTCCCGGAGCACTCGCAGCAGTTCCATCACGTTCCCAGGGCCGACCTCGGCCGGTTCTACGCAGGCCGCGGGGTCGTCCTGGCCGCACCGTAGGAGCATCATGATTCCCCTCTCCTTGCAGGACGCCGCTACCGTCACCCACGGCCTCCTGGTCGGGGCCGACGAGCCCGGCCGGATGATCACCGGTCCGTTCGCGTTCGACTCCCGGGACGTCGAGCCCGGGGCTCTGTTCTGCTGCCTGAAGGGCCGCGCGGTCGACGGGCACGACTTCGCCGCGCAGGCCGTCGCGGCCGGCGCGGTGGCCGTACTGGCCGAGCGGCCCGTGGACGACGTGCCGACCCTCGTGGTCCCCGAGGTCCTGGCGGCCATGGCGCAGATCGCCCGGCGCCTCGCCATCGCCTACACCGGCACGGTGATCGGGGTGACCGGTTCGGCGGGCAAGACCTCCACGAAGGACCTGCTCACCTCGATCCTCCGGCTGGACGGTCCCACCGTGGCGACGGTCCGGTCCTTCAACAACGAGATCGGCTTCCCGGTCACCGTCTCCCGGGTCGACGCGGAGAGCCGTTACCTGTTGCTGGAGATGGGGGCTCGGGGCCTGGGCCACATCGACAGCCTGTGCGACATCGCGTGTCCCACGATCTCGACCGTGCTCGGGGTGGGTTCGGCGCACATCGGCGAGTTCGGCTCCCGCGAGGTCATCGCGGATGCCAAGGCGGAGATCATCCGGGCGCTGCCGGTGCACGGGACGGCGGTCCTCAACGGTGACGACCCGCTGGTTGCCGCGATGGCGGGCGAGACCGACGCCAACGTGATCACCTTCGGGTTCGGTGAGGGCTGCGACGTCCGGGGGGAACACGTCGGCGTCCAGGACGACGGCCGCCCCTCCTTCGTCCTCGTCCACGGAAGCACCCGGCGCCGGGTCGACCTGCAAGTCCATGGGCGGCACAACGTGCTGAACGCCTTGGCCGCGGCAGCCACGGCCGTCGCGGCCGGCGTCCCCGCGGACCCGGATCGTGCAGGGACCGCCGCGACAGCCGCGTAGCGGCCGTTCTCGGTCTCGGCCCCGCTGTTCCTCACGGCACGGCGGGGCCTTCCCGTGTCCGCTTTCCGAGCGGATGTCGGGCGGTGCAAGCAGGTGCAAGTTTCGTGCGTGGGCGGTGAGTTCGGTGCAAGGATTTCACCGGAGTGGACCGGCAGTACCGAGCAAGGAGGGCATCATGGCTCTGCGCAGGCTTGGCAAGGACCCCGAGAGCAAGTCGGGCGGCAGTCCGACCGTCTACCTCGACGAGGAGCGGGACACCTACCTGGTTCAGGGGTGGATCGTCACCGACGACGCGCGCCTGGACCAGCTGGATCTGCCCGGGCACGAGAGCGTGGTGGAGATCCCGCGCCGGATGGTCCAGTTCTTCGAGGAGGGGGACCGTGTCGTCCGTTCCGACGTTTGAACAGCTCCTCGGTTCGGCTCGCCGCTCGGCGGTGCATCTGGAGATGCGCGACGGGTACATGGCCGAGCCTGCGCTCGACGCCTGGAGGAAGGGGTCGAGGGAGGATCTCCTCGCCGAGGATCCGGAGTTCCAGCTGTGGCTGAGGTGGGTGCGCGAGGCCACCGAGCGGGGTGTGGTCGTGCGGCGGGCCCGGGTGTTCTCGGTGCCGGAGTCGGATTACATCCGGTGGGAGCACTTCATCTCCGACGCGAACGTGGCGGCCGGCGAACAGATCCGTTGGCTGCCCCGACGGCAGGCGACCGACATCGCGTTCCCGGGCAACGACTTCTGGGTGTTCGACGAGGAGACGGTGCTCGTCCTGCACCACGCCGGCGATGGTGAGCCCGCGCCGGACTACCTGGAGTTGACCGCGGACCCGAAGATCCTTCAGCTGTGTTCCAGCGCCTTCGAGGCCGTGTGGGAGCGGGCCGTCCCCCACGCGGACTACAAGCCCACCTGAACGAGAAGGCACTGTGGCGTCGTCACCCCACGCGGCCATCGAGGAGGCCAGGAAGACCCTCGGGGCGCGGCTGCGTGAGATCAGGCGCAGGGCGGGCTTCGGGACGGCACGGGCCTTCGGGGCCCGTGCCGGCTGGAGTGAGTCGAAGGTCTCCCGCCTCAAGAACGGCGTGACCTCCCCCAGCGAAGAGGACCTGCACCAGTACGCCTCGCTGTCCGGGGACCCGGCCCTGTTCCAGGACCTGTTCGCCACGGCGGCGGGCATCGACGAGATGTTCGTCGAGTGGCGGCGCCTCACCGAGAACGGGCTCACCCCCGTCCAAGAGGCGCACGTGCCGTTGTACGACAGGACCAGGCTCTTCCGTGTCTACGAGCCCGGGGTGATCCCCGGGCTCGTGCAGACACCCGCCTACGCACGGGCCCTCATGGGTCGCATCGTCGGCTTCTACGGCATTCCCGATGACGCCGATCAGGCCGCCGAGCTGCGGACGACCCGTAAGCGGGAGGTGATGCGCGATGCGGGCCGGCACTTCGTCTTCGTGTTGGAGGAGTCGGCGCTGCGGGCCCGCTTCGGGGACACCACCACCATGGCCGACCAGCTGGCCCACCTGATGACCGTGTCGGTGCGCCAGCACGTCAGGTTGGGCGTCATCCCCTTGAACGCCCAGCGGGCGATGTGGCCGAGCGAAGGCTTTTGGATTTTTGATGACGAACAGGTCGTCATCGAGCTGTCGACGGCACAGATCACCCTCACACAGCCCAGCGAGGTCAAGGTGTACGCGCGGATCTTCGCGGAGCTATCCCGGATGGCCGTCTACGGGAGCCCGGCACGGGCGCTGATCTCCAACGCCATCGACGCCCTTGAATGACCGCGCGCAAGCCGGTGCAAGTTTCTTGCCCCCACCTGCGCCGCCTCTGGATGCTGTCTCCGCCCTCGTCCGCCGTGGTGCGGCTTCCGCGGAAGCGAGGGCGCACCTGCACGTTCGTCAACGAGAGCGCACCGAGCACGGGAGGTCTCAGATGGGTTGGGGTACTGGCAAGGGCGGCAGCGGCGGCGAAGGCAAGCACGCGGGAAACAAGGATCCCGGGACGTCGAAGCCGTCCACGGACACCAAGCAGCCCCAGCCCGAGCCGAAGCACAAGCCGAAGTAGGCGCGCGGTGATCCAGCTCAGAGCAGAGGAGCGGGCCGCCATGCGTGGCCTGCTCGACTCGGTAGCCGAGGACCTCGGGGCTCCGCCTGCCCCGGCGTGGGAGGCGGCTTATTGGGCCGTACCCCGGCATCTGTTCCTGCCGGACACGGTGTGGGTCGGGGACGACCTGGAGGCGTGCTCGCGCCGGGACGCGCCGGAGGCCTGGCTGCGCCATGCCTACGCGGACGGCTCCGTGGTCACCCAGGTCAACGACGGTCAAGGGGGCGATCCGGGTGAGCGGTGGGCGTCCTGCTCGGCGTCCGCGCCGTCGATCGTCTTCCGCATGCTCGACATGCTGGACGTAGCTCCGGGGCACAACGTGCTGGAGATCGGGACCGGCACCGGATGGAACGCCGGCCTGCTCACCCACCGAATCGGCCCCGAGCACGTCACCACGATCGAGGTGGACCAGGTGCTGGCGGCGCGGGCGGCGATCCGATTGAAGGACATCGGGCTGGAGCCTCGAACGATCTGCGGTGACGGAGCCAACGGTCACCAGGCCGGCGGACCGTACGACCGGATCCTCGCGACGTGCTCGGTGCGCTCGATCCCGCCGGCGTGGATCGCCCAGACCAAGCCGGGCGGGGTGATCTTGGCTCCGTGGGAGTCGCCGTGGTTCTGCTACGGCCTGCTGCGGCTCACCGTCGACGGCCACGGTGCCGCTTCCGGCTCGTTCTCCCCACACTCGGCGTTCATGCTCATGCGCGGGCAGCGCACGGACCTGAGGATCTACCGGGACGTGGTCCGCGATGACCAGGTCCCCTTGCAGTCGTCCGCGGCCCTGTCCCCGTGGGCGGTCGCGGGAGACGACTGGGCCGCACAGTTCGCGATCGGGCTCCAGCTCGGCGACGTGTGGTGGACCTGGCACGACAACCCCGACGTGGAAGGCGTCGCCTCCCGGCTGTGGCTCGCGACCACCGACGCCACCACGTGGGCGGCCGTCGACTGGGACGGCCGCAGCGAGGACCGGTTCACGGTGTGGGAGTACGGGCCCCGACGCCTGTGGAGCGAGGTGGAGGCCGCGTACCGGTGGTGGAACCTCTCCGGTGAGCCCAGCCCCGAGCGATTCGGCATGACCATCACCGCCGGCGGTGAACACCGAGCCTGGCTCGATGCGCCCGACCGGCTCATCCCACAGACCGGGTAAGGGCAGGGACGCCCCAAGCAAGTGGACCATCTCTTCATCAGCCGCCCCAAAGGTCGAACGCTTCCACCTCAACCCGCTCCTCCCGAACAACACACCTAAGCCGTCCCGCCGCCGTGGGGGTCGTCGTCCGGCAGTGGAGGAGGGTCGGGCAGGGTCCAGAAGCGGTCCAGGGTGGTCAGTACGAGCCGGCACACCGCCTCCGGGTCGGCGCTGGCCAGTGGTTCGCGGGCGGCGACCGTCCGCATCAGGCCGATTCCGAGCAGCCAGGCCATGGCCAGATCCGCGCGCAGGGCGCCGTCCCGCGCGGAGGTCAGGCCGGCCAGTGCCTTCTGGTATTCCCCGCCCAACTCGCGCAGGGTGCCCGTCGCCTCGTCCCCCCGGCCGACGGAACGCAGGTACACCTCCAGGGAGCGGTCGGCCCCCGGGGCGCTGCGCGTGAGCATCGAACGCAGGGCGGTCTCGAAGAGTTCCTCGGGCGCGGTCGCGTGCAGCTGCTCCAGGCTGCCCCGGGCCACGACCTCGGTCAACAGCCCGTCCTTGGAGCCGAAGTAGCGGAACAGGAGCGCCTGGTTGACACCGGCCCGCTCGGCTATCGCCCTGACCGTGGAGCGCTCGTAGCCCCGCTCGGCGAACAGCTCGCCGGCGGCGTCGAGCAGCCGTTGCCGGGTGGCGGCTGCGTTGCGGGGGCGTTCCGCGGGGCGCGCTCGGGGGGATTCGTCCACGCTGCTGGTCCTCTCGGAGGGCCCGTCAGGATAACGGCCGTAAAGCGTCGTTGACCGTCCCGGTGGCCGCTCCTAGGTTGTAAGCAGCTGCTTACAACCAGGGAGGCAGAAGTGACGACCACCGGCACCACCCCCACCGCCTACCCCTTCAACACCGCCGAGGGGCTGCGGCTCGCCGAGGAGTACGAGCGCGTCCGCGACCGACCCGGCCTGTTGCGCGTCCGGATGCCGTACGGCGAGGACGCCTGGCTCGTCACCCGGTACGAGGACGCCCGCCTCGTGCTCGGCGACGTGCGCTTCAGTCGGGCGGCGGCCGCCGAGCACGACGAGCCCCGGCAGTCCGAGGGGCAGGTCGACAGCGGCATCCTGGGCATGGACCCGCCCGACCACACCCGGCTGCGGTCGCTGGTGGCCAGGGCGTTCACCGTCCGGCAGGTCGAGAAGCTGCGCCCGCAGGTGCGCGCGCTCACCGCGGAACTGCTCGACGAGCTGGAGGCGGCCGGCCCGCCGGTCGACCTCGTCGACCGCTTCGCGCTGCCGATCCCCGTGGCCGTCATCTGCCGTCTGCTGGGCGTGCCCGTCGAGGACCGGCCGCGGTTTCGGGTGTGGAGCGACGCGGCGCTGTCGACCAGCTCGCTCACGGCCGAGGAGTTCGAGGCCAACCAGGCGGAGCTGCGCGCCTACATGGCCGGGCTGATCGAGCTGCACCGCCGGGAGCCGCGGGACGACCTGATGACGGCGCTCATCGAGGCCCGGGAGGCCGACGGCGACCGGCTCTCCGAGCTGGAGCTCGTCGACCTGTGCGTGGCGGTCCTGGTGGCCGGACACGAGACCACGGCCTCCCAGATCCCCAACTTCGTCCTCACCCTGCTGGACCACCCGGAGCAGCTCGCGCTGTTGCGCGAGGAGCCGGCCCTGATCAACCAGGCGGTGGAGGAACTGCTCCGCTTCGTGCCGTTGGGCAGCGCCGCGAGCCAGGCCCGCTACGCGACCGAGGACATCGAGGTCGGCGGCACCCGGGTGCGGGCCGGGGAACCGCTGCTCGTCGCGATCGGCGCCGCCAACCGCGACGGCCTGCGCTTCACCGGTCCCGGCGCCCTCGACATCCGCCGCCCGGCGAACCAGCACCTGGGTTTCGGCCACGGGGTCCACCACTGCCTGGGGGCGCCGTTGGCGCGCATGGAACTCCAGGAGGCGTTGGGGGCCCTGCTGGCGCGCTTCCCCGGGCTGAAGCTCGTGGGGGACGTGACGTGGAAGACCGAGATGCTGGTGCGCGGGCCGCGCGTCATGCCGATCGGGTGGTGAGCGGCGTGACGTGGACCGTACGGGTCGACGCGGGACTGTGCATGGGCTCGGGCATCTGTGCGGGCACGGCCCCCGAGGTCTTCACGCTGGAGGAGGAACGCGCCCGGCCGCGCGAGGAGCGGGTCGCGGCGCGGGAACGGGTCCTGGAGGCGGCGGACATGTGCCCGGCGCAGGCGATCACGGTCCACGACGGCACCGCCGTGATCGGTCCCCGCCCGGACTGACGGGCGCGGACGGGGCGGCCCGGACGGGGCGGTTCCCCCGTGCCGGGGGCCGCCCCCGCCGATATCCTGGGACGGAGATCGGGGGCTTTCCTCGTCCGGAGGGCAGCACGATGCGGCGTCGACACCTCATGCTCCTCGCGGCCCCGCTCCTCGCCTCCTCGGTGGCCCTCGCGCCCGCCCACGCGGCACCGGCCGTCGCAGCCGCGGTGAAGGTCACCAAGGTCGAGGTGGTCACCCTGCTGAAGTCGGGGGAGACCATCACCTGTGACGGCACCCCCGTGGCCATGGCGTTCGACGGGAAGGTCACCGCGACCGGTCCGGGCACGGTCCGCTACCACTGGACCGTGAACACCGGCCGCGCCCGGGTCTCCCCGGGAACGCTCGTCTTCGGCGCGGGCGCCTCCACCCAGGTCGCGTTCCTGGTCGTGGACGTGCCCGCGCCCAGGAAGGCGAAGGCGGTCACGGGGTACGTCACGCTCCACCTGCCGGACCAGGGCAAGAGCGCCCGCGGCGAGCAGGTGACGTTCCCCTGCAAGAAGTGAGGCGCGGGGCAGGTCGGCCTCAGCCGGTGGGGTGGTGCGGGAGTCCGGCGACCAGCAGTTCGACGAGGTGGTCGAGGGCCTCCCGGGCTCCCTCGCCGTCCGTCAGGGTCTCCGGGGCGGCGCGCGGTACGGCCCGGCGGAGTTCGATCCAGCCCAGGTAGGCGGCGTACGCGGCGAGGGCGCGGCGTCGGGCGTCGGCGTCGGGCAGGCCCAGGTCGGCGAAGACGCGGGTCAGGTAGTCGAGGCGGGTCCGCGTCACGCGGTCGAGGACCGCGGCGACGGTGGGGTGGTCGACCTGGGCGACGATCGCCGGCTCCAGTCCGGCGATCTCCTCGTCCCCGAGGGCCAGCGCGAACAGTTTCCGGGCCCTGACCAGCGGGTCGGGCTCGGCGTCGACGTCCTCGATGATCTGCCCGGTCGCCAGTCGCTCCCAGGCCTCCAGGGCGGCCACCAGGAGGGCCTCCCGGTTCTTGAAGTGCCAGTAGAAGCTGCCCCGGGTCACGGCCAGCTCCTTGGCCAGCACGTCGACCGCCACGGCGGCGACACCACCCCGGGCCAGCGCCGCCAGCGCCGCCATCGTCCAGTCCTCGCTGGTCACTCTCCCCTTGGCCATGTTCCATACGCTACTGTATGGATTATCCATACAGTGCTGTACGGATAATTCCTGGGGGAAGGGGTTCACCATGCACACCGACACCGACATCGACGTCGACACTGACGCCGACACCGACGCGACGGGGGCCGACGGCGTCACGCGCGCCGCCGCCGTCGCCGCCGCCACCGGACTGATCGCGGCGGGCGCACTGCACGTCGTCTGGGTGTTCACGCCCTGGCCGCTCGGCTCGGCCGCCGAGTTCGCCGAGACCGTCGTGGGGGTGACGGAGGACAGGCTGCCCTCGGTCCCGTTGACCCTCGGGGTCGCCGGGGCGCTGGGAGCGGCCGGCTACACGGTCCTCAGCGCCGGGCGGACGGTCCCGGTGGTCGGACCGCGGAAGCTGAACCGGATCGGCGTGTGGACCCTGGCCGGGGTGCTCGCGGCCCGCGGCGCCCAGGGCCTGATCCACTCGGGGCTCGCCCTCGGCAACTCCCCCGCCGCGTACCGGCGGCGCGACCTGAGCGTGTACTCGCCCCTCTGCCTGGCCCTGGCCGGCCTGACCGGCTACGTCGCACACCGGACCCGGCGGAGCCGTCCGGGCAGGTGAGGGCCTCATCCGCTGCACGACCGCTGCGAGATGCGCCCGTGCCGGACGGATCCGCATCCTGGGGTTCCCGGATCCGGCTTAGCGGATCCCGATGCCCGGATCCCGGCCACACCACCCGAGGAGCGCGTCATGGACCCGCGTGACCGGTACGGCGTCCGACGATGACCGACGCGGACGCCGCAGCGCGGTGGGTCGTCGCCCCCGACCCGGGGCGCCCCGAGGGCCGGACCTGCCCCCACGTCGCGGAGGCGGCGCCCGTAGTCGGGGAGGACGGATGCGGGCGCTGCCTCGCCGCGGGGTGGCCGTGGGTGCGGCTGCTGGTCTGCCTGGGCTGCGGGCACACGGGCTGCTGCGACAGTTCGCGCGGCAAGCACGCCTGGGCCCACGCCGATGAGACGGGCCATCCGCTGGCCCGCTCCGCCGGGGAGGGCGAGGACTGGGCGTGGTGCTACGTGGACGAGCTGTACCTCGTCCCGGCGCGCGAGGCGGAGGACGGACGCACCGCCCGCTGAACGCCGGCTGACCGCACGGCGATCGGACCGGCCGGACCGGCCGGACCGGCCAGACCGGTCAGGCCGTCGCGACCGCCGCGTCGTGGGTACGCGCCCGCATGCGCGCCGCGTCCGTGCGCGGCGGCGCGCCGAACTGCCGTTTGTACTCCCGGCTGAACTGCGAAGGGCTGTCGTACCCCACGCTGGAGGCGACCGCGGTCACGTCGTTCGAACGCCGGGCCAGCTGCAGCCTGGCCGCCTGGAGGCGGATCTGCTTCTGGAACTGGATCGGGCTCATCGCGGTGACCGACTGGAAGTTGCGGTGGAACGCGGAGACGCTCATCCCGAAGGACCGGGCCAGGTCCTCGACCCGGAAGGCCTCGGCGTAGTGGTCGCGGATCCAGTCCACGGCCCGGGTGATGTGGGTCAAGCCGCTTTCCGGCAGGCCGAGTTGGCGTACGGCCTCGCCCTGCTCCCCCGTCATCAGCAGCCACAGGATCTCCCGCTTGACCAGGGGGACCAGCACCCGGCGGTCGCGCGGCCGGTCCAGCAGGCGCAGCAGTCGCACGATCGCGTCGATCAGCTCCGCCGGCGCGTCACTGACCGTGATCCCGGGCCGGAGCGACCGGGTCGGGGGCGGCAGGTCGCCCGGTCCCGCCCGCAGCATCAGTTCCGCGATGACGGCCGGCTCCAGGGTCATGCCGAAGCCGAGTTCGGGCCCCTGGGCGATGCGTCCGACCACCGGCAGGTCGGCCGAGGCGACGAGGTACTGGCCGACGCCGTACTCGTACACCCTGTCTCCGAGCGCGAGCCGCTTGGCGCCCTGGGCGATGACCGCGAGCATCACGCCGGACATCGCGTACTCCGGCTCGGCGCCCGGTTCGGCCCGGCAGATCCGGACGCCGTCGATGGCCGTGCTCAGGTCGGGCCGCGCGTGGCGGCCCAGCAGCTCGCGGAGCTCGTGGAGGGACATGCCCCCATCCCACCACGCGGCGGGCACGATCCCCGCAGCCGGGAGCAGGATCGTGCAAGAACCTGCGGAGATCGGGCGAGTCCCCGCGCGCCGGGCGGCTACGCCCCGGTGGCCGGCTCCTCGTAGCGGGCGGTCAGGGCGCCGCGGGCGATGGCGTGGAAGCGCAGGTGGAAGCCGACCAGGGCCGGCGAGGCGTCCGCGTCGGGGCCCAGCTCCTCCCGGTCGACGGCGTACACCGTGAACACGTACCGGTGCGGGCCGTCCCCTGCCGGCGGGGCCGCCCCGCCGAAGTCCCTGGTGCCGTAGTCGTTGCGCACCTGCACGGCGCCGGCGGGCAGCCCCTCGAAGGCCCCGGTGCCGGCGCCGGCCGGCAGCTCGGTGACGTCCGCCGGGATGTCGAAGACCGTCCAGTGCCAGAACCCGCTGCCGGTCGGGGCGTCCGGGTCGTAGCAGGTGACCGCGTAGCCGGCGGTGCCCTCCGGGCCGGGTGACCAGCGGATCTGCGGCGAGGAGTTGCCCTTCGCGTACACGTGGGCGTCCGGGAGGGTACCGCCGTCGGTCAGGTCGGCGCTGGTCACCGACAACCCGGGCACCGGCGGGTGGAAGTCGTGCGGCAGCGGGCGGAGCGGACGGGACAGCACCTGATCACTCAACTTCTTCGTCCTTCTTCGTGTCTGTGAAGGGGTGTCGCCCCGGGGGATCCGGGGGCACGTCCCCATCCGAGCACGTGTCCGGCGGGAGGCCGTTGCCGGCGGGAGGATCGGGCAAGAACCTGCGACCTTTACCCGGCGAAGGCGGCGGCCAGTACGCCGGCCGCGCGGGCCACCAGGGCGTCGTCGGCCGGTGCGTCCCGCGCGGGCTTGGTCGTGAGGACCACCAGGACCAGCGGGGCGCCGTGCGGTCGCCACGCGACGCCCGCGTCGTTGTTCGTGCCGAAGGAGCCGCCGCCCGTCTTGTCCCCCAGCCGCCACTCGCCGGGCAGCCCCGCCCTGAACCTCTTGCCGCTCGTCGTGTTCGCGCACAGCCATTGCGTCAGCAGGGCGCGGTCCGGGCGGTCCAGGGCGTCGCCCAGGACCAGCCTGGCGTACGTGCGGCCGATGGCACGGGGGCTGGTGACGTCGGTCTCGCGGTCCGGTTCGGCACTGTTCAGTTCGGGCTCCCAGCGGTCCAGGCGCGTGACGCGGTCGCCGAGGGAACGGGCGAAGCGGGTGACGGCGGAGGGGCCGCCCAGTTCGCGCAGCAGCAGGTTGGCCGCGGCGTTGTCGCTGTGCGTGATGGCGACCCGGCAGAGCTCGCCGATCGTCAGACCGTTCGCGAGGTTCTCCGGCCGTCCCGTCCACGGGGCGTGGCCCGAACGGTCGGTGTCCGCCCGGGTATAGCGGATGCGGCGGGCCAGGGTCGAGCCGTCGTGGTCGAGGTCGCGCAGCACCGCCGCGGCGGCGAGCGTCTTGAACACCGAGCACACGGGGAAGGGTTCGTCCGCCCGGTGGGCGACGGCCCGGCCGGTACCGGTGTCCAGGGCGTACGCCCCGAGGCGCGCGCCGTGTTCGCGTTCCAGGTCGTCCAGGGCCCGGGCGACCGCGCCCGCGGTGGGCGCCGGGGACCGCGGCGGGTGCGACGAGGCGGGGGCGGGGGCGGCGGCCGTGAGCACGGCGCCGGCCCCCGCGCCGAGTGCGGTCAGGACGGCACGGCGGCGGGTGGGACGCATGGGCACGCTCCTTCTCCCTCTTCCTCTTCCTTCGAAACCTTGCCGATCATGACGCTCGACCCGGTTGCGACGGTTCCGTCCCCTTCGGACCGATTGCCCGTCAGGCGGCCGAACCGGGCCGGCAGAGCCAACCGTTGACGGCGAAGCGGCTGTCCCCGGTCTCCTTGCTGGGGCAGCTGACGGTGCGGACCTCGTGCCACCGGTCGGGCCGGAAGAACACGATGCTGTCGTGGTCCGGCCCCCAGTCCTGCCAGGCCCGGTCCTCCCAGGTCAGGGGCCGTCCGTCGGGGTGCAGTGAGGTGGCCCCGTCGTACACGCGCAGCGCGCCGCCCTCGAAGGGGCGGGGCGTGCGGTGCAGGTAGTACACGAAGGTGAGCAGGCGCCTGGAGGCGAAGTCTAGGGTGCCCACGTCCTGGTGGGCGCGGTAGAAGTCGCCGTCGTTGTGCACGTTCAGGCCGTACGAGATCTCGCTGTTCGGGCAGGAGACGCCGAGGGACTGTTCCACCCAGGGCAGCACCTCGTTGATGGCGGCGAGCAGTTCGGGTGCGGTGAAGGTGCCGTCCGAGCGGGACCGGCGGAAGGTGGGCACCACGTCCCCGTCCCGGATGGTGGAGGCCGTCATGGCGCCGGCGGCGGTGTCGATGGCCCGGTCGAGGAGGCGGCCGGAGGCCCGGGCGCCGAGCAGGTCGGTGATGCGGCAGACCGTGGTCGGCAGTCTCCATACGGCGTCCCGGTGCACCGCCGACCCTCGGCGGGGTTCCGCGGCGGGTTCCGGGACGGTGAGGGGGGTGGGGGTGGCGGTGGGGATGGCGCCGGCGTCGGCTGCCGTCTGCGTCGTCATGCGGGTCCTGCCTGAAGGGGGTTGGGGGGTGGGTCCGCGGGGTGGTCCGCCACGGTGTGCGTCCGTGGCGGACCACCCCGCTGTTCGGGGGTCAGGCCGGGCCGGTCAGACCGAGTGGGTCAGGCCGGGCCGGGCTTGGAGCAGTACGGGACGGGGGACTTGTCCACGACGTACCTGGCGGGTACCCAGCCGCGGTTGCCGGCGAGCCGGTACCAGAGGGCGTTGTCGCCGACCTTCTCGCCCTTCGCCTTGCACTGGAGGGCGACCATGGTGCTCGGCTGGAGGCTGCCGAGCGACCTGTGCCCGGTGGAGGGACCGGACCGGATGGTGAGCGGGTGCTTCGAGACCACCTTGCCCTTGCCGCCGTGGTGGTCCTTCGAGCAGTCGCAGGTTCCGGGCTCGCCCTTGGGGCCGGCCGGGCCGGGGGCCCCGGTGGCGCCCGGGGTGCCGGGCGCTCCCGTCGCGCCCGGGGTGCCCTGCTGCCCCGGCAGGCCGTCCTTGCCGGGGATGCCGGGCTCGCCGTCCGTTCCCGCGGGGCCGGGGGCGCCGTCACTGCCGGGCTGTCCGACCGGGCCCGGGGCGCCGGGCATGCCGGGCGCGCCGTCCGTCCCCGCCGGGCCCGGGGCGCCGTCCTGGCCGGGGGCGCCGTTCGTACCGGGCACACCGTCCTGGCCGGGGGAACCGTTCAGGCCGGGGGCGCCGTTCGTGCCGTCCGCGCCCGGTACGCCGGGCGCGCCTTGGTCGCCCTTCTGACCCGGTAGGCCGTCCTTGCCCGGCGCGCCGGGCGTGCCGTCCGTCCCCGCCGGGCCGGGGGCGCCGTCGTTGCCGGGCGGGCCCACGGGGCCGGGCGCCCCGGTCACCCCGGGCGGACCGGTCATGCCGGGGACGCCGTCGTCGCCCTTCTCGCCGGGCAGGCCCGGCAGGCCCGGGGTGCCGTCCGTCCCGGCAGGGCCGGGGGCGCCGTCGTTGCCCGGCAGGCCCGGGTCGCCCGGGCTGCCCTTGTCGCCGGGCTCGCCCGGGTCGCCCTTCGAGCCCGGCGCACCGTCCGCGCCCGGCGGGCCAGGGGGACCCGGTACCGGGGTCGCCACCGCGAAGGACACCGGCGAGTCCGGGTATCCGGAGTCAATGGCCCATGCGCCGTTCTCCAGCGTCACCCCGCTCGGGGCGCCGGCGTCGACCGTCAGCGGTACCGACAGTCGGGTGCGCGCGTTCGCCGGGAAGGCGGGTTCGTTGCCGACCGGAGCGGTGCACGTCAGCAGCCGGTTGGCGTTCGACAGCGCGCACGGCATGGAGCCGACCACGCCGTCGACGTAGTACTGGTTCGCGGAGAACGTCGTCTGGTCGGGTGCCGTCACGCGGAACGCCGAGACGGGAGCGGCTCCCGCTCCGTTCGTTCCGACGATGGTGGCCTGGCCCGATTGGCCGGGCTGGATGAGCGGCACGTACGGCTGGTCGAACCGCATGGTCGCGGCATCGGCGAACGCGGGAGCCATCGGGGCGGCCATCGTTCCGGTGACGAACGCGACCACCATCACTGCGTACATCTGCCTTCGGGACATGTCTCCTCTTCTCGCGTCTACTCGCGTCCTTCGCGCGGGTCAGCGGCTGGTGCCGGCGCTCCGCGGTCCGCGGCCATGACCGCGGCCATGACCGTACGAGTCGGGAAGATTCATACAGAAAAACGGGCAATCCGACCCTCGACACGCCTGTAGAAGCATTCGATCGGCCAACAACGGACCATCGGCCGCCGGAAACAAGCGCTGTACAGAAAACGAAACCCTTCGCCGAGAGCCCGAAGAAAATGACGGAACAAACGGGACGGACGAAATGAGGAAAACGAGAAGGAGGGACGGAATACGAAGTCCAACGGATATCCGGCCCCGGTCCGCAGGAACCCGATCGGGTGAACGCGGGCGCGTACCGGCCCGTAGCCACCAGGCCCGCCGCGACGCTCTGGCGCACACACCGCAGGACACCCGGAACACCGGCACACCGGGTCGGGACGGGTCAGGTCGAGGTCAGGTAGACGTGGAACAGCTCATCTCGCACTCCGACGGCGACATCGAGGACTTCCTCGCCCGCGCGGGATTCCCCCGGGCCCGCCTGGAGTCCCGGGAGGGTTCGGATTCGGGCCCGGCGACGCGCATCTCGCGCGTCAGTTCCGGGGTCCTGGTCCTCGACGAGGCCCGGTACGCGTGCTCGTTCTCGTTCGACTTCGACACGATGGACGGCGTGCTGACCGCGTTGATCCACTCCGGGACGGTCACGTACCGAAGCGGATCGAGGAGGGAGACGTACTGCGGAGGCGACGTCGCCTTCCTACCCCCCACCTCGGGCCCCTGCTCGGGCACGGTCAGGAGCATGGAGACGACGGGAACCATCCTGGACCCCGTACTGCTGCGGAACACCGCTCCGGCCGGCGCCGCCGAGGTCGACAGGGGCGTGCGCTTCACCGCGCACCGACCGCATTCGCCCGCCGCCGCGCAGCTCGTCCGGGCGGCGCTGCTCTACCTGCGGGACGGTGTGCTCGCCAATCCCCTCGCCCGGCAGTCGCCGTTGCTGGTCGCTTCGGCGGGCCAGGTCCTGGCCCACGCCTTGCTGACGGCGTTCCCCAACGACGTCGTGGAGGCGGAGCCGGCCCTGACCGACACGCGGGACGGCAACCGCGCGGCGTTGGAGCGGGCGGTGCGGTTCATCGAGGAGAACGCCCATCGCGAGGTGGGGCTCGGCGACATCGCCCGCGCCGCGCGGGTCACCCCGCGGGCACTCCAGTACGCGTTCTCCCGCCACGGGGACTGTTCGCCGTACGGGTACCTGCGCCGCGTCCGTCTGGCACGCGCCCACTCCGACCTCAAGGCCGCGCAGCCCGGCGGGGGCGAATCGGTCAGGCGGATCGCCGCCCGGTGGGGGTTCTCCAACCCGGGCCGGTTCGCCGCCGCGTACCGGGCCGCGTACGGGGTCGATCCGGCGACGACCCTGCGGTTCTGGTGAAGCCCCCGAGTCGGCCGGAAGGGCCTCGAAAAACCAATTCCCCGTCGTCATGTCATCTCGATTGTGCCGCTCGACGGAAACGGCGGGGGCAAGTGAGCGAATGAGTGGGGAATCGACTTGGCCCTATTCATCCGGGCGGTCGGGAATGACCCGCGGTCCGAAACCGGACCGCAATTCACGCTTCACGTTCCACGAAGGCGGGTCCCATGTACGAACGGCACCGGAGCGACTCCCGTCGCCCGTCGGACGCTCGTCCGATGGGGGGACCTTCGCGATGTGTCCTTCCACGGGGCGTCGATTCCCCCGTCCGGAGCATCGCGTGGACACGGCGAGCGGCGGCAGCGGGCCGCTCGCGTGCCGGCCCCTTCGTTTTCCGTCCCGGTGTCCCACGGCATCCGGGCCGCCACCGCGTCGGCCGTCGGTGACGCTCCGGTGTCTCGGCCAGAATCTGCCTGCGGCGATCCCGAGGGCCGAGCCCCCGAGGCCGAGCCCCGAGGTCCGCTTCGCCGCCCGGGACCGAAACGGAGACTTGGTTGAGAAGGGTGTGCTTCGAGAGCCGAAGCCTTGAGGCCGCGGAGGAGTTCATGTCGGCCCACTACGCCCCCGTGCGGGTCTCCGGTGAGGTCGTGGATCCCGCGACCGCCATCGTCCGAAGGGTGTCCCCCCGAATCAGTGTGGACCAGCTCGACTTCCGGTACGGCTTCTCGTTCGACGCGGAACCCCTCGACCACCTCTGCGTGCTGAGCATCCGTCGGGGAACGGTCACGGTCCTGCGGGAATCCGGTGCGGCGGACACCTGCGGGCCGGGGAACGTGATGATCCCCAGCCTGCCCGGGCAGCCCTACCGGGGCCGCGCCGCGCAGTCCGGTTACACGGCCGTCCTCCTCCATCCCTCCGTCCTCCACCGGGTGGCGGGGACCGAGGAGGACTCCCCCTGCCCCGTGAGCGGATTCCGCGCGGTCTCCCGCGCCGCCGAGGACCGTCTCTCCATGGCCGTCTCCTACCTGGGTTCCATGGCGGAGTCGCCGGGTTCGGAGGCCTGGGACAGCGCGCTGGTGATGCGGACCGCCGCGGAGCACCTGGCGGCGATCGTCCTGGACTCCTTCCCCCGTCGCGCGGGCGAGGAGGAGCTCTCGCTCACGGAGACGAGGTCCGCGCACGCGGGGACGTGGCAACGCGCGGTGCGGTTCATCGAGGAGAACGCCGACCGGGCGATCGGCATCGCGGACATCGCGCGGGCGGCCAAGGTCACCCCACGGGCCGTCCAGTACGCCTTCGCCCGGCACGCAGGGACGACGCCGCTGGCCTGTCTGCGCACGGCGCGGCTGGCCTGCGCCCACGCGGACCTCTCCTCGGCGGAGCCGGGCCCGGTGACGGTGGCCCAGGTCGCCGCGCGGTGGGGGTTCTCGCACCCGGGTCGCTTCTCGGCGCTCTACCGGCAGGCCTACGGCGTCCCGCCGTCCGTCACCCTCAACCGCCGCTGATCCGCGCTCCGTTGCGGGGCGGGCCCGTCCGGGTCGGCGGGGACGGTCCCGCTCCGGCGGATCCCCCACAGGAACGCCGCGGCGACCAGCGCGGCGAGGGCCGGCAGCCACGGCAGGGGACCCGGCGTCATGCTTCCGGCGGCCATCCCGCTGAGCGCGCCGGTCAGTTGCAGGGCGAGCGACTGGACGGACAGGGCGGTGGCGCGCCCCGCGGCGGGGACCCGGCGGTGCAGGAGGTCGTTCTCGTTGGGGCCCGCCGTACCGAGACCGAGGTACACCAGGCCGTAGCCACCGGCCGCGAGGAGCGAGGGGACGGGGCCCGTGAGGTCGGTGCCCGCGCCTACGGCGAGCAGGAGCAGGCCGCCCGCGGCGACGCCGAGGCCCAGCAGGACCGCGCGCTCGCCGCCGCCCGCGAGACGGGCGGCGCGCGGCGCGAGTTGGCTCCCGACGGCCGAGCAGACGAAGCCGGCGCAGGCGAGTGCGGCGAAGAGCATCGCCCCCGATTCCGGTGCGCCCGTGAGCGCCGCGGCCCGGCCGGGTGTCAGCAGTTCGATCGTGGCCAGGGCGCTGCCGGCGGCCGCCGCGCCGAACAGCACGCGGCGGACGAGGACGTCGCGTCCGCCGAGGCGCAGTCCCTCGGCGACGGTGGCGGGGATGCCGCGCAGGAGGGAGCGCTGTGTGCCGGGCGGGCGGGGTGGCCGGGGCGGCTCGGGCAGGGCCGTGAGGACGTAGAGCACGAAGGCGATCTCGATCACGGCGGCCGCCAGGGGCGGGACGGCGAGCGGGATCACCGGGCCCGACGCCTCCCGGCCGGGGCCGGCGGCCAGGTCGGGGACGCGGGCGAGCAGCCAGGGGAGGGCGCCGCCGAGGAGGGTTCCGGCGGCGAGCGCGGCGGAGGAGGCGGCGTCCCCGCGGGCGAGTCCGGTGCGCAGGTCGGCGTCGGGGCCGGAGTGTGCCTGGACGGTGTCGACGTACCAGGCCTCGGTGGGCCCGCTGGACAGGGCGCGTGCGGCGCCCATGAGGGCCATGCCGAGGGTGAGGACCCAGGGTGCGGTGCCCAGGCCCTGGAGGGTGAAGGCGGCCAGGTTCAACAGTCCGGCCGCCGCCAGGACGGGGCGACGGCCGACCACGTCGGAGAGGCCGCCGGTGGGCAGTTCCAGGGCGGCCGCGGTGAGGGAGTGGGCGACGAAGAAGCCGGCGATGGCGGGGAGGGGGATGCCGCGTTCGGTGAAGAGGAGGACGAGGGGGGTGACGGCCAGGCCCAGGGGGAGCCAGTAGAGGGCGCAGGCGGTCGCGTAGCGGCGTCGTGCGGTGAGAGGACCCGGCGGCCTGGTCACGGCGCCGCCCCGGTGTCCGTCCGCGACGGGTCGGGGGCGTACGGAACCGGCTGGTCGGGGTGGACGTCGGGCCGCTCGTCGGCCTGGGCGCCGGCCCGCGCGTCGGCCTGCCCGTCGGCCCGCTCGTCGGGGTCGTGGGGGGCGAGCGGCAGTCCGGCGGCGACGAACACCACTCGCGCGGCGCGGGGATCGTCCTCGTCCCGTCGGGTCAGTTCCTCCAGCTTCCGCTCGATCGTGTCCCAGAGTTCGGTGAGCGACTCGGGGGTGAGGCGGGGCATCAGGTCGCTGATCCCGGCCGGTTCCCGCCAGCTCGGGTCCAGCCGCCCTGCGGCGGTGTCCGCCTCGTGCCGCAGCAGCGACGCGCGCAGGTGCTCGACCTGGGCCCCGCGGGTGAAGTTGACGAAGGCCCGGACCCGGCTGTCGGGGGAGGCCTCCATCGCGCTGTTGCTCCAGGAGGTCGTGGCGTGCACCGCCCGCCAGCGGCGCTCCCGTCCGTCGCGGTGCTCGGCCTCGGCGACGAACGCGTACCTGGCCAGGACCCGCAGGTGGTAGCTCGTGGAGGCGGAGGACTCCGCGGTCCTGACGGCGAGTTCGCTCGCGGTCGCCGGGCCGTCCTCGCGCAGGAGTCCGAGGAGCTTGATGCGCAGGGGATGCGTGAGGGCCTTCAGGGCCGCGGCATCGCGCTCGGGGTCGAGGACCCGTGTGTGTTCTTCTCCGGCCATGGAGGGAGGTTAGGACGCCCGGGAAGGTTTCCAAAACTCTTTTTGCAGAGTTTCCTTTGGGGAATCCGGGGAGGCCGGGGAGCCCTACGGCTTCGGGGAGTCCGACGGCGGGATTCGGCCGATGCCGTCCGCGGGGAGGCGCCCGCCCCCGGCGCGCGCTACCCTCCCCGCCATGATTGACATGAACACGCCCTCCAGGGGCGCGGGGCGCGGACGTAACCGCACCTCACCGGCGCGAAGAGCCGGCCTGCGACTCCTGCTCTGCCTCCTCCTGTTGACCCTCCTCGGCGCACCGGGCGCCGCCGCGGCCACGCCCCCCGCCCCCTCCCCCGCCGCCCCGCCGACGGCCGAGACCACCGCACGCTGGGGCGAGCGCCGCCTCGACGAGGTCTCCTTCCTCACCACCCACAACTCCTTCACCAACTACGAGGACTCCCGCTGGAGTTCGGTCAACCAGTCCGAGTCGGTGCGCGCCCAGCTCGAAGGCGGCGTCCGCGGCCTGAGCCTGGACACGCACTGGTACGAGCGCAGCACCTGGCTGTGCGTCATCAGCTTCGGCAGCGACTGCTACCCGAGCGACGTGTACCTGTGCCACGGCGACTGCAAGACATTCGCCGGGGCGACGTACGCGCTGCCGAGGCAGTCCTTCCACGGCACCCTGCAGACCGTGGTGGACTTCCTGGCCGCCCATCCGCAGGAGGTGGTGACCGTCTTCCTGGAGGACTACGTCGACGCCGAGCAACTCCGGCGGTCCCTGGGCAAGGTCCGCGGGCTCGACGGGCTGCTGTTCCGGCCGGACCAGTGGGACGTCCGGCAGCGGGGCTGGCCGAAGGTGGCCGACCTCGTCACCACCGGCCGACGCCTGCTCGTCTTCTCGGACCGGTCCGACCGCGAACACCTGGGCGTCATGTACGACAGGTCCTGGACGGTCAGCAACTACTGGAGCCTCGGCGACCTGGGCAACGACCTCGCGTGCGTCACCCGCTGGCCCGACGTGCCCCTGGACCGACAGGAGCCCGGATTCCGGAGGCTGTTCACGATGAGCCACCACCGCAACGTGCCCACCGTGCTCACCGCCGCCCTCGACAACGGCGCCAAGCTGCGCGACCGCGTCGCGGGGCAGTGCCGCACGGCGAGCGGCGGGCGCGACCCGAACTTCGTCTCCGTCGACTTCCACCGCCTGTCCGACGGCAGCGGCCACACCCCCGCCTCCGTCGTCGGGGAGCTCAACTCCCGCCCGTGAGGCACCCCGACGCCGCCCGGGCCGTCGTTGCGTTGAGGCGCAGGCCCATTGCGCCGATTTCCGGGCGCTGAGCTGCGATGGAGCCGCCGCGGCGCCCCGGGTTCATTGCCGATCCACGAAACGATACGTACCGTCTCTCCTCAACGAAGCGATGGGTACGGAGCCCGGGCACGGCGCCCGGGCTCCGTCCGATGGTGAGGAGCCGCAACGCCATGCGAAAGACCGTCAACTCCACGTACGTCTCCCTCGACGGCGACACCGAGCGGATCGACCAGTGGTCCTTCGAGTACTGGAGCGATGACCTGGAGCGCTACGCGCACCGACTGCTGTTCGCCGCCGACGCGTTGCTGATGGGCCGCGAGACGTACGTGAACTTCGCCGCCGCGTGGTCGGAGCGCGCCGGGGCGGACGCGTTCGCGGACCGCATGAACGAGATCGCCAAGTACGTGGTCTCCGACACCCTGGAGGGCGGCGACTGGGGCGACACCACGATCATCCCCCGGGACCGCGCCGCCGAGGAGATCGCGCGGCTCAAGGAGCGGCCGGGCGGGGACATCCTCCTGTACGGCTTCGGGCCCGTCGCCGAGAACCTGCTGACGCACGACCTCCTCGACGAAGTCCACTTCTGGGTGCACCCGGTCATCGCGGGCACCGGGGCCGGTGGCGGCGCCGGCACCACGGGCGCGCAGGGCTCACTGCGGCGCCTGCGGCACACCGGCACCACGCCCATGGACTCCGGCGTCGTGGTCCTCACCTACGAGCCCGCGGCCCCCACCGCCCCCGCGTAGCCGGCCGGGGCCGCGCGCGGGGAGCGGCCGAGCCCCGGGAGCGCGGCCCCCGGACGTCCTCCGGCCGATCGTCCACACGCAGGACAGCCGACGTGGCCACCGGGTGGTGTCCTGGAGGGAGCCCGATCCGATCCTCCGAAGGAGGCACCATGAACACCGCCACCACGGACACCACCGGCGCGACGGTCCGGGACTCCGGCCTGCTCGCCCTCACCGCGCTTCCCACCTGGCGATCGCTGGCCGACCTCACGCTCCGAGGCGGCGCCTGCGGCCAACTGTGCGCCCACGGCTGCCTCACGCCGTCCACCACTCACGTGCCCGTCCGACACCCCGCGCCGTAACCGGGAGCGGGGGGCGCGACGCCGTCCGGGCAGAGGTCGAGGAGCGCGTGCATGCGGGCGGCGGGGAGGGAGGGGTTGGCGGCCGCGCCCTCCGCGGCACCAGGGCGGGCGAGGAGGGTGTCCAGGGATTCCGGCGTCAGGTTCGGATGGGCGGCGGCGGCCCTGGACACCGACGCGTCGGGGTCCTCCACCGGGGGCCGGGACAGGGCCGGATCGGCCGCGGCCAGCGCGCGCACCTCGGGGTCCGGGTGATCGAGGAGGTGGACGCGTCCGGTACGGGGGAACGCGGGCAGCGTCAGCAGGTGCGGGCGGTGCGCCGGGCGGGTGACGAACACGTCCAGGAGGAGCTGCGGCGGGGCGAGGGGGTGGTGGCAGGCGAGGCGGATCCGTACCTCCTCGTCCTCGTCGTGCGCGAGCGTGCCGACGAGCTCTTCGGGCAGGCCGGGCCAGGCCGCCGCCACCCGGCGCAGGACCGGCTCCATCGACACCGCGCAGGCGGCGAACCACGCGGGCGAAGGCTCGGTGAGCCGTTCCGGGTCCGGGTCCGGGTCCGGGCCTGCGAACGGTTCCGTGATCGGGCAGGTGCAGTCCAGACCGTGCCCGATGATCCGTTCGATCGCCCGGTACTCCGCCCAGGTGCGGGGGAAGGGGTGCAGACGCGCGCGCCTCCGCACGGACGCGTCCGGGTCCTCCTCCAGCCTCGCCACCAGGTCCGGTGCCAGGTCGGGCCGGGCGGCGACCCTCGCGCGGACCCCGGCCTCGGGATGGCGGGCGAGCCGGGCGAGCGCGTCGGCCGGCGTGTGCCGGTTCCAGGTCAGCGGGTACACCTCGTCGGCGGCCAGGCACTGCTCGACGACGGCGCGAGACAGGGGGTACGCGCCGAGCACGTGCGACCTGCCGTGCGCGCCGAAGGAGGGCAGCTTGGCCTCCACCCCTTCCGGGTCCAGCTCCCACACGCTCTCCCGGGCCGCTTCGCGTACGGCGGGGTCGGGGTCGTCGAGCAGGGCCTCGCGCTGTGCGGGGGTGAGCGACCGCCAGTTCCAGGTGGCGCGGACGCGGAGCCGGGGGTGCTCGTGGTCGGCCATGGAGCGGTGGAAGGAGGCGGGGATCTGGCGGGAGAAGTCGAGTTCCTGGGCGATCTCGTGCTCGGTGAGCATGCGGTCCTCGCCCCCGTCCCGGGCGGTCAGGAGGGTGACGAGGATGTCGTCCGGCAGGGGTCGGACCCGTCGGGGGCGGGGGCGGGGGCCGCCGGCGAGCCGCCCGCGGACGATCCCGGACGGGTCGCTCGCCAGGGGCGCGAGCCGCGAGGGGTCGACGTACCGGTTGCCGGCGAGCGCGCGGCGGACGGCTCGCGCGGGATGGCGGAGGGCGACGTCGACGACCTCGTCCGGAAGGTCGCGTCCCTCGCACATCAGCAGTGCGGCCGGGCCGGCCTCGGGGCCCAGCAGGCGCACCAACACGTCGGAGGGCGCTGCCGGGTTGAGGGCGATGCCGCGCAGCCACGCCGCGTACGGGGATTCGTGCATCGGATCATCGTGCCGGCTCCCGCCGCCCGGACCGGGCCCCGGCGGAGGGGCCCGATGGCCGGACGGGGGCCCTGCGCCTACGTGGTGGGCAGGAGATCGGCGACGAGGGCGGCGAACTCCTCCGGGTCGAGGATGCGGATGCCCAGTTCCTCGGCCTTGGCGCGCTTGGAGCCGGCCTTCTCGCCCGCCACCACCAGGGTGGTGCGCTTGGACACCGACGAGGACGCCTTTCCGCCGGCGCGCTCGATCAGCTCGTTCATCTCGTTGCGGGACAGGACCGCGAGGGGGCCGGTCATGGAGCCGGTCACCACGACGGCCTGCCCGGCCAGCGGGCCGCCCGCCGGGGCCCGTCCGCCGTCGGCGCCCTCCGCGCCCTCCGCGCCGTCCGTGCCTTCGGCGTCGGTCGCGGCCGGGGCGGGCTTCTGCGGCTCGGTGACCTGGATGCCGACGCGCTGGGCCTGGAGTCTGTCGAGGAGCGGGGCGAGTTCGAGGAGTTCGGCCGCGATGACGCGGGCCTTCTCGGAGCCGATGCCGTCGACCCCGGCCAGGGTGTCCGCGTCGGCGGCCCGGATCGCGGCCATCGAGCCGAAGTGCGCGGCGATCCGGCGGGACATCGTACGTCCGGTGCCGCGGACGCCGAGGGCGCAGAACACGCGGCTCAGCGCGGCCCCGCGGGCGGTCTCGATGGCGGCGAGGAGGTTGGTGGCGCTGGTCTCGCCCATCCGTTCCAGGCCGAGGAGTTGCTCGCGGGTCAGGGTGAACAGGTCGGCGACGTCCTTGACCAGGCCGGCCTCCACGAGCTGGACGGCGCGGGTGCCGCCGAGGCCCTCGATGTCGAGCTGGTCGCGGCCGGCCGCGTAGATCACCGAGGCCACCGCCTGGCAGCTCCGGCCGCGCACGCACCGCCACCGCTGCTCGCTGGTGTCGATCGCGTCGCCGCAGCGGGGGCAGGCCTCGGGGAAGAGGATCGGGCTCTCGGCGCCGGTGCGCTGGTCGACCAGCGGTGCCTCGACCCGGGGGATCACGTCGCCGGCGCGGTACACGAACACCTGGTCGCCGATCATGAGCCCGCGACGGGTGATGTCGGACGGGTTGTGGAGCGTGGCGTACGTGACCGTCACGCCGTCGATGACCACGGGCTCCAGGACGGCGCGCGGGGCGATGATCCCGGTCCGGCCGACGTTCCATTCCACCGCCAGCAGGCGCGTCACCTTGTGTTCGGCAGCCAGTTTGCGGGCGACCGCCCACCTCGGGGCGCGCGAGCCGTTGCCGGCCTGCCTCTGGTCCTCGGCCGTGTCGGCCTTGACGACGACCCCGTCGATCCCGAACGGCAGGTCCCCGCGCAGGCCGGCGATCACGTCGATGCGTTCCTGTACCTGCTCCACGGTCTCGCACCGCATCGGTGCGGCGGCCGTGGTGGCGGCGGTGTTCGCGCCGAGCGCGGCCAGCTTCTCCAGCAGGGCGACGTGGCCGAGGTCGTCCAGGCCGATCGCGCTGTAGGCGAAGAGGGTCAACTCGATCCGGTAGGGGCGGTCCTTGGCCCGCAGGGTGCCGGCCGCTCCGCTGCGCGGGTGCGCGAAGGGCGTGGCCTCGTGGGCGAGCCGGATCCGGTTGGCCTCCTCGAACTGCGCGGTCGTCAGCAGCACCTCGCCGCGCAGCTCGACGTCGATCGGCTCGGTGAGGACGGGCGGCAGACCGAGGACGGCGTCGGCGGCGTGGGTGATGTCCTCGCCGGCCAGTCCGTCGCCACGGGTGAGGAGCTGGACGAGGCGACCGGCCCGGTAGCGGGCGGCCACCGCGAGGCCGTCGAGCTTCGGCTCCACGCACCAGCCGGCCACGGGGTGCCCGAGGCGGCGTTCCAGTCCGGCGGCCCATTCGGCGAGCTCGTCGGCGTCGAAGACGTTGTCGAGGGAGAGCATCGGCACCGAGTGCGGTACGTCGCCCTGCACGGCCCCGCCGGCCACCTTCCCGGTCGGCGACTCGGCGAGCACCTCGTCCGGGTGGGTCTCCTCGTAGGCCGCGATGGCGCGCAGCAGCCCGTCGTACTCGTCGTCGCCGAGCGGGGTGGTTCCGTCGCCGTAGTACGCGGCCGACGCCGCGACGGCGGTGGTCACGGCCTCGACGTAGGCGGCGGGAGTGAGGAGGGCACTGTTTTCGGTCATGAAGGTCATCATGCGGCCCGGCACTGACAACGCCCCCGCCCGACCCGGCCGGTCGCGTGGTCGCATGCTGTGACCTGCGAAGATGCCGCTCGTTCCGGCATGTGGCGCGATACCTGCCGGGGCCCGCGCGGGGGGTATCGTCGTCCGGTCACGGACGGCGATCGGCCGTCCGTCCAACCCTGGGGAGCCGACATGACCGATCTGAACTCGCTGCGGGCGAGCCTCGCGTCGGGCGAGCACGCGTTCGCCGACACCCTGGCCTTCGTCGCCGCGCACTACGAGTACCGGCCGCAGGCGTTCCGCAACGGTGAGCTGGAGAACGCCGCGGGCACGAACGAGGGTTCCTGCAAGACGCTGGGCCTGGCCCTGCTGGAGGGGTTGAGCGACGAGGAGGCGCTGCTGGCGTTCGGCGAGTACTACCGCGGTGTGCTGGCGACGCCGAACGACACCGACCACGGCAACATCCGCAACCTCATGGCCCACGGCCTGGCGGGTGTGACCTTCGCGGAGCAGCCGCTGACCCCCAAGGGCTGAACGGCGGGGCCCGACCGCCGGGATGTCGGCGTCGGGAGGGCGTGACCGAAGGGCCGATGAATCGTTTATCCGTATCGTCGCGTCAGTGCACGACCGCTCCCCCCCTTGCGGTGACGTCGACTACCGGCCCCGGGACGCCCCCCGTCCCGGGGCCCCGTCGTGGCCGGCCGGCCCGCCGAGGGCCGCGCGGCCGGGCCCGGGGCCGTGGAGAGTGGCCGACGGAGCGTGGCGGCCGGCTGCGAGGATGCGGGCATGGAACGAGCACTGAGTCGACGGGAGGCGTCCGAGGCGGTCCACGACCACGGCTGGCGCTACCTGTTGGGCACCTTGCGCACGTCGGTCCCGGTCGAATCGTTGGCCCGGGCGATCGCCCTGGCGGCGGACGCCGTCGCGGTGTGCGGCGACGACGCCGATCGCCACCTCCGGGTCGACGCCCGGCCCGAGCTCCTCGTGCTCACCCTGCAGTCCCTGGACCACGCGACGGTGACCACCCGGGACGTCGAGCTCGCGCGGCGGATCTCCGCCGCCGTCGAGGAGGCCGGGACGGCGATGACGCGGCCCGAGGTCGGCACGGGGGCGCCTCGATCGGTCCAGATCCTGGAGATCGCGATCGACGCCCTGGACATCGCCGGGATCCGGCCGTTCTGGAAGGCGGTGCTGGGCTACGCCGACGAGCCGGGCGCCGAGGGACCGCAGGACGCGTTGGTCGACCCCGTCGGGCAGGGCCCGGCGATCTGGTTCCAGCGGATGGATCGGGCACGCCCCCAGCGCAACCGCATCCACTTCGACGTCTGCGTTCCCCACGACGAGGCGCCCCGGCGGATCGAGGCCGCGCTGGCGGCCGGAGGGCGACTGGTGTCCGCGACCCGCGCCCCCGCGTTCTGGGTGCTCGCCGACGCGGAGGGCAACGAGGCCTGCGTGACCACCTGGCAGGGCCGGGACGGCTGAGCGTCACGCGCCGAACCCTCGCCGGCACGGGTCCGACGGCCCCTCGTCTAGATCCGCGACTTCCGCACCGAGTGCCAGGCCGCCCCGCCCAGGGCCCGGGCCGACCGGAACACCGAGAGGTGCTCGTGCCGGCGGTAGAGGTTCCAGTTGTACGGGATCAGCGACAGCTTGTTCGACGAGAGCGAGCCGGGCCGCTGCGCCCGGTACACGGCCAGCGGTTCCCGCAGGGCCCGCGCGACGGTCCCGTCCCGCATGATCGACAGCCAGAGCGCGTAGTCCTGCCGCTTCGGCATGTCCGGCATCAGCCTCGTCCCGACCACCCGGCGGTCGTACATGGCGGTCAGGGCGCCGATGTGGTCCTGGACCAGCATCGCGCGGTAGTCCACGCGCTCCGGCGCCCACACCACGCGCCCGTTGGGCACGAAGTCGGCGGCCTCGCCCTCGTACAGGGCGTCCATCTTGTAGTACGAGGTGAACGTGAGGGGCGTCCCGGCCGTCGCCGCGAAGGCGATCTGCTTCTCCAGCTTCGTCGGCAGCCACATGTCGTCGCTGTCCAGGAAGGCGACGTAGTCACCCCGGGCCCGCTCGATGGCCAGGTTGCGGGCGCGCGCGGCGCCGCCCTGCCGGGCCGCCGCCTCCGGCAGGACCCGCTCGTCCCGGCCTGCGAACTCCCTCAGCAGATCCATCGAACCGTCCGTGGAACCGTCGTCCGTGATGAGCAGTTCGACGTCGGTGTGGGTCTGCGCGAGCACCGACCGTACGGCGGGCCCGAGCGTGGCCGCCGCGTTGTACACCGGCATCACCACGGAAACGAGGGGCACAGCGGTGCTCCTTACCCGACTCCGGTCGGAGTCGTCGTGAAAGTCGTCGTCGGCGGCCCAGGCTACGCGGGACGCCGCCCGCCGTACGCCCCGCCCGCTCGGGCACCTCCGGGCGGGGCGGCGCCTACGGCGCGGGGACCTTCTTGAGCACCATGGCCGGCGGCTCGTCCGGATCCCGGAACTCGACCTCGCCCCGCCAGGGGACGTAGAGCTGGATGCCGCCGATCCTCCCGAGCCCATCGTCCTCGATGTTCAGGTAGACGAAGTCGCTCATCGTGGTGCTCTCCATGTACTCCCAATTCCCGCTGAAGTCGGTGGGCCCGGAGTTCCGGTACGGCGTGACGTCGGTGGCGGAGAACGTTCCGTCGGAGCCGAGCCGGACCTCCCCGCCGGTCTTCTCGTTGCGGTACACGCCCGGCAGTTGGGCGGGGTCCACCACGAACGCCGCGCACCCGGAGGTGAACGCGGCGGAGGCGACCAGCAGGGCGCCGAGCCAACGCCCGCCCGTCCTCCCCCGCCTGGACCCCGTACGCATCACCACAGTCCTCACCCCACACACCAGACGTCCGAACCGACGATCACACCATATTTGAACACGCTCAAAAATGCCCACTCGAGGCGAGGTACGTGACACTGCGGCACCCTCCCCACGGCCACCCCCACCCGAGCCCGACCCCCACCGGGCCTGCCGGGGCCGAGAGCCCGGCACCTCACGCGGTCACGCTCATACCGTCCATCGCCGGTGGGCGGCACGAGCCACGTCGACGAGTTGCCGCCGCAGTTGCTCGCGCCGGGAGCCCCGCGTCTTCATGGCGTGGCAGTTCGGGCAGAGCGCAACCATCTGTTCCGGATGGTCACGGCCCCCCTCCGCCAGGGGGTGGACATGATCGACTTCCAGGATCGCGGCGCCCTGCTCCGTGACGTCGGTGGGCTGTCCGGTACAACCAGGATTCTCGCAACGGCCCTCGCAGCGGAGCAGCACGGCCTCGCGCGCTGAACTCAACCTGTGGGGAAGGTTCACGGTCCGTTCGTTCCGCCGACCCGAGGTGGAATCCGGCCGCTGCTCGATGCGGGCGACCAACTCGCGGTACCGCCCACTGCCTTGGACGAGTGCGACGCCGGCGGGGCGCGCTGCGGACTGCTCCGCTACGGAGCGCCCTCGCAAACCCTGCTCGCACTGTTGATGCCGTGCCCTGCCGGAGGGCAGGGCCTTCCCGCAGACCGGGCAGGCCGGTTGCTGCTTGGGGAGAGCGGGCGTCCCGGCGGTGGATACGGGTGCTGCCTTCGCCCTTTCCCCACGAGGGCTGGGATTGCCGAGTGCGGGCCCGAGGAGCGGGGACAGAGTCGTGTGGACGTACCGGATCCAATCCGCCGCTCGGGTGCAGGAGGCCTGACGCGCATCGGGCGAGTGCCCGTGAGCCACCCAGCGGATCGGTTCTTCGCTGGTCACGATGATCTGACGGCCAGACACGTGGAGGCCGGTGCCGCTCCAAGGGTTCTCGCGCAGAGCGGTTTCGACGGCGCGCAACGCCTCACCGTTTCCCTGACTGCTGAAGGCGAAGGTGACCTTGGGATAGCGCCCCATGTCGATGGAGGCGGTTGCCGAGAAGGGGCTGCCGGCGGCTCCGCCGAGAATCACCCCCGGGCCGACCCGCACCCAATCCGCGTCCACGAGGGCAAGGATGCGGAGGAATTCGTACAGTTCCTCTCTCAGCGCCTTCGCGTCGGAGTTCATCTTCTTCTTGCGGGTCAAGATCCCCTCCCCGGAATCAGTCCGGCGCGGACCTGCCCATCGGACCGTGTCGGCGCCCGGCCGAGGCCCGAAACCGAACTCGGCAGGAACGTACCCCAGCCACGGCGCCGGGGAGCGGCGGGGGCCCGGATCAGGCCCGGGCGGCGAGGTAGCGGTCGCGCTGGGCGCCGCGGAGGTGGCCCGCGGGGAGCCGTCGGCCGTAGGCGACGAGGAGGAGGTCCTGCGCGGCTCCGGACAGGGGTGTTCCGGTGCCGAAGGACCAGTCGAGGTCGTCGGCGCGCAGGGCTGTGCCGTCCAGGTCGGCCCCGAAGAACCTGACGGTCCTGGCGTCGACCCCCTCCAGGAGGATGCGCAGGCGGTCCTCGGGGACGCGGCGGTCCAGGCCCAGGGCGACCGTGATGTCCAGGCCGTGGATCACGTCGTGGCCCAGGGCCGCCGCGATCCCGCCGACCGGGGGCTTCCAGGGGTGGTCCGCGTTGTCGGCCAGGAACGCGGCGAGCTCACGCGTCGAATGGCCGGCCGCGTCCCTGCGGGCGCACCGGTCGGTCATCCGGTGGAGACTGCCGCGCGCCGCGATCAGTTCCCGCGCGATCCTGGAGCGCGTGTACCGGAACCCGAGGGACATGTGGGCCGCGACCTCCCTCACCCGCCATCCGCCGCACAGGGTCGGCGCGTTCCACTGCTCGCTCGACAAACCGTCCAGCACGGCCGCCAACTCCCTGCGCTCGGCAGCGATCGCCGCCTTGATCGCCGTCCTGGTCGCCGCCTTGGTCTCCGCCGTCGGCCTGCGGTGCGTCGTGTTCTCCATGGCCCCAGGCTCTCGACAGACCGGCCATAAGTCCAAGAGTTTGCGCGTCTCGCCGCTAAGGGTTGTCCCGTAAATGATCTTTGAGTTGCCTCGGGGATAGTGGGCTGCTGTACCGCCCGTAGGCCTATCCGGCGAGGGCGAGGTTGTG